>NZ_JBHRSD010000011.1:0-463378 GCF_042643375.1 Pseudoalteromonas fenneropenaei
GTTTTGTCTTTAAGCATGGTGAACTCTCGATACTCACTGTGCTTATTAGATCAAAGGGCTAGATCTGTGTCTAGCCCTTTTTCAACAGTCTGTAAGGCCACTTCGGTGGCCTTTTTTTGTTGAAGCTGCGTCCCTGCAAACTTCTTAACAGGAGTAGGTGTGGAGCACACTTTTAGCGAGTTCAAACAAGGTTGTTTGCACTAAAATCTTCGAACGCTCCTGATTTATAGCAAGTTCATTAGAGAAATGGCTTAGCACTTGCTTGATATGATTTGCTAATTCAGCTTCAAACTGTTTCGGTGCTATGCTGCCTGTCGCAACCAAAGCCATAGTCTGCTGTAGCATGGCTTGCTCTGACAGCAACGCCCGTTTTAGTGCGGCACGGACAGCATCTGATTGCTGTGCTGCAGTCCGGCTGAGTATACTAGCGATGTGTTTTTCGAAATCAGACATAGGTAATTACGGCATAATCACTTTGCGGTTTCTGATCACTCATTTGCTCGCAATTACTCGCCAAAGCAGCGTTATAGTTTAATAATGGTGTTGCGCAGTGGCGGCTATCCAGCCAATGTTTAAAACTTTGCGCACGCGCACCAACAATCTCAGTATCCACTGCGGCGCGACGCCAACTAACATCTGGGGTCAGGTTAGTAGTCAATGTTTTCATGTCTTTGACCTAAGTGACAACAACGCCACCCAGCATAGCCAAGGTAATAATTTAAGGGAATTACAGGCCATTACACTTGGCTGTTATCAGGTGAGCGGTTAAAATCGGCGTTTCTTTCAAGGCAACGCAGAAACCTCCTATGGATGCTTATCAACTTCACCCAATTGGCTATATTCGCTCGCCCTACAAACAAAAGTTTGCAATACCCCGACAACCAAGGTTAGTGCCAGATGCCAAAGCGAGATTGGAGTTTTGCCAAGAGTTTTGCCGGCCCGATTTTGTCCGCGGCATAGAAGATTTTTCACATCTTTGGCTGCTATTCCGTTTTCATGAAACAGCTGATAAAGGGTATTCTGCGTTAGTTAGACCCCCGCGCTTAGGGGGTAATGAAAGAAAAGGCGTATTTGCTACCCGTGCCACATTTCGCCCCAATGGCATCGGCATGAGCGCAGTTAAGCTTGAAGGTGTAGAATATAAGCAAGGTAAATTAGCGCTCTTACTATCTGGTATAGACCTACTTGATGGCACCCCCATTCTAGATATCAAGCCTTATTTGCCCTACTCTGACTCGCTACCTGATGCCAGTGCCGGATTTGCAGACACCCGCCCAGAAACTGAAATGACAGTGAGCTTTTCTGAACAAGCTGAACAACAGCTACACGCACTACCTCAATACGAGCAAATGAAAAATTTTATCTCCCAAGTGTTAAAACAAGATCCTCGTCCTGCCTATAAAGCACAAAAGGAAGCAAGTCAAAGCTATGGGATGAGTTTAGATGACTTTAACATCAAATGGACGGTTGACGGTCTGCATAATCACGTAACGGAAATAAAACAGCAAAAATAATGTATTAATTTGCGCCAAAGCGTATTAATAACTTTACATTTACAATTTCAGTAGCGTATATTTTAATCAATAAGGTGATATATTTCAATATCTTGAAAATTTTGTTTATTAATTGTGAAATAAATGTTTGCTTTTTGATTTTTTGATCTAGGCTGAATGACGTACCCAGCGCGGTACGTCGAAGGCATTTCCCTCTAATTGAGCGATGCCAAGTCAATATCAAGGAGTCTATCTAGATGAAACTTTCAAAAATAACAATCGCAACACTGGCTGGTTTGGTTATCCAAGCTGGCGCTGTTCAAGCTGCAGAGAAGAAATATTTAAACATACAGCCTGAGCTACAAAACCTAACAGCGTCTGGTATGACAGTCGCGACGGCTAATACCAATAAGAAAAGTCTGATCGGTTTAAGTGCTAGTGATGACCTAGTAGAAGTAAAAGCCTACCCACAAGCGGATGGTAGTACAGCATACCGCTTCCAACAGCATTACAAAAATTTGCCCGTGATCGGTGACACTGTAAACCTAACAATAACCGCTAATGGCGCTTTAAAACGCGCGCACGGTGCTGCAGTATACAAAATCGAACATGACCTACCTAGCGTAAAACCTTTGCTCAAAGAGCACCAAGTGTTTGCCGCAGCACTAAAAGCAAAAAATCTAGCCTCTGCTAAAGCGGTTTCTGCAGAGCAAATACACAATAAGTCACAGCGTTTAGCGGTATGGTTGGATGACAACTCTAAAGCGCGCCTTGTTTATGAAGTTACTTTTGTTACCTACGGTGACGAGCCAAGCCGTCCATATATGATAATTGATGCAAATTCTGGCGAAGTGCTCTATGAGCTGGAAAACCTCCAACATGCGAATGCAACAGGTCCAGGTGGTAATACCAAAACGGGTCAATATCAGTATGGTACAGATTTCGGCTACCTTGACGTGGCTCAATCTGGTAACACTTGTACTATGGAAAATACCAATGTCCGTACCATTAACCTAAACCACGGCACCAGTGGCACAACGGCATTTAGTTTTACCTGTCCAGAAAATACAGTGAAGCAAATTAATGGCGCTTATTCGCCATTAAATGACGCGCATTACTTCGGTAATGTGGTGTTCAACATGTATAACGATTGGATTGGTACTGCACCATTATCATTCCAGCTGAAAATGCGCGTGCATTACAGCAACAACTATGAAAACGCCTTCTGGGACGGTAGCGCGATGACCTTTGGTGACGGTGCTAACACTTTCTATCCATTAGTCAGCCTAGATGTATCAGCACACGAAGTAAGCCATGGTTTCACTGAACAAAACTCTGGTTTAGTGTACAGCGGCAAATCAGGCGGCTTGAACGAAGCGTTTTCAGATATGGCAGGTGAAGCAGCTGAGTTCTATATGAAAGGTTCAAATGACTGGTTAGTCGGTCAAGAAATCTTCAAGAGCAATGGTGCGCTACGTTACATGGATGACCCAACGAAAGATGGCCGTTCGATTGGTCACCAATCGAACTACACCAGTGGTATGGACGTTCACTATAGCTCAGGTGTATTCAACAAAGCTTTTTATACGCTAGCAAATAAACCAGGTTGGGATACCAAAAAAGCGTTCCAAATTATGGCGCGTGCTAACCAGCTCTACTGGACAGCTAGCACTAACTGGGATTTAGCGGGTAACGGTGTGATGGACGCCGCGTGCGACCTGAACTTTAACGTAGATGACGTACAAGCAGCCTTGGCTGTAGTGGGTGTCACGTCAAACCTGTCATCAGGTTCAACGTGTGGTACTACACCACCACCACCGCCAGTTGATACACCATTAACGAATGGCGTGCCTTACACTGGTATCAGTGGTGCGGCGAAAGAGCAAAAATTCTTTACGCTTGATGTACCAAGCGGTGCGACTAACTTGAACTTTGCAACCTCAGGTGGTTCTGGTGATGCTGATCTTTACGTTAAATTTGGTAGCCGTCCAAGTTTAGATGTTTCTGATTGTAAGAGCACTAACTCGAGCAGCACTGAAAGCTGTGCTATCAGTAACGTTCAAACTGGTAAGTACTATGTCATGGTAGAAGCTTGGAACCAAATTTCAGGTGTAAGCCTCACTGGTAGCTACACAACTGGTGGCGATCCAGGTACTGATCCAATCAACCGCACTGAAAGCAATGTGAGCGTTGCACGCAACGGCTGGACTCGTTTCACTCAAGATTTAGCAGCAGGTTACTCTAACCTGACAGTGACAATCTCTGGCGGCACAGGTGATGCAGATTTGTATGTGAATTTTGGTTCACAATCAACCACCACAAGCTACCTATGTCGCCCTTACAAAAATGGTAACAGCGAAACTTGCACTTTCACTAACCCACAAGCAGGCACTTGGTATATTGACCTACGCGGTTACTCTGCAGCCAGCGGTGTAACACTCAATATCTCTGCCAACTAAGCAGCAATTTAAATCAGGGAGCCTAGTGCTCCCTTTTTTTTGGAAAGTCATGATGAAAATAAATTCAATACTTCTCGCCATCACGGCCTTTAGCAGTGCATCGGCTTTAGCAGATGCACCAAAAATCTGGATAACCACCGACGCCCAAGCAGCGCAACATTTTAAACTACAACAGAACATCAAAGGCCAAGCGTTTAAGTTATTGCCGGGCGGGCCTGCCAATATCGCGATTATGCATATGGATGCCGCTCAAGATACTGAACTGAGTGGTTTTATGCATGATAACTACCATCGCTGTGGGGGTTTTGTACGCCACGACTCACAGCTTGAGGCCGAAGCCTATCTTGCGCAGCTCAGTCATGCAGCCGCAAATCAACTTGTCGCAACCTACACTATTGATAATGCTGCAAAAGTCAATGCGATGATAGCGACTATCGACACTCAGTCGCTAGAAAATACCGTTAATTCATTAACCGCTTATCACAACCGCTATTACACGCAGCAAACCGGCATCGACGCGGCAAATTGGGTCAAATCAAGATGGTCGCAAATCGCGTCAAGCCGCACTGATATTAGTGTGACTGAATACGCTCACTCTTGGGGCCAACCATCCGTTATTGCCACTATTCAAGGTGCTGAAAAGGCATCCGAAATTGTCATCATTGGTGGCCACCTTGACTCAATTAATCAGTCCAGTCCAACGACCGGTCGCGCTCCAGGTGCTGACGATAACGCTTCGGGTATTTCGGTATTAACCGAAGCACTGCAAGCGATTGTTGACACCAATTATAAACCACAGCGCACCATTCAAATCATCGGCTATGCGGCAGAAGAAGTTGGTTTACGCGGCTCCAAAGCCATTGCGGAAGCGTATAAAGCAGCCGGTAAACAAGTGGTTGGCGTCACTCAATTTGATATGACTGGCCGCCATGGCACTGCCACACAAGATATTGTGATGATGACCGATTACACCAACGCGGCACAAAATCAATTTTTGCAGCAGTTAATTGAGACTTACCTGCCATCCGTTACCTACGGTTATGATCAATGTGGCTATGGTTGTTCTGATCATGCTTCTTGGTATCAGCAAGGTTACCCAGCCTCAATGCCGTTTGAATCTCGTATGGGTGATATTAACCGCAGCATTCACACCACCAATGATACAAGCTACGATTCCAGCCACGCCGCGAAATTCGCCAAACTCGCGGTTGCGTTTGTGGCGGAGATGGGCAAAAACGCTGGCGATGTTCCACCTCCTATCGATAATACACTGGAAAATGGCGTACCGGTAACAGGACTGACTGCCAACGCTAAAGAGCAGCTGGTTTATACTTTGGAGGTGCCAGCAGGTGTGACCAATTTGCAGTTTAACACCAACGGTGGCAGCGGCGATGCAGATCTCTACGTGAAGTTTGGTCAACCGCCGACACTTCAAAGCTATGACTGTAAGAGCACCAACTCAAACAGCACTGAGCAATGTGCTATCGGCTCTGTTCAAGCGGGCACTTATTATGTGATGGTCGAGGCATGGAACAGCATTCAAAATGTGACGTTAGTCGGCCAATATCAAGCGGGCAATCCAGATACGCCAACGCCAATCAACCAGACAGAAAATAACCTCAGCGTGGCAAAAAACAGCTGGCTAAAACGTCAAGTGCAACTGGGGGCTGGTTATCAAAGTCTGACTGTGACCATTTCTGGTGGGACTGGCGATGCTGATCTATACGTAAAACAAGGCAGTGACGTAACGACCAGCAATTACGATTGTCGTCCGTATAAAAACGGCAATGCAGAAACTTGTACCTTCACAGCACCTGCGGCTGGCACTTGGTACATAGGTTTACAGGGCTATCAAGCCGCAAGTGGTGTGACCTTGTCTATCCAAGCGCAATAGTCGTTCAAGTCAGAATAACTGCACGAAGCGGTTATTCTGACATTTCCCCCGAGAAAAGCCGTAAAATCCCCTTTTAAACGTAAACTAGCGCTTTTGCTCTGCACAACGCACTGCTAAACTACGGCTCTATTTATCCCTAACGTTAATACGGGTAATGAGGTGAATGAGTGGCTTTTATGGCGCTTCACTCACTATTTTCCCTAAAGCCGATTGGGATTACAGCTGCAATTCGAACAATAACGGAAATAACATGCGTACTAGTCAATATCTTCTTGCGACTTTAAAAGAAACGCCTTCAGATGCTGAGGTGATTAGCCATCAGTTGATGCTGCGCGCTGGGATGATCCGCAAACTGGCTTCTGGCCTTTACACTTGGCTGCCGTCAGGCTTAAAAACGCTACGTAAAGTAGAAGCGATCGTGCGTGACGAAATGAACAAAGCAGGTGCCATTGAGGTACTGATGCCCGTTATGCAGCCCGCGGATCTTTGGCAAGAATCTGGCCGTTGGGAACAATTCGGCCCAGAACTATTACGCATTGCTGACCGTCATGACCGCCCTTTCGCACTTGGTCCTACACATGAAGAAGTGATCACGGACTTAGTACGACGTGAAATTAGCAGTTATAAGCAACTGCCAATCAACCTTTACCAAGTACAAACCAAAGTGCGTGACGAAGTTCGTCCGCGTTTTGGTGTAATGCGTGCGCGTGAATTCCTGATGAAAGACGCCTATTCATTCCACTTAAGTGATGAATGTTTAAGTGCCACTTATCAACGTATGCACAAAGCCTATTGCAATATTTTTGACCGTTTAGGCTTAGACTATCGCCCAGTTATCGCTGATACCGGTTCAATTGGCGGAAGCGTATCGCACGAATTCCACGTGTTGGCTGAGTCAGGTGAAGATGCGATTGCTTTTAGTGATGCCAGCGACTACGCCGCCAATATCGAAAAAGCAGAGGCGTTAGCTCCGAATATTGAGCGCCCAGCGCCAACGCAAGCGTTGACGCGTTTTGCTACACCCAATGCAAAGACCATTGCCGAGCTTCACGAGCAACACCAAATTGCACCAACGCAAAGCGTAAAAACCTTAATTGTTTACGGTGCGGCAGACGAAGCAGGTAAACGTGGGTTAGTTGCATTGGTACTACGTGGCGACCATGAACTGAATGAGTTAAAAGCAGACAAACATCCGCTAGTATTTGCACCATTAGAAATGGCTAAAGAAGAAGACATTCTTGCTGTGGTTGGTGCTCGTGCAGGTTCAATTGGCCCAGTAGGCTTAACTATTCCAGTGCTAGTTGACCGCAGTGCGGCGGTGATGGCGGATTTCGTTGCGGGTGCCAATACTGATGGCGAGCACTACAGTGGGATCAACTGGGAGCGTGATGTCACTGGTTACCAAGTTGTTGACCTGCGTAATGTGGTTGAAGGCGACCCAAGCCCATGTGGCAAAGGCACGCTACAAATCAAACGCGGTATTGAAGTTGGTCATATTTTCCAACTTGGCACTAAGTATTCAGAAGCGATGAAAGCGGCTGTACTAGGTGAAAATGGCAAAAACCAAACTATGACCATGGGTTGTTACGGTGTTGGTGTGTCGCGTATCGTGGCTGCTGCGATTGAACAAAACAATGACAAGTTTGGCATCATTTGGCCTACTAGCATTGCGCCGTTTGAATTGGCTATCGTGCCGATGAACATGCACAAGTCTCACCGCATTCCAGAGGTTGCTGAGAAACTTTACAGCGATTTCCAAGCTGCGGGTATCGACGTGCTATTCGATGATCGTAAAGAGCGCCCAGGTGTGATGTTTAACGACATGGAATTGATAGGTATTCCTTACACCTTAGTAATTGGTGAGCGTAACCTAGATAACAATCAGGTTGAGCTGAAAAACCGTCGTACTGGCGAAGCCACTTTACTTTCCATTGACGAAGCTGTGGCAACTATCGTTGCCGCAATTAAAGGCTAAGTTACCTAGAAGGCGGCGTTAAGCCGCCTTGTCATGTTTTGTTCTTCATTTTGTCTAAGATTTGTCATTTGCTTTTTGTACGGTAGACACTATTACACCGGAGACAAAGGCAATGCCTGAAAAAACACGCTACTACCCAACAATCTGGTTATCTGATATTCATCTCGGTTACAAGGACTGCAAAGCCGACTTTCTGCTTAATTTTTTAGCCAGTACACGTTGTGACAATCTTTATCTGGTGGGTGATATCGTCGACTTATGGTCTTTAAAGCGCCAATTTTTTTGGCACAGCAGCCACTATCAGGTACTCGAAGCAATCCAACAAAAAGTCCGTGAAGGCACCAAAGTAGTATATATCCCTGGTAATCATGATGAAACCTTCCGTAACTATGCCGATCAGTGGTTAATGGGTGTTGCCGTAAAACGCAGCTATATCCACACCACGCAACAAGGTAAAAAGCTCTTGCTGGTACATGGTGATGACTTCGATTCCGTAACACGCTACAACCGCTTGATCAGTTGGGTTGGTGATGTCGGCTATGATTTCCTGTTGTTCCTCAATCGTTGGAGCAACCGTTTGCGTCGCCCTTTCGGTGGTCGTTACTGGTCTTTAGCCTCTTGGCTGAAAAACCGCGTTCATAAAGCCCAAGCCGCTATCGCTGCCTTTGAACACGCCGCGGTACGCGAGGCTAAACGCCAAGGTTTAGATGGTATTGTGTGTGGCCATATTCACCAACCAGCCATTAAAGTGATAGATAACATTTTATATTGCAATGATGGCGATTGGATTGAGAACTGCACTGCGCTGGTTGAACACAGCGGCGGCCAAATTGCATTATTACATTGGTCGGACGTTAAGAAGGTGCTACATATTGAAAAAGCACCAAGCGTTGCCAAAACACCTGAAGCGGCTTAGGCATAGATATAAATTGTACGACTTGAATGGCATGATTGCAGCGCCAATTAAGCGGTTACGGCGGTTATCGCAATGCGAAAACAAGTACCTGCCGAATGGGTGTCTAACGTGAGTGGCAAATTAAGCCTCTCACAAACCCGTTTTACAATCGCTAAACCAAGTCCTGAGCCATTGCTTTCTGGACCTTTTATGCCGGCACAAAACACGTCGGGCAAGAGTTCAGCGGCAATCCCTGACCCTTCATCATTCACCAGCAAACAGCCATGTTGATAGGCAACTGTCACAGTACCTTGCTTAGTATGAGTAAAGGCATTCTGAATGAGGTTGCTAAGTAATAAGGTCAATACAGCTTCACTAATTTTTAGCTGTAAATTCCTATCTATATTGATGTTTAACTCAATTGGCTTATTGCCGATAAGACTCACATATTGCAGCACCACACGTTCAACCACAGGCAACACGCGAGTGGCGCTTAAACTATGGTTTTCTTCCCGCGCCAGTACCATTAGCCCAGCAATACTTTGATTCATTTGCTGCGCAGCTAAACGCAGACGCGCGACATAGTCTGCTTGCACATCGCTTAACTTGGTTTGTTCAAGTAAACTCAGTGCGCCTTCACTCACCGCCAGCGGTGTACGCAGCTCATGAGAGACTTCACGGGTAAAAGCTTGCTCACGTTGCACAAATGCTTGGATGCGATTCAGCGCATCTTGCAAGGCGCTCGCAAACGAACCGATTTCATCTTGCTGGAATTGACTAGCAAAATTATTCGGCAACTGTTCGACCGGTGCCTCATTAATGATAGCCATGAGTTTATCGAGCGGCAGCAGTAGCCGTTTAGCCAGCGCCAATGACATCAAAGCCAGCACCAGCGCCACTAGGAGCATCACCGCCAGCATGACTACATAAGTGCCAAGCATAGCTCCTTTAAACTCTCGCACCACTAAATGCGTACTCACATCCGCCACCAAAAACCCTGTTTCTAGTTTGAGTAAGTGAAAATGCTCACCGTGATTACCTGAAAATTCAATTCGGTTTGGTTCTTCAGCCAATGTGGTGCGAATAACGTCAGGCAACGCCTGCTCGCTCGGGTAATAACGAATAAAATCAAGTTTAGGGTGCGGCTGTAGGCCTTTTTCCAATTGCGCAGAAATGTGTTGTCGCTCATCTCGTAGCAACAATTCAAACAAAGTGTCTTCTATTATATAGGCAAACAACAAGCTCATTGCTGCAAATAGCACACTGACCAATAAAGCAATACTGGCAAAATAGGCAATTACCTTATTACGGATCTGGCGAGTATTCACAAGCGTGTCCTTGGTTGTAGTTCTTGTATCACGCCCTTATCTCAAGCGCAAAGCCAATACCATGAATGGTTTTGATCACTGGGGTTGCAAAGGGTTTATCTATCACCTGACGCAATTGATAAATATGACTGCGGAGGGCATCAGAGTCCGTTTGCTCATCGCCCCATATGCGCTCCATTAATTCACTGCGCGTAATAGCACGGGGATGATTTTCCATTAAAATTTGCACAATTCTAAAGGCGATGGGCGTCAGCTCCAACATCACTTCTGCTCGCATCACCTGCTGGGTTTGGGTATTTAAGCTCAGCCGCCTTTCACCAGTGCCGATAACTAAGGTTTGTGCACGATGCAATAAATGGCGTTTAGCTAATGCTTGGCATCTGACATACAGCTCATCAAACGCAAAAGGTTTACACAAATAATCGTCGGCCCCACTGGCAAACCCTTGTAGCTTATCATCCAAGCCATCGCGAGCGGTTAACATAAGCACCGGAATATGGCGGTTAGCTTGCGCTCTGAGTTGCTGACAAACTGCCAGCCCATCCAGTTTTGGTAAGCCTAAATCTAACACCACGCAATCATAAAACTGTGTAAGTAGTAATTGCAGTGCCAGCTTACCGTCGCAGGCAAAATCCAGCGTCACGTTTTTATCAGCGAAATAACTTTCCAGATTGCGACATAAGGCTGGATTGTCTTCAACGATAAGCAGTTTTAGCGCGGCGCTCACTTACAACCACCCGAGCAAACGCTGATAATATCCTGCTGGCAAAATATGCTCTCCTTCGATTTCGATGTGCTGTTTGTCTTGTGTCGCAAGCTGATGATACAGAGCGAGGTTATCGTCTTTACTGACATATTCATCATTTGCGGCCGTAACTAACCAAACCGACGGCGTTTGAATATACTGCGCTGCGTTCCTGGGTGCAACCACTGCCGTTTTATCATCTAAGTGCGGTGGCGAAATTGCAAGCACACGCTCAACACGACTATCAACAATGGCTTACACCGATATTCATTTTGCTGCCACTTTAGCCTGTAATGCAGCGAGTTCAGTCGATTCAGGGAAACGCTTCACCGCACTTGCTAATACTTGTTGGGCACTTGCTTTATCGCCCAATCTTAATTGCGCCTCAGCTAATCCTTGGGTCAACATAGGGTGATTCACCTGTGCATCGGTTTCTTGCATAAGTGCAATTGCAACGCTGAGCTGATGCTCCGTTTTTGCATGTTGTGCTTGGTAAAAACCCAACATCGCCATCAACATAGTATCGTAAGCTTTGGGGTCATTGCGGTAAGTGCTAATCGCAAGGTTGATGTCTTTAAAAAATTGCTCGCTCAGTAAAATGGTTGCATCGTCTTGAAACACTGGCTCTGCCTGTACTTTTCCTGTTAGCTGCTTGACCACCGCTTTTGCGGCATCTGTGGTTGAAAACGGGTTTTGACCTGTGATGAGATTGCCATCTACCACGACCTGATTAAGCATCAAACCATCTTGCTCAAAACGGGCACCATTTTTTATCAATTGTGATTGCAGTTGAAATGGGAACTTGGCAGCCCATGTTTTACTAAATGCTTGCTCTTCTAGCTCAGTAAAACCCGTAACATGCTTACCTTTAATGAGGTAACTACCATCACTGAGTTTCACTTCAGTTAATGCTGCAGGGCCATGACAAACCGCAGCAACAACCTGATCGCGCTCATATACATCACGAATAATCGCCTGTAACTCAGTATTATCAGCAAGGTCAAACATTGGGCCTTTGCCACCGACCACAAATACCGCGTCATAGTCACTGGCTTGGATGGTTTTAAACGGCTTGGTATGTTTAAGTGCATACATGGCGTTTTCATCTTGCAATACTGCCGCGTTGTAAGACTTGTCGCGATTAAATTCGTCCGCGATTGGCTTACCGCCATGAGGGGAAGCAATTGTGACTTTTATGCCATTGTGTTTAAAAACCAAATAAGCCTTACTAAACTCATCAAATTCATAACCGGGCTGAATGAGCTTTTGTTCACTATCATGCTTGCCGTACCCGCTTAAAATCATGAGCACTTGGGCGCTTGCGGATTGTTGTCCTGTGTTTTTTTCAGCGGCGATAGTGAGGCTCGATACAGATATCGATGCCAATAAAACTGTGGCTGGTAATAAAATCGCTCTCATTTTGCTCTCCTGTTGCTTAGTAAGGAGAAAGTTAGCAAAGTGAATGTGAAAAAGTCGTGAAGGTGAACAGTGAGGCTAAAAAACAGCGCGACATACAACTTATGGATATCGCGCTGTGTTGACTCACTAGGATTCGTTTAGGGTGTGCCTAATTTTTTGCGGTACGATTTTCTGACCATACCGCAAATTCATTGCCACTCGGCTCAGTAAAATGAAAACGGCAACCACCGGGAAAATCAAACAAGGCTTTATTGATAAGACCACCATGCGCCGCCACTTTTGCCAAGGTTGCATTGATATCCGCACTGTAAAATACCAACAGCGCCCCGCCCTGTTCACTTTTACAGGCTAAATCCGCACGGTAAAAACCACCATCTAAACCTTGCTCGGCAAAGGCAGTATAGTCTGGGCCGTAATCAACAAATTGCCAGTTGAACACAGCGCTAAAAAAACTTTTTGTCGCTGCCAAATCGTATGCCGCAAACTCGACGTAATTTAATTTTTCGTGTTGCATTGTCCTTTCCAGTTATTTTGTTACCAGCCACACCGCATGGATGACTCCTGGGATCCACACAATAAAACACAGAATAATATTGATAATCAAATCTTTACCAACGCCATGCTTGAGCAACACCGCAATTGGGGGTAACAAAATTGCCAAAATAATCAAGATGAGTTTATTGTCCATTTTTTATACCTTCATGTCAGAGAAAAAATCAGCATTCGGTTATAACTGTAGACAATGACGCCGCGTTCAGCGAAAAACTTAACTGATTATTTCGCAGGTTCCGGCAATATTGGTGCTGTGCTATCCAAAAAGGTTAAATAGGCTTGCCACAGGGTGGATGTACGCTGTTGAGTCAACGCTGTTTTGCAGCTCAGCGCCATTAAGCCGCGAATTGTGCCATCGCGCCACTGGGTATACACCGCATCGCAGTGCACCTCACGATAACTCAACCAAGCGGTTTGACTATCGCTAATGGCGGCGACCAGCTCCTTATCCACATGATGATGCTTAATGGCTGCAGCCAAATAATCGGCCATTTGCGCCTCAGCTTGCTGTAATTGTTGTGCTGCACATTGATTAATCGCAAAAGTGGTCGAAGCTTTATCGCAATCTAAATCATCGCCACCAGCCAAAACAATTTGCGAAACCAACATAGCGCCGCTTAACAAACATAATCTTACCGCTGTTTTTATCATCATATCCCCTACTTACGGCGCTTAAGCCGAAACATGATCCTGAACCTAGACATGTGTCTAACGAAACAACACGGTTTCTTTGCTAAACCAGCGAATACATGCCAGCAATAACGCGCCTGCCATAAGCAGCATTGATGCAAAAATCAGCCACACAAAATAGTGGTCTATAGTGCCTTTGATAATTTCTTTAATCGCCAATGCTACATTAGTAATCGGTACCATAGCTGTCGTGGCATTAAGCGTCATATTTGGCATGACTGAAGCCATTATTGGAAAAATCACCAGCATAGATAAAGGCGCCATGTAGTTTTGTGCTTCTTTAAAGCTGCGCGCATAAATGGAAATCGCCAAAACTAAAGACGATAAAATAGCCGCCACCGGCAGCAATAGCATAAAAATCAGCGCGAATTCTTGTATACCAACCCCAGCAAAAGCGGTTTTTATTACCGAAATGTCGGCAAACGAAATCGCCACTGCCACCCACAAACTCATGCTTGCAACTGTAATCACCGCCGTCATCACTGAGGTGGTTAACAGGGTCAAAAACTTGCCCAGCACCAATTGGCTACGCGCCACTGGCGTGAGCAGCAAGGTTTCCAACGTGCCACGCTCTTTTTCGCCCGCCCCCATATCTATGGCGGGGTAGCTTGCCCCCATTAATACCAAAGGGATCAGTAAATACGGAATAATAATACCGAGCTTTTCACCTAAGTTTTCTCGCTTATCGGCGGTATCCACTTTTGCTAATACGATAGGCTTGAGTAATGCGGTTTGTTTGTCTTCCGTAACGCCTTTATTCAGCAGCGCGGTTTTAGTCAGGGAAGCGCCATATTCTTGGGCTAAATCCTCAATCCGTGAATAAATAAAGCTGATTGATTTGGCATCATTAAATACCACCGACCATTTTGCTTGTTGGCCTTGCTCTATGCCACTTTGCGGCGCGATATCAAGATAGATCCCAACATCTATCACGCCATCTTGCACTGCGGTTTTAAGCGACTCGATGGAGTCAAAGTCGTTACTGTTTTTAACCTGCTTAAAACTGCGATGATAAAACAACCGCTCTGCAAACTCAGGGGCAAATTCAGCATGGACAATGGCATAGTTATGAACTTTTTGTTCCGCTTCAAACGTGGCTTTAGAAGTCAGAAAAATAGCCAGCCCCATTAATACCGGAAACACCAACATAGGGAGCGCAATGACAAAAAACAAGGTTTTACGGTCGCGCAGCAGTTCTAGCATTTCCTTTTTAAATATTTCAAACATTTGGTTGCTCCGTATCGCGCTTGAGTAACTGCATAAATGCCGCGTTGAGCTCTTGGTGTTGCCCGGCTTGTTGCAACTCGGCAACCGTGCCATCAAAACAGCTAAATCCTTGGTCGATAATATGAATGCGGTCGCACAGCATGCTTACTTCATCCATATGATGAGTAGAAAATATCACGGGAGTGCCTTGTACTTTTAACTGCTGAATAAAATTCAGCACAGTTTGTTTGGTCATAATATCTAACCCTGTGGTTGGCTCATCCAGCACCACTACTGAAGGGCTATGCACAACAGCTCGGGCGATATTGGTTTTTTGTTTCATCCCAGTGGAAAGATGTTCCGCGCGTTTATCTAAAAAGCTGTGCATGTCGAGCAAAGTAAACAGCTCATCTAGTCGCGCACTCAGTTGTTTGCCTTTGATACCATGCAACTTGGCAAAATAACTGACATTTTCTTTGGCGGTTAAGCGCCCATATAGCCCAGTACTGCCCGACAAAAAGCCGATTTTGCGCCTTCCTAAAATAGGATTACGGACAATACTTTGCCCATCAATGAGGATATCTCCCGCATCGGGCGTCAGTGCGGTTGACAGCATTCTTAAAGTGGTGGTTTTGCCTGCACCGTTCGGCCCAAGCAAGCCTAATACTTCGCCTTGCTGACAATGAAAACCAACGTGTTCCACCGAGTGAAAATAACCATCGCGCTCGCGGGGGTCGCGCTGTTGCTGTTTACTGCTGTGCTTATGTTGCAATTTAAAGCGTTTTTGCAGTCCACTTAATTCAATGCTCATATTATTTGCCCTTTATTGCGCTGCTGCGGACTTAGTACGCTTAGGTCGAAAATATTCCGTGTTCTCATAAAATGCGGCGTCTATATTGTCCTCCCACCAACCCGGCACCCCAAGCAAAGGTAAAGGTGACATAGCGCGGTTATCTGCAAGTAACTCAGAGTCACTAATTGCCTGATATAAATAACTATCTAGATATTGATATTGGGCCATTAAATCGAGATTAAAATAATCGTCAGTGACTATCACAGGTAACAGCTTAGCGGTTAAACCAATAAATGGCGCAGTGAGCATTTCATAGTTAGCGTGGCCGAAGATCACCGCTTGGCAATGTACGCCCCACGCTGGACGCGATGTAGCAAAAGCGTCAAGCCAATGGTGCTGTTGTAGCTTTGCTATCATTGTAGGGTCGGTAGTTACCACCAATACACCACATTCATCAAATAAGGTAATGGCATTGCGATGTTGAGTACGAGATTGCAGCCCGTGTTTGGCAATATCGGCCATATGACAGGCATTCAGTAAGGCTTTGGTCTTTGGGAACAAACACCAAATTAAGGCACCAAATAAGTCATGCCAATTCTCTTCCCGAGTTGGGATCTGCCCAGTTTCATAAATAATCGCTTCGTAATACCGGGTTTCATCAGAAAGCTCGCCATTGGCGACAAACTTCGCGGTTTGACCTGAATGTACAGCAGCTGTCAAAAACTGATTCAACCACGCCGGGCTTGGCCAAGCTTGCTCATGGCTTAACTGAAACAACTGATTTAAATGGGCGAAAGCCCCACTTTGCAACACGTTTGGTTGCCAATCGGCTGGTGGAGTAAAACGTTTCATAACTATCCGATTGAATTTTTATTTGGAATTTCAGCCAGATTGTACCCTAACTTACCAGTTGCGCGGAATGCTGCGATGTCCTTTAGGTGTCACTTTTCCCCCTGCGATTCACAGCATGTTCCTCGAAATCTAGCTATAAATGTGCTTAGATCAAACTCCCTTCACTCATAACAAGTGGAACTATGAAAATAAAAATGACCTTAAGTGCGCTGAGCCTTGCCATTTTGGCTGGCTGTGCGAGCACCTCTGGCAGCAACAGCAGCCAAGATGTCGCCAGTGCCTACAACAGTTTGAACGCCACCCAATTGGCCGAGCACGTTAAAGTTTTAGCGTCGGACGAGTTTGGTGGTCGTGCTCCATCATCACCGGGTGAGAAGCTGACGCTTGATTACTTAACCAAACATTTTAAAGCGCTAGGCTTACAACCAGGCAATGGCAACAGCTTTTTACAAGAAGTGCCGCTGGTCTCGATTGAAGCAGATCCAAACATGACCTTGTCTATTGGCGGTAAAGATTACCAATACAAAAAAGACATGGTGATGGGTACAGCCAGAGCCAGTGAACTACAAAAACTTGAAAATTCACCGCTGGTATTCGTGGGTTATGGTGTAAATGCACCGGAATATAACTGGAACGATTACCAAGGGTTAGATGTTAAAGGCAAAACTGTGGTGATTTTGGTTAATGACCCAGGTTATGCAACCAAAGATCCGGCACTATTCACTGGCGATGCCATGACTTATTACGGCCGTTGGACCTACAAATTTGAAGAAGCCAGCCGTCAAGGTGCCAGTGGCGCGATTATCGTTCACGAAACAGCGCCAGCTTCATACCCGTGGAGCGTGGTAGAAAACTCATGGAGCGGCGCACAATTTAGCTTCCAAAAAGCCAACAACAATATGGACCGTGTGGCCGCTGAAGGCTGGGTAACCGTTGATGTGGCAAAAAAGTTATTTGCTAAAGCAGGCCTTGATTTTGAACAAGAAAAAACCAAGGCAGCGAAAGGTGCTTACCATGTGGCAATGGGTGATTTAACCGCGTCTGTAACCATCAAAAGCACCATTAAGAAATCGACTTCTTATAACTTTATTGCCACTTTACCGGGCAGTAAAAAACCGGATGAGCATGTGATTTACAGTGCTCACTGGGATCATTTAGGCACAGATCCTAAGCGCTCGGGCGACCAAATTTACAACGGTGCGCACGACAATGCGACAGGCACTGCGGGTATGATTGAAGTTGCAGAAGCATTTGCTAGCCTGCCTACTCGTCCAGACCGCTCCATTACCTTTTTAGCAGTAACTGCTGAAGAGCAAGGTTTACTGGGTTCTAAGTTTTATGCGGCAAACCCCGTTATTCCAGCAAGTAAGTCGGTTGCCAACATCAATATGGACAGCCTCAATTTACTTGGCCGAGTCAAAGACATCAGCGTGGTTGGTTTAGGTAAGTCTGAGCTTGATGACATGCTTGCCGTTGCAGCCAAAGCGCAAAACCGCGTGGTTTCTGGTGATCCACATCCGGCTTCTGGCGGCTACTATCGCTCAGACCACTTTGCCTTTGCCAACATGGGTATTCCCGCTATGTACGCGGGCGGCGGCAATGAAGCAGCAGATGAAGCCACTGAAAGCTACCGCAAACGTATGAGTTTAGTGCTGCGTGGTTGTTACCACCAGCCATGCGATCGCTACCGCGATGAATGGGATTTAAGCGGTGCAATTGAGGATTTACAGTTGTTCTTCCAAGTCGGATATGACGTTTCACAACAAAGCGAATGGCCGAAATGGAAAGCAACATCGGAATTCCAACGAAAATAGCTAAATGATATTGATTATCATTTATATTTAAATTATAGTGCAATTGTGTCCAACAATTGCACTATTTTTATGCGTACACTGCTAACTCATTTATCATCAAATCGCTTAGTTTTAGGCACTTTATTGCCTCGCTACGCCAATAAGCGGCTCGTCCTGCCAGCCTTACTTTTAGTGGCGCTCGCTTCCCCGAGCTTATCGCAATTGACGGTCAACACCTTGTCAGATGCCTTTTTTCAAGTCACGGTGTTTGTTGCGGCTACTTTATACTTGTATCACTTTTTTGCCGCACGCTTACCTGAATTAGAGTTAAGTCATTTACAAGCACGCAGCCCCGCGCTAGGCGTTTTTGCAGCTGCCATACTCGGTGCCCTACCGGGCTGTGGTGGTGCAATCATAGTTGTAACCCAATACACTAAGGGCCGAGCCAGTTTCGCAACTATCGTTGCCGTACTCACCGCCACTATGGGCGATGCGGCTTTTTTACTGCTCGCGACTAAACCACTCGAAGGCCTTGCGATATTGTTGTTAAGCGTCGTCGTCGGCACTTTATCAGGCCTTGCCGTACAAGCGCTTAAACACGATCATTACCATCAAGTAAAACCTGAAACGCAAGCTGTAAAAGTAGTAGAGGACGTAGATCACACTTTACTGCAAAAATGGAGCGGCTATTTTTGGCACTGGTTAATGCTACCGTTGAGCGCTATCTCTTTGTTAATCGCATTTAACGTAGACTTAAGTTACTTTGAACCCTACTTGAATTATTTTGGTGCAGCAGGTGCGTTTATGGCAGTGACCCTGTGGGCAATGAGTTCACTGGGTAATAATTATCAGCAAATTACCAGCGAAGAACCGGTGAGCAGCAGTCGTGTTCAGAGCATAGTTCAAGACACCCATTTTGTGACGGCTTGGGTAGTGGCGAGTTTTATGTGTTACGAGCTTGCGGTGCTAGGCTTGGGGCTAGATCTCAAAGTGTGGTTTAGTACTCATGCGGTTTATGCGCCGCTGATTGCGCTATTGATTGGTATGTTGCCAGGCTGTGGTCCTCAAATCGTCGTCACTAGCTTGTATTTGCAAGGTATTGTGCCCTTTAGTGCGCTTGCCGCCAATGCCATTAGTAACGATGGTGACGCACTCTTCCCTGCTATTGCGATGGCACCTAAAGCGGCGTTACAAGCGACCATTTATTCCACTATTCCGGCAGCAATTGTAGGCTACGGCTTATATTTTGGCTTGGCACTTTAATAGTTCAAGTGCCAAGTAAGTAACGGCACTGCCGCTGCCGCGAACGTTGAATAACCTTTTGTGGCGGTAGATTAAATGGCCACCTAAACTCACGACTCAACTGCCAACGAACTGGTTCGTTTAAATAGTATTTTGGGCAACCACCATTCGTATCATCTACATTTTGAGTGCCCCATGTTCCCCTTTAAAGATATAAGCTTACATGGGGATATTTAACCTTCAAGACCTCAGCGAACAAGCTGATCACGAACATTTTAGCAACGCCGCTTTCATTTAAATCAAGTTGCCAAAACCATTACATCCAACGCTTTTAAGGGCGCTAAGGGTTGCGTCGTTTTATAAACTCCATTATCAGTGACTTGATCCTGCGAGAGATGATAATCTAATAGCATGTTGGTTTTACCTTCCTAAGCATCGAAGTCTCAGCCACCTTCATCGGATGTAACACCCTTATGCTACAAGTATGAAGAGGCTGATTCAATGTAGCCACCGCCAAAAGCCAACCAATGATTAAAGTACATCGCTGCGCTTAAGTTAGTTGAACTATAAATCGTCTATTTTTTCAATAAACAGCACTAATTCACCCACTTTTATGCCAAACTTTAAGATGTCGGATTTGTTCATTAAGCGCTTGTTATCCAACAAATACAGCCAATCATCTAAGGTAACCTCGAGCGGCTCACCATCAACAGTGATCATTAATTGATAGCGCCAATGCATTACGGAACCTGATGTTTGCCCTTCTGCTATGCCAACCACATCATTGGCACTGCCTTGATAACGACCATCAGCTTGTTTTTTAATGGTCCAGATACGTTGTTGCTGCTCACCATCATCAAACACAAAGTTTTCATCTAAAATACCCTGCCCATCCTGCCAATTGGCATCTATTGTGGCACTAAAACGACGCTTCAAAGCACCTTGGCGGTTGAGAACTAGGCCGTATGCCATAAGTTTACCGTTAAAAAACTGCTCAAGTTCAAGCTTGGGCAAGGTTGCTTGGTAGTCGGTGGGTTTAACGCTACTGCAAGATAGCAAAAAACACAGGGCGAAGGACAATAACAGGGATCTCATTTCACACCTCCAAGTAACTGAGAGCGCAAACCAGGTTCGCTAGTTTGCTCACCGAGCCAAATCGCTAAAAACTCTTCACCAAATTCACTGTCAGCCATATCGCCAAGTTGCTGTTGGTTAAAGTAAAAGTGGCTTGCACCGCTTGCTTCGACGTATAGGAGCAGAGAATCGCCTTCCTTTACATCAGGCCAAAGCGTCGCTAATTGCTTTAACCACTTTTGATGTTGAGCTGATTTACGCCCTTGTTTTTGCCATTCATCACGCGTTGCTTCAACCAACTGAGCGCTGCTAATCTCCCGCAAGTAGGTGAGCTCAAGCGCCATTGGCGGCGTTAAGACATTTTGCTCGGAGTAAAATTTAGCGTGGTAAAGATCCCAAAATAAATACTGCATGGTTGCCTCACCACGCAAAGTGAGTTTGTCCAGTGGGTTGGCCCAAACCACACTGCTAAATATAATCAAAAGCCAACTGAGCGATTTCATTATGATGTACCTTGTCTGTTAAGCCAGTAACTGATCCCTGTAAACAGTACGGCCCACCACACTGCCCAGATCAACACAAATTCGCTCAAGGCTAGCGGGCTGCTCATCACCCCGAACTGCAGCGCACCGTAATAACTGAGCACACCCCCTGCTGCCCCCAACAACCCGACCATTAAACGCGGCATATTAAGTACAAACGCAAGGCTATGATTGCAACTTAAAACAAAGTGGCACCATAGCAACAACAGCCACCAGCGACTTTCGGTGTTCACCACCAACCAGCCAAATTCAATTAGCAAGTTATCAAGCGTAAAGCCCACCAATGCAAGCGGCAATAGCTTTGCATCGGCGATTCGTTGCGGCGAAAGCAAAAAATGTAACAACAACAAGGCGGCAAGTATGGAAAACGCATACTCTGGAATGAGCGCTGCGCTAAACCAAGCAAGTTGAAATATCAGCACGTTAGCAACGATAAAAGTAGATGGATTAAGCATATTGCAAAGCTTTTAATTGTTTATACACATTGATACGTAGCAACTCGTACTACAGCCCAAAACACGGAGCAATTAAGCTCATTTCGTTGCTCGGACCTTCAATATAGCAATCTAACTAGGAGTTATAGCAATTCGATATAATATCCCTAATAAATTGAATTAAATGGATTTAATTTGGTTTCGCAGCTTTTATGGTTAAGTTTATGTAAATTTATCGTTGACACAAGCAATCATTGCAACAATGATTAAATCGTTCCAAATTTTTTCCTGTTTATTTGTTTTAAGCATTAAACCTAAACTATAAAGCATACATTGCGTTTCCCACAAAAACGTAACCGCCATAAAGCACTGGATTAAAAATAAGCTTTAATACGAATAGATACCAAAAAATTGGAACGTTACTTACAAAAACTGGAGCACAACATGTATAAAACACACCTTAACCCTGCTGCTTGGCGGCGTAAATTATTACTGCCCGCTTTGCTTACTTTGGCAACCAGCCCAGCGTTTGCCGCGATTGATTTAACCCAACCCAATGGCAAGATCAGTGCCTCCGGCGAAAATGCCTCGCACGAGTCTATTGCAAAGCTCATTGATAACAGTGAGCACAGTAAATGGCTAACCTTTTCCCCTTCCGCTTGGGTAAACTATCAATTCAATGTGCCGGTGTTAGCTAAAGGCTACAGCCTAACCTCTGCCAATGATGAACCTAACCGTGACCCACAAGATTGGGTATTGCAAGGCAGCCATAACGGACAACTGTGGTTCGAGCTAGACAGGCAGACCAATCAACAATTTAGCGCACGAAAACAAAAGAAAACTTATCAATTTAGTAATACCCAGTCGTATCAATACCTGCGTTTAAACATTTTGGCCAACCACGGTGCGAGCTTGCTGCAAATTGCCGAACTTGAACTGTTTGGCAATGATGGCAGTAGTTCGAGTAAACTCCCAGTGTCTGACTCAGTCTCACTTGGTCAAGGACAATGGAAACACTACGGACCATTTAACGTCAATGGCGACCTGATTGCCACCACCAGCGGCACCGGCGATGCTGATCTCTACCTAAACAGAGGCAGTGCTGCAACCACCAGTAACCATATTTGTGCTAGCACCTCACCAAGCGCGACCGAAACTTGCCAAGCCAATGGTCAAGACCTCTATGTATCTGTATATGGTTATAGCGCTACAAACTACAACATCAATATTAAAGACAGCATAGGTTCTGGGGATGGTGATTGGAAAAAACCTGTGGTCGAATTTATCGACGTAAATCCAGAAACCCAAGGTTCACAACTGGTGCGCCGTATACTAGGCGATCCAGCATCGCATATGGCAAATCGCTGCGTCGATGTGGCGCAAATCCTTTATCGTGACGCGACTGAGTCCAATCGCTTTCAAAAACTGCGTTTTGAACTACGTGCCAAAGATCATTGGGGTAATGAGTTCGTTGCATACAAAATGGGTGCTGATGGCTCGGGTGAAATGACCATAGTGGTAAGTACCACGCATCTAGAAAACATTTACCGTCAAGGCGGCAATTCTGATAGCACGATTAGTAATGAAATCGACGGTATTTTGTTTCATGAAGTGACTCATGGCTATAACAACACGCCGCTCACTCATGATAAATACGGCGATGGTCAAGCCAATTGGGCATACACCGAGGGTCTTGCCGATGCAGTACGGATTTTAGCTGGCTACCATAAAACCCGCAGTCCTGATGTCAACAACCCCAAAAAATGGCTTTCTGGCTACACCACCACTGGGTTTTTCCTCCACTATGTACAATCACGCATCGACAACCAATTTGTGTTTAAATTTAATAAAGCCGCACGTGATTTAGGCAATTACACTTGGTCATTTGATGCCGCATTTCGCCAAACCATTGGCCGAGGTGTAGACGAAGTCTGGACTGAGTATGAAAACTTTATTAAGTCAGGTGGTAAGTTAGAGTATTGATCTTGGCACAACTCTTAATAAAAGACGTTAAGTAAGCTAACTTTCGCGAACATCGAAAATAGTGGCGACGAGCAATGCTTTGCGCCACTTCTCTTATAAATACGAATTGACTTCATCAGCCAGATAGAATGGTAAGGATCAACCAAACTGGGCAGTGTTTTTGTCCTAAAAACAGGCAGTAACAAAGTGCCAATTTAGGCCTATTTTTGGCTTAATCTGGCGTAATAAAGCGCTTGGGCACCCAGCCTAATTCATTGATAGGCTACCGATATTGCCAGTACCTCCAGTGACTAAAACAGATTTTACTATTCCCATCATTTTTTATTCCATTAAACAATGTAATTATCCACAGAGCGAACAACCTATACTCTGGGTCGTGTGGCATGCGTCAACCTTATTACCCCACCTTAGTGAAGGCAACCAGTACAATAGCAGAGATATGACTAGCTCATAGACTCGCTCATTTCCCACAAGTTATACACTTTGCAACGGCTCAGCAAGTAAGCCATAGAGCGCGGAATCTGATACCACCCCATTAACTTCCCAGCGTTGCCTTAGATGTCCCTCTTTTTCAAAACCGAGTCGTTCTAACGCTTTACCTGAAGAAATATTGTCTGGGTCTATCTCAGCTTCGATTCGACGTAACTTCAGGGTATTAAATGCGTATTCAATTAGCGCATTTCCAGCTTCAAATACAATACCTTGTCCCCAGAAGTTACGGCCGACGCCAAAACCAATTTCCGCGCGCCTTGACTCTTTTTCGTAGTTAAATAGCATTATTTTACCTAGAAGTTGCCCGGTATTTTTTAGGTAAATACCTAAAATCACTTCAGTATTGCTATGTGTTGCTTCTAAGCTTTTGGCAATAAATGATTTTGCCTCATCAATAGCTGTCCAAGGTTTGGTATTCCAATATTTCATGACTTCATGGTCTGAAAATATCGCAAACAGCTCTTTTGCATCTTCTTCAACCAAAGTTTTTAGTATTAAGCGTTCTGTTTCAATTTTTGTATCTAACATGCGGAAATAAACCTTTTTAATTTATGCGCATAGCACCAATGCTAGAGAGCGGGTTTGCAGCCCCATGATTACATCAACTGATATCAGCGAAATCTGCTGCCCTTAACGGTACAAGATGTTCTGTTAGCTCGTTTAAGGACCTAATTAGATTTTGCGCTCCTTGCATATTGATTGAGGTTATTTAGTTCCCTCTTCAGGAAAATAGTACCTAAAATCAATTATGAAGGCACATAAGTCAAGCATTTTGCGGCTAAAGCGCTAAAGGCTTACGACACATCACATTACAAATACCATCCCCAATCTGTATCGCCTCATGCTGAACATCCCCGACAAACACGCACTAAACTGTCAGCAATAAAAAACCGCATTCGGCTGCCCTCATGCGGTTTTATTTATGTAATTAAACCCAGTCTAACGTTCGACTTAGCTCATTGCCATCATCATCTTAGCTGGCTCTTCTAAGTAAGCTTTCCAGAGATTATTAAAGCGTGCAATAGTACCGCCATCAATCACGCGGTGGTCGCCAGACCAACTGACTTGCATAATGGCGCGGGCTTCAACTTCGCCTTTGTCATTAAAGCGTGGTAAATGTTGTAATTTACCGAGTGCAACAATGGCAACTTCTGGTTTGTTGATGATTGGCGTGGCAGTAGTACCACCAATCGCACCGATATTAGAGATGGAAATCGTGCCACCTTTAAGGTCGTCTGGTGCAACACGCCCATCGCGCGCTGCGTCAGTTAAACGCGATACTTCATTGGCAACTTCTACAATCGACTTAGTTTGGCAAGCTTTAATATTTGGCACTAATAGACCAATTTTAGAATCTACCGCCATACCAATATTATGATCATCAAAATAAGTCAGCTCAGTACAATCGCTGTTTACTTGTGAATTAAGCACTGGGTAGGCTTTAATGGCTAACGATAATGCTTTGATAAAAAACGGCATCATAGTGAGCTTAACACCTTGCTTGGCGTACTCATCTTTTAAACTTGTACGCAACGCAATTAAATTGGTTAAGTCGATTTCATCGCTATAAGTGAAGTGTGGGATGGTGCTAACCGAGGCCACCATTTGCTTCGCCATTGCGGCTTTAATGCCTTTAATTGGCTCAACACGTTTGCCACCTGTTGCAGTATTCGCAGTAGCGCTTGATTGCGCGGTACTGCAAGCCGCAGTAGCTTGTGATTTAGCAGAAGCGGCGCAAGTGTTGCCACCTTTGACAAAACGCTCGATGTCTTCTTTATACACTCGACCATTTTTGCCACTGCCTGCAACGGCACGAATATCAATACCTAATTCACGTGCTTTACGGCGTACCGCAGGCGAAGCCACCGCTTTTTCGTTAACAATAGGCGCATCTACAGGCACGGCTGACTTTTCGCTACTAGTCGCTGCTACAGCTGTACTACTTACTGGTGCAGCGCTGACAGTACTGTTACCCACATGCCCCGCTTGCGTTACACGCATTTGGAATAGTGGACTGTGGACTTTAGCAATATCGCCTTTTTGATAGTAAAGCTTTTCAACCACGCCATCGTATTTCGCGGGGATCTGAACCAAGGCTTTGTCTGTCATTACATCACAAACCGCTTGGTCTTCTTTGATTTCATCACCAACGGCAACTAACCATTCAACGATCTCACACTCAACAATGCCTTCACCTATGTCTGGCAAAATAAAGTCTTCAATCGCGGCATCCGCAACCGGTGCAGCGACTGCATTGTTCGTCGGCGTTGCTGGTGCACCTGCCACTGTCATTTCAAATAGCGGTGCATGCACTTTGGCGATCGCGCCTTTTTCGTAATACAGCTTAGTGATCACACCATCATGCACTGCGGGGATCTGCACCAGCGCTTTGTCCGTCATGACATCACAAATTGGCTGATCTTCTTTAACCTCATCACCTACTGCAACTAGCCATTCGACGATTTCGCACTCAACAATGCCTTCGCCAATATCAGGTAGAATAAAATCTTGTGCCATGGGAACTCCTTAAAACTCTACCGATTTTTTCACTGCGGCTAAAATCTTCAGCGCATCTGGAACGTATTCTTTTTCAAGCGCCAGTGGATACGGCGTATCTAAACCACATACGCGAAGAATTGGCGACTCTAAATGTAAGAAGCATTCTTGTTGAATAGTGGCTGCTATCTCGGCACCAAAACCGTTGGTAATGGGTGCTTCATGGCTCACCACTAATCGCCCAGTTTTCAATACAGATTTTGCTACTGTCTCTACATCCCAAGGTAAAATGGTCCGTAGGTCAATTACTTCGCAAGAAATACCCGCTTCGCTTGCCAAATTGGCTGCTTGCTCGACGATTTCCATTTGTGCGCCCCAGGCAAGGAGCGTAACGTCTTTGCCTTCACGTACAATCTCCGCTTGACCTAGCGGAATGCTGTAATCTTCTTCTGGCACTTCACCTACTGAAGCACGATATAGGCGTTTTGGTTCAAAGAAGATCACTGGGTTATCGTCTTTAATTGCTGAGCGCAGCAAACCTTTAGCTTGATATGGGTTACGCGGAACAACCAATTTTAAACCTGGCGTATGCGCAAAGTAAGCTTCTGGTGATTGTGAGTGGTACAAACCACCGGCAATACCACCACCGTAGGGCGTACGAATGGTCAGGTTACCGACGTTAAACTCATTACCACTACGATAACGGAATTTCGCCGATTCGTTCACAATTTGGTCAAACGCAGGGAAAATATAATCCGCGAACTGAATTTCCGCTAATGCTGGAGCACCAAACGCTGCTAAACCATTGGCAAAACCCAAAATACCTTGCTCTGTCAGTGGCGTGTTAAACACCCTATGCTTACCGTATTTTTCTTGTAGGCCTGAAGTTGCGCGGAAAACCCCACCAAAATAGCCAACATCTTCACCGAAAATACAAGCCTGCGGATGTTCAGCCATAGTGATATCCAACGCCGAGTTAATGGCGTGGAGCATATTCATTTTAGCCATTATTTGATTCTCCCTGCGGTAGTTGGATACGCCTCTGGATTAGCCAGAATATGTGCTTTCAATTCGTCATATTGTTTTTGTAGTGACGGGATTGGCGTGTCGTAAACATCGGTGATCAAATCTTCTAGTGGTGGTTTAGCGACCTTTTCAGCCACTTTTAGCGCCGCTAAGATCTCTTCACGGATCTGTTCTTTTTCCGCTTCGTCTTGTTGTAAGTCAAGCCAACCTTGCTTCACTAACCACTTTTTAAACCGTTCAATTGGGCAATTAGCACGAAACTGTGCTTCTTCTTCTTTGCTGCGATAGCCAGACGGATCATCAGACGTTGAATGTGCGCCTAAACGATAAGCGATTGATTCAATCAGTACCGGCTCACCTTGCTTACTGGCGATATCACGGGCCAATTTAGTGGCCGCATACACAGCCAACGCATCACCGCCATCAACGCGGATGGTTTTAATGCCATAGCCAACACCGCGCGCAGCGATACCGTCGCCTTTGAACTGCTCATCCGCAGGGGTTGAAATCGCATAGCCATTGTTACGCGCAAAGAAAATCACCGGCGCACCATGCACTGCCGCCATGTTTAAACCAGCGTGGAAGTCACCTTCAGAGGCTGCACCTTCACCGAAATAACAAATGGTCACGGCTTCAATTTGCGAGCTAAGCTCGCCTGTTTTAGCATCAATATGCTTGAGCTTTTGGCCATAGGCATAGCCAGTGGCTTGCGGAATTTGTGTACCAAGAGGCGATGAAATGGTCAAGTAATTAAGCGCGTTCGAACCATAATGGATAGGCATTTGGCGACCTTTGCCTAAGTCTTTCTCGTTTGAGAACATTTGGTTCATAAACTGCTCAAGCGTAAAACCACGGTAACGCAGCGCCGCTTGTTCACGGTATTGCGCCATGATCATGTCTTGATCACTCAGTGCCGCGGCGCTGGCTGTCACAGCCGCTTCTTCACCTAGGCATTGCATGTAGAAGCTGATCCGACCTTGACGCTGAGCCGCTTGCATACGCTCGTCCAACAAACGGATAAAACGCATGGTGTCATAAATACGTAGCGCTGTGGTTTGGTCAATGTCAGGCGCTTGAACGCCCGCGTGTAACTCGCCATTCTCGCCTAGTAAGGTAATTGTGGGGATGTTCAGCGCATGACCATCGATAAATTCAAGCGCATGACTTAGATTTAACGAAACGTTATTGGGGTTAGTCATAACCTACCTTCTTTTGTTGTCATGATAATTTACAACTGAGGGCTGTGTTACGCCTTCATCCGCTTTTACGCCACGAAATGCACCATGCCGATACGTTCTTGTGCTTTATTGTCTCTGAGCATCACATTGTGGCTACTCGAGCACCGCAAATTGAACGTTGTTACAGCACGACAGCATCCGAGGTTTCTGTTATGGATAATCTGTGCGGCAAATGCAAATTTATTAAATTAAAGCTTTCGCCACTTTACGTTAACGTAAAGGGTTATTCAACTAATCCTAGTCGAATAACCCTTAAATTGCCTTACAGGCATGGAAAGATTTTAATACAGCGTTGTTTTTAAATGACTTTCACGTGGTTAGACCAGTTATTGAAAACGCTCATCAACCTGCATTGGCAGTACTGTTAGAATCGCCCGTTGACCAATTGCAACTTTCGCATTTGGGAAGATCACGGCTTCACCGTCGACTTCTGCAACGATTTGCTGCTCACCGTCAATGGCAAGCAGCTCACCTTGTTTAAAGGCAGTGAAGTTTTCGACATCATCAGCGAACGCTAACGTAAACTGCTGCTGGGTACGATTGATGGTGCGATGAACATTAAACAACTCATAATCAACCGCATTAAAATCCCCATAAACCAACTCACCTTGGCTAATTAATGCAGATAATGTTTGTTTTGCTTCTGCAAAACGCGACATATCGTTACAACCAAATGCTTTTACCTGACCTAGCTCAACCGTAAAAGCATCCGCCGCAAATTGCGATGACGAAAAATAACTGAATGTGGTTGCGGGGCTTTGCATCATCAACACAGTGTTAACGCCGCATGCGAGTAAAAATTGCAATTGAGACTTTTTCCAAGGCTTGCCATGCAAGAACGGATAAACGGCAAATTTTTCATTTTTCGAGCCGCGAATAGCGGTATGTAAATCATAGTGGCAGCGATAACGTCCCGCTTCTACTTGATTAAAAAAGTCACTGACATAGCTTTCAAGTTGCTTAGCGCGAACCCGCTCTTTATTACATAGACCCTCGCCTTTACTATGGGCGCCACTAAACAAGCGATTGAGGTTTTCTTCAACGAAGCGCTCTGCCAAGTTCATTGAGGCCGGATTACCAAAAATGAACAACACGCGATGAGCTAAATTGAGTTTTTCAAGTATAACGGCTTGAATTAACTCATGGCAGATCTCGATTGGGGCGGTTTCATTGCCGTGAATACCAGACGACAGCACTATATCTTTGTTGCCGTATTGGGCAGGCGTAAATTGAATTACACCGGTGTCGAGCACCTGCACCTGAGTGCCATTATTTAAAGTAAATTCACCGCTAGGCAAAGACCATTCATGTTCGCGAGAAATGCTCAGAAAGTCGCCTGTGGTTTTTAATCGTTCTAGGTACATACAGTCACCTTTGTGAGAGATATAAAAAAAGCCATACTGAGTATGGCTTAGGGATTCAAATTAACTTAGCGGATCACGCTATCAACCAATTGTTTGGCTGCTTGTTCCAACTCTTCAAGGTGCGCTTTACCTTTGAAGGACTCTAAGTAAATTTTGTAAATGTCTTCAGTGCCAGAGGGCCGTGCCGCAAACCAACCTGACTCAGTGACCACTTTTAAGCCACCAATCGCCGCACCATTGCCCGGCGCATGGGTTAAGATTTGGGTGATTTTATCCCCAGCAAGTTCATTGGCAGTTACGGCACTGGCATTCAATGCTTTTAATTTGGCTTTTTGTGCACCGCTTGCTGGCGCATCAATGCGTTTGTAGCAAGGTGAACCAAATTCTGCCTCTAGTTCTTTATAACGCGCTGAAGGTGTTTTACCTGTTACAGCAAGAATTTCCGCTGCGAGTAAGCCAAGAATAAAACCGTCTTTGTCGGTATTCCATACCGCACCATTACGGCGTAAAAATGATGCCCCCGCACTTTCTTCGCCACCAAAAGCCAATGTGCCTTCAGCTAAGCCATCGACAAACCATTTAAAGCCAACTGGTACTTCATGTACTTGGCGACCGTGACTGGCAACGACTTTGTCTATCATTGCACTCGACACTAAAGTCTTACCGATTTTCAATGTTTTAGACCAAAATGGGCGATGGGTGAGTAGATAATCAATGGCAACCGCCAAGAAATGGTTTGGATTCATCAAACCATCTGGAGTCACAATACCGTGGCGATCGTAATCTGGGTCGTTACCAATACCTATGTCATAATCATCTTTTAACGCAATCAGGTTTGCCATGGCATAGGGTGACGAACAATCCATGCGAATCTTGCCGTCTTTATCCAATGGCATAAATGCAAAACGCGGGTCAACATCATCGTTTACCACAGTAATATTTAAGCCATAATGCGCTGCAATCACAGGCCAGAAATTAATTCCAGAGCCACCTAGCGGGTCAACGCCAATACGTACGCCAGCTTTTGCGATGGCTTGTAAATCAATGATATTAGCTAAATCCGCAACATAAGGCGTGATTAAGTCTTGATATTTGATAAAACCAGAACGTTTGGCTTTAGCGTAAGGAAACAATTCAACTTCGACTAAATCTTCCAATAACAATTGGTTGGCACGGTCTTGGATCCAGTTCGTGACTTCAGTATCCGCAGGTCCACCATTTGGCGGGTTATATTTAAAACCACCATCTTCAGGCGGATTATGCGACGGAGTAACCACAATGCCGTCAGCCAATTCATGTGGATAAGCAAGGTTGTGCGTGACTATGGCATGGCTAATAACAGGCGTCGGCGTAAAATCGTCGTTTTCCTGCGTTATCACTTGAACTTCATTGGCAACCAGCACTTCAATTGCAGAATTAAATGCGGCTTCTGATAGCGCGTGGGTGTCTTTACCTAAAAATAAAGGGCCAAAAATATTGTTAGCCTTTCGGTAGTCGCAAATCGCCTGAGTAATCGCCAAAATATGTGATTCGTTAAATTTTACATAGTACGAACAGCCGCGATGGCCTGACGTACCAAACTCAACACTTTGCTCAGGAAATTGTTCCAAATCTGGCTCATTAAGATAATAAGCAGAGACAAGTTTGGGAATATTTACCAATTCTGATTTAGGGGCCTGTTTACCTGCGCCAGGATGAATTGCCATAGTCGTTCCTTTAGTGATCCTTAAAGATAGTCTCGGATGTTTTCGGCTTGAGTTTCACTATAGCCCAACGCGCGAGCCACTTCGTGCAACATCATTTTCTTTCTGGTGGTGTTTGAATTGGTCATGACCCAAAACTCACTGCCTTCAATTTGTTTTGGATTCATACTGCTGCCACTTTCAAGCAACGCTTTTTTGCTCGTCGCAAAATAGATACGATCGCGTCCTTTAATATCAAGGATGCAGTTAAATTCTTTTTTATGAGTCCGGTATAACGCCGAGAGAATAAACAAGAACCGGCCAACCACGCCTTTTTGCATAGCCAGTTCTTCTTTATTTAAGATATTAAATACGCTAGCAGCAGGTTTTGACACCGGTGTGACAACCACAGCAGGTTTTGCAGCTACTTCAACAGCGGGCTGTTCTTGTGGCTGTGTGCTGGCAACAGGTGTGTTCGCGTTAGTCGCGGCGAGATTTAATAAACGACGCAGGATCTGAGAGGCGCTTTCACCAATACTTTGAGTGTTACTGGCAATGTACTGATATAGCTCATCATCTATTTCTATGTTTTTCATGTCGTTCCTATACTGACTTAGTTCTCAGTTTTGCCTGATTATATCCTGATTTACAACTTTACTCTACGGCTTTGAAAAACCGCATAACACTGGCAAAATAGGCTTATTGCAAAATCAATGACAGCCGCCATGCAACTGAATTACAAACTATTCCCTGAACTACCTTCGGTTACTGCTGACCAAGCGACATTCAACATTGAAAAGCCTTGCGTTGTGTTACTACATGGCCTATTCGGCTCGTTAGAAAACCTCAACATTATTGCTAAAGCGTTGGCAGAGCAGTTCCAAGTCATCAATTTTGATTTACGTAACCATGGCCAATCGCCGCACCACAGCGAGCACGACTATCCACTGATGGCCAACGATGTGATTGAAACGCTCCACACAATTGGCGTGAGTAATGCCCATTTTGTTGGCCATTCCATGGGGGGCAAAGTTGCCATGCAAGTAGCGATGCAGGCCCCTACTCTAGTGAATAAACTGGTTGTGCTAGATATCGCCCCTGTTGCGTATCACAGCCGTCATAATAGCATTATTGAGGCCCTTAGTGAGGTTTCACTAAACAAGGTGAGTAGCCGCAGTGACGCCGATGCACTTATGAGTAAGCATATTGCAGAAGCTGGCGTTAGGCAGTTTTTATTGAAAAGCTTAGCCAAAGACGATTCGGGCAATTTGACCTGGCGTTTTAATCTCACAGCGTTAAAACAACATTATGGAAAAATTATCGGCAATATAGATGCAAATGATTCTTGTTTGTGCGAAACTTTATTTATCAAAGGCAGTAACTCAGACTATATTCTGGCCGAACACAGAGAAATCATCGCCAAATTGTTTCCAAATTCTAAAGGAAAAATCATTCACGGCGCGGGGCATTGGCTACACGCAGAAAAACCGGTTGCGGTGAACAAGTCAATTGTTGATTTTCTTCAATAACTGCATGGATTTTCACATCCAAAGTTAAATTTCTCTAAATGAGTGTGTTATAGTACGCCCCGTTTTAGTTATGAGTTTTACTAGCATGGTTAATGTATTTATCAACGAAATCGAAACCATTGGCCTATACTTTGGCCTAGCTGGGATATTTTTCTTTATCGGAATGGCTATCCAAGACGTTTTAAAGAAAGGTAATGTTCCTAAATCGGGTCGTTTTGTCGTATGGTTAGTGTTATTTTTAGGCTGTGCTGGGTTCATCGCTAAAGGATTGATCCAGGTATTCTGGCAAGGTGCAGGTGTTGGGTGATCATGGCCAAGTCAGACGCAGATAGAACAACTATAGATTTATTTGAAAACGAAAAGCGACCTGGTAGACCAAAAACCAATCCCCTTCCTCGGGATATTCAGCTTAAGGTCAACAAGCGCAATCAAATCAAGCGTGACCGTGCGCGAGGATTAAAACGGATCGAATTTAAAGTTTCATCCGAGTTATATCAGGCATTAAGTGATATGGCAGAAGCACAAAACATCAGTCGGAGTGTTTTGATTGAAACCATATTGCAAGAAAAATTAGCGATTAATAGATAGAAGGTAAGCACGTAAATGGCAAGTGTAGGTATTTTTTTCGGCAGCGACACAGGCAACACAGAACACGTTGCTAAGATGATCCAAAAAGAGCTTGGCAAAAAGTTAGTAGATGTCAAAGACATCGCCAAAAGCTCGAAGGAAGAAATTGCTGAGTTCGACCTGCTTCTGTTTGGTATTCCAACATGGTATTACGGCGAAGCCCAATGTGATTGGGATGACTTTTTCCCGGAATTAGAGGAAGTTGATTTCGAAGGCAAACTGGTTGCAATCTTTGGTTGCGGCGACCAAGAAGATTATGCCGAATACTTCCTTGATGCTATGGGTATGATCAATGACATCGTTACCAAGCGCGGTGCCATTGTGGTTGGTCACTGGCCAACTGAAGGTTATAACTTCGAGGCATCAAAAGGCATGGCTGATGAAAGCCACTTTGTTGGCCTTGGCATTGACGAAGACCGTCAGCCAGAATTGACTGAACAACGTGTTAAAGCTTGGTGTAAGCAAGTTTATGAAGAAATGTGTTTAAGCGAGCTTGAAGACTAAGCAATTTTTGCACTTCAAGCCGAGCCGCGTTATTATAAGTTAGTCGAGTCGTGCTGACTAACTTCTAATAGCAATAACAAATACAAATTGAGACAGATGTAATGACTGATCATAATTTAGAGCTTAAAAAAGCGGGATTGAAAGTAACGCTACCTAGGATCAAGATTCTGGAAATTCTCCAGTCTCCTGATAATCAACATATCAGTGCTGAAGATGTTTACAAAATCTTGTTAGACAAGGGCGAAGAAATCGGTCTAGCCACCGTTTATCGAGTTCTAAACCAGTTTGATGACGCAGGCATTGTAACCCGTCACCACTTTGAAGGTGGAAAGTCTGTATTTGAGCTGTCTGGTGCTTCACACCATGACCACTTAGTATGTTTGAAATGTGGCCGTGTTGTCGAGTTTGAAGATGACATGATTGAATCACGTCAAGATCAAATCGCTCAAGAAAACGGCATTCGTTTGACCAACCATTCTCTTTATCTATATGGCGAGTGCTCAGACGTTGAAGCGTGTAAGAAATACGCTGCAGAAAACGGCAACTAAGCTTTTGCGCTTTGCTAAAAACCGGCTGATGCCGGTTTTTTGTTTTTAGCGCGAGAACGTCACAAATTCAAGTACTATAGTCAAACAAAAAACGGCCCAAAGAGGACCGTTTTAATCTTCAAAGGCAAACCAAATTATTCTTGGTCTACTTTTGCAAATGAGTCACGTAAACCAACAGTTTGGTTAAACACTAAACCAGCCGCTTTGTTGTCACGACAGTAATAACCCATACGTTCAAATTGGTAACCTTTTTCAGGCACCGCGTTGGCTAGTGAAGGCTCAAGCTTCGCACCTTGAATAATCACCAATGAGTCTGGGTTTAATGTGGTGGTAAAGTCGTCTGACGCAGCTGGGTTAGGCACAGTACAAAGTCTGTCGTATTGACGAATTTCTGCATCAATCGCATGTGATGCACTTACCCAGTGAATAACACCTTTAACCTTACGACCATCGCTTGGGTTCTTACCCAAAGTTTCAGGGTCGTAGCTACAATACACTGTGGTGATATTGCCATTTTCATCCGCATCATAGCGCTCAGCCTTAATAACGTAGGCATTACGCAGACGTACTTCTTTGCCTAACACCAAACGCTTATAGTGCTTGTTTGCTTCAACGCGGAAATCTTCACGCTCAATGTAAAGTTCACGTGAGAAAGGCAGGATACGTGTGCCCATCGCTTCGTTATTTGGATGATTTGCAGCACTTAATTCTTCCACTGTACCTTCAGCAAAGTTTTCAATTACAACTTTGATGGGTTCCATTACCGCCATAGCACGCGGCGCGTTATCGTTTAAGTCTTCACGGATACAAGCTTCAAGCATGCCCATTTCAACCATGTTGTCTTGTTTTGTAATACCAATACGCTTACAAAACTCACGAATTGACGCAGGTGTGTAACCGCGACGACGTAGACCAGCAATGGTTGGCATACGCGGATCATCCCAACCATCAACATGGCCGTTCACCACTAAGTCGTTTAATTTACGCTTCGACATCACAGTGTATTCAAGATTCAAACGTGAAAATTCGATTTGCTGTGGATGACACTCAATACTAATGTTATCCAACACCCAATCGTATAAACGACGGTTGTCTTGGAACTCCAATGTACACAATGAATGGGTAATGCCTTCCAATGCGTCAGAAATACAGTGCGTAAAATCGTACATTGGGTAAATGCACCACTTGTCACCCGTTTGGTGGTGATGAGCAAACCGAATGCGATAGATGATAGGATCGCGTAATACGATAAATGAACTGGCCATATCGATTTTTGCGCGCAGCACACACTCGCCCTCTTTAAACTCACCATTGCGCATTTTTGCGAACAAGGCTAAGTTTTCTGCAACTGGCGTGTCGCGATATGGGCTGTTTTTACCCGGCTCAGTTAAAGTGCCACGATATTCACGGGCTTCGTCTGGGCTTAGGAAGCACACATAAGCCAAGCCTTTTTGGATCAATTCCACCGCATAGTCGTGTAATTGATCAAAGTAGTTAGATGAGTAGCAAACTTCACCATCCCACTGGAAGCCAAGCCATTTTACGTCTTCTTGGATAGAATTTACGTAGTTGATGTCTTCTTTTTCTGGGTTTGTATCATCAAAACGTAGGTTACATTTACCTTGGTAATCGACCGCGATACCAAAATTCAGGCAGATTGATTTTGCGTGTCCGATGTGCAGGAAACCGTTTGGCTCTGGTGGGAAGCGCGTGTGAGTACTGCTGTGCTTACCACTTTTAAGATCTTCATCAATAATATTACGAATAAAGTTCGTTGGGCGATGTTCAATGTCCGCCATAGAAATAGCATCCTCTATGCAATGCAAATATAAATACGTCGACATTATTACAAAATATGACGCTAACATACAGTAGTTAACTGCGCAATTTAACCAGAAATACTCGCCCTTTTTGCCGCCGAAAACCCAACAAGTCAGCCAAGTTGCAAAAGTATGACGAAAATTGTTCTAGCGCAATAAAACGGTCATGCTTTACGACTATAGTGGCGACAATTTGTGAAGTATCAAGAGGGATTCAACATGGCTTCAATGAACTTACACCGCGTCTACATTCCAACCAGCGCACGTAACAACCACTATATTTTGGCAGAATTTAAACCAGAAGACAGTTTCTATCACTGTTTTGATGATATCGAAAGCTGCTATGAGCGTATTGCGCGCCAACTCTTTGCCTTGTGTGATGAATACGAATTACACAACGTTCATCTTATTGCTAACGACAAATTACCTGTGGTCCGTTTTCATGAAGAAGCGTACACATTACAAACTGAAAAACAAATGTTGTTTTTCTATAACCCTAGATATCACGAGGCACACAAGACCTATTTTGACGCCACTTGGAAAGCTCGTAAGATCCGCATTCTGTTCTTGGCAACAGGTGAAGAATTGCGCGCTCAGGCCGCTAACTTCCACACTCGCGTACGCAAAGTGCTAGCCGAGTTAAAAGCCCGCTTACCTGAACCTGAATTTCAATACCGAGTGCGTGATCATCAGCATCTCACCTACGATTTGTTCGCCAAACAAAAAGGCAATAAAGAGTCTTATGGTTATAAGTTGCGGGCCTTGTATCCAAGGTATCAAGCACGTAATTGCGTGTTACCAGCGGAACATTCTGAGATGACTTATGCCACCTTTAGTATTCCAGTAACTCGCGCTATTAAGACAGCCTATCAAACCATTACTTTGGACGGGCACTATAGCGGCTTTTACAATTTAATTGCTGATAAATTCCAATCAGCTTGTGCACAGCGTCAACTAACACATTGTGCCATGGTGGCAGATGGCCGCTTACCTATCGTACGCAGCAGTAAATTTGATAACTCAGATATGAACCGTGAACTGCAAAAATTGAGTTTTGACCAAAATAGCGATACGCCGCAAATCAATATTATTTTTAACGAGCAAAAATTGGTTGAAATGATGCATTTTGTGGTGGTCGCTAAACGCTCTGATAAACATGACATGGGCTACGGCAAATTTATGAATCAAGTGGAAGCTATGATCCGCGACTTTGCTGCGGTATTCCCAATTAGTGCAGAAAAGCAAGACTTAAATGTGCGTTTCTTCCAGCACATCAGTTACGATTACTAATCAAAAATTGCTTAATGCGTTACGCCAATGACGTAGCGCATTAGCCTCGTAACGCATTATCGATTTGCACCAATAATGTCGCAAGTCCTTGTTGGTTATACTCGAGCACTTGTGAATCGAACTGTACTTCAACATCGACTAAACGCGTAATTCTCTCATTAAGTCGTTGTTTAACTGCTTCAAGACGACTGGGTAAATTATTATGTGACTCAGTACAGTACAAAATTACAAACTCCTCGCCGCCGCTACGCACAATAATGTCTCTGTCCTCGCGAAAGCTCTCTTTTAAGGCCTTGGCAAACTCGCGAATGATCTCGTCCCCAACTTGATAGCCAAATCTGTCATTGATGGCTTTAAACCGCGTAAGATCTAATGTCACTATGCTGAAATGGGCATGACTGTATATCAGCTTTTCTAACTGATCATGCAAATACAAACGGTTAAACAAACCAGTGAGTGGATCTTTGGAATAATACTTAAGCTTATTTGCCTTAAACTGGCCTTGAAAATACCAAAACAACAAACCACAGAATACTGTTGCTAGAAACACTAGAACGTACGCTATCATCAACGACTTTTGTTGCTGTAGCTCTTTTACATGAGCTGCCTGTGCCTCCAATTTTTGGTCCGCTAAAGCCAGCTGCAGTCGATGTTGCTCTGCGCCATAGAAACTTTTCGCTTCCTGTTCTAAAATCGCCTTAGTTTCGCGCTCAGACTCTTCAATCAACGCGATATAATCACTAAGCACCTTAACCGCACTTTGGTAATTTTTTCCCCCCACCAAAATCTCCGCTTGTAGTTTTAGGGTTTGGCGCAAATAACGGTTATTTAGAGGGCTATGGTAATCCTTGATGATTGCCAGAGACTCTTTAATTTTACCAAGTGCTGCAGCCTGATTGTTGATTGCCATTAGCGCGCGCGCTTGATTATTACGTAATACAATTAAGTGGGCAGGATTGATGATTGCAGAAAACTCGTTTTCCTGTGCTTGTGCAAAATAGTCAAGCGCCTCATGCCATTGCTCACGCGCTAAAGCCACTTTACCAAGCCCCGATGGAGCCCAAAATTGGTAACGAGGTAAACTAAATTGCTGAGCGACTTCGGCCATTTCCAAATAGCACTGTTCGGTTTCATTCAACTTCTCAGAGCGCAAGTAAACCAAGCAAAGATTATATTTTGCCGGTAGACCATCCAAAATATTACTATTTTGCTTAGCGAAATTGGCCGCCAGTAGCGCAAACTCAAGCCCCTTGTCGAAATACTTCATGGTTGCGTAGTAGGCGGTGAGCGCATCATAAAGCGTTAGTTGAGTGGTCTCGCTGACTTGATTACGCATAATAAAAGCATGCGCATCTTGCAGCACTTTTAACGCCTCTGGATATTCCTCGCGCCAGATTAGAACTACCCCTTCAAGGGCTGCAACACGAATGAGTTGCTCTGAGTCTTTAAGTGCCACGAAAGTGCTACGCGCTTGCTTGATAAACTGCCGCGCGCTATCTAAGCTGCCCTCTTCAATCGCAAAATAACTGCGATACATGAAGAAATAGCCATGACTCCAGCTTAGAGCAAAGGATTTTTGTAACGCATCGGCCTTAGCGAACGATGATTTAGCGGCACTCATTTCACCTTTAAAGAACTCAATGCGCGCTTGTAAAGTGAGTAGAAATAATTGTTGCTCAGGGTCTAACGTTTGGTTTTTAAGTTTAAGCTGAATTTCTTGAAGACTTGCACTTGGTGACACCAACACCTGTTGTTCTAAATCAAGGCGTGCTTTAGACCAATTCTGATCGAATTGTGCGACAACATTCTGACCACTACCAAGGAGCAAAACGCAGATCAGGATCTGGACAAATGACTTCACATCTTCACCACTGTGGCTATTTTAGCCAAGTATAGAAGAAATCAGGGAAAATAAAAAAGGCCCTTACGGGCCTTTTTTACAGAAGGGGGTGATTACCAGCCCGCTTTCTCTTTAAGTGCAAGACCGATGTCTGCTAGAGAACGTACTGTTTTCACGCCTGCCGCTTCAAGAGCTGCAAACTTCTCATCAGCTGTACCTTTACCGCCAGCGATGATAGCGCCTGCGTGACCCATACGCTTACCTGCAGGTGCAGTTACACCAGCAATGTAAGAAACCACTGGCTTAGTCACGTTGTGCTTGATGAACTCAGCCGCTTCTTCTTCAGCAGTACCGCCGATCTCACCGATCATCACGATAGCTTCAGTTTGCGGATCTTCTTGGAACATCTTCAATACGTCAATGAAGTTAGTACCAGGAATTGGGTCGCCACCGATACCAACACACGTTGATTGACCGAAGCCTGCGTCTGTTGTTTGCTTAACCGCTTCGTAAGTCAAAGTACCAGAACGAGATACGATACCTACTTTACCTGGTAAGTGGATGTGGCCTGGCATGATACCAATTTTACATTGACCTGGAGTGATAACACCTGGGCAGTTTGGACCAATCATACGAACGCCAGTTTGCTCAAGCTTAACTTTCACGTCAACCATATCAAGCGTTGGGATACCTTCAGTGATACAAACGATCAACTGGATACCAGCGTCGATTGCTTCAAGGATAGCATCTTTACAGAACGCAGCTGGTACGTAGATAACAGACGCAGTTGCGCCAGTTGCTTCTACTGCTTCACGCACTGTGTTGAATACTGGTAGACCTAGGTGAGTTGTGCCGCCTTTACCTGGAGAAACACCACCAACCATTTGCGTACCGTACTGTAGCGCTTGCTCAGAGTGGAAAGTACCTTGACCACCAGTGAAACCTTGACAGATTACCTTAGTGTCTTTGTTAATTAAAACCGACATTATTTACCCTCCGCTGCTGCAACTACTTTCAGAGCTGCATCTGTCAACGATTCTGCTGCGATGATGTCAAGACCTGAGTTTGCAAGTACTTCACGACCTAGTTCAGCGTTTGTACCTTCTAAACGCACTACTACTGGCACGTTTACACCAACTTCTTTAACTGCGCCAATGATACCTTCTGCGATCATGTCACAACGTACGATACCACCGAAGATGTTCACAAGAACCGCTTTTACGTTAGTGTCAGAAAGGATGATTTTGAACGCTTCAGCAACACGTGCTTTAGTCGCGCCACCACCTACGTCAAGGAAGTTAGCTGGTTTGCCACCGTGTAGGTTTACGATATCCATAGTACCCATTGCTAGGCCTGCACCGTTAACCATACAACCTACATTACCATCTAGTGCAACATAGTTAAGCTCAAAGCTTGCTGCGTGTGCTTCACGCGCATCTTCTTGTGATGGGTCGTGGAATTCACGGATTTTCTTTTGACGGAACATAGCATTGCCGTCAACGTTAATTTTACCGTCAAGACAATGAAGGTTGCCTTGCTCAGTGATAACTAACGGGTTGATTTCAAGTAGAGCGAAATCGTAAGCGATGAACATGTTCGCAAGACCTAGGAAGATCTTAGTGAACTGTTTAACTTGCTCGGCATCTAAGCCAAGTTTAAATGCTAATTCACGACCTTGGTAAGCTTGTGGACCTACTAATGGATCGATTGCTACTTTGTGGATGAGTTCTGGCGTTTCTTCTGCCACTTTCTCGATCTCAACACCACCTTCAGTAGACGCCATGAACACGATACGACGAGTCGTACGGTCAACAACAGCACCTAGGTATAATTCGTTTGCAATGTCAGTGCAGCTTTCAACTAGAATTTTTGCAACTGGCTGACCTTTCTCATCAGTTTGATAAGTAACAAGGTTTTTGCCAAGCCATTTTTCAGCAAATGCTCTGATTTCGTCTTTGCTGTCTGCAAGTTTAACACCGCCCGCTTTACCACGGCCACCTGCGTGCACTTGACACTTAACAACCCACTTGTCACCACCGATTTTTCCGGCAGCTTCTACCGCTTCTTGAGGGGTATCACATGCAAAACCCTCAGATACTGGTAAACCATATTCGGCAAACAGTTGTTTTGCCTGGTACTCATGCAAATTCATGATGCTTTATCCAATTTTTTTTACTAAAAAAGCTGAATATTTATGCAAATAATCAGCTATCCCAAATTGCGCACCTAGTATAGATCTCAAGGGCTTCCAAGAAAACCCCAGTTAGACCAAAGGCGCAAAAAAAAAGCTGCATGTCGGAACACACAGCTTCAAAAATTAACTTACGATTAAACGTCTAGTAGCAAACGCGCTGGATCTTCAAGCAACTCTTTAATTGTCACTAAGAAGCCTACAGACTCTTTACCATCGATTTGACGGTGATCGTAGCTTAGCGCTAGATACATCATAGGTAGAATTTCAACTTTGCCATCTACCGCCATTGGACGGTCTTGAATTTTGTGCATACCAAGAATTGAAGACTGTGGCAGATTGATGATTGGCGTTGATAGCAATGAGCCGAATACACCACCGTTAGTGATAGTGAAGTTACCGCCCATCATGTCATCCACTGTCAGCTTGCCATCACGGCCTTTGATTGCTAAGTCTTTGATAGCTTTTTCAATCTCAGCTAATGATAGCTTGTCACAGTCACGTAATACTGGAGTTACCAAGCCACGTGGTGTAGAAACTGCAATGCTTACGTCGAAGTAGTTGTGGTAAACGATATCATCACCATCGATAGATGCGTTGACTTCTGGGAAGCGTTTTAGCGCTTCAACTACTGCTTTTACGTAGAAAGACATAAAGCCTAAACGAATACCGTGACGCTTCTCGAACACGTCTTGATACTGCTTACGTAGGTCCATAATTGGCTTCATGTTGACTTCGTTGAACGTAGTTAACATCGCCGTTGAGTTCTTCGCTTCTAATAAACGGTTAGCGATAGTCTTACGAAGACGCGTCATCGGAACACGCTTCTGAGTACGCTCACCTAACGCAACCACAGGTGCAGCTGCTGGCTTGGCAGCTGGTGCCGCTGCAGGCGCTGCTGGTGCATTTAAGAAGGCTTCAACGTCTTCTTTGGTGATACGACCACCTTTGCCAGAGCCTTTGATCTTTGACGCATCTAAGCCTTTCTCTGCAATTAGACGACGTACTGACGGTGTCAACACGTCATTGTTGTCGTCGCCTGCAGCAGGTGCAGCTGTAGCTTGCGCGGTTGCTGGATCCGCAGCACCAACAACAAGCTTGCCGATGATTTGTTCTGCTAGAACGGTTTCACCTTCAGCGTGAATGTGCTCGCCCATTACACCGTCTGCTGGTGCAACAACTTCTAGCACAACTTTGTCTGTTTCAATGTCAACTAGGTTCTGGTCACGTTTTACTGCTTCACCTGGTTGCACGTGCCAAGTTGCAATCGTAGCGTCTGCTACTGATTCTGGAAGTACAGGTACTTTAATGTCCACTTCTTTACCTTCTGATGCTGTTGCCGCTGCAGGCTGTTCTGACTTTTGAGCAGGTGCTGCTGGCTGCTCGCCCGCTGCACCAACCAACGCAATGACTTGTTGACCAAGTACAGTTGCGCCTTCTGGATGTAAGATTTCAGTGATCACGCCAGCTTCTGGCGCAACAACTTCTAAAACTACTTTATCAGTTTCAATGTCAACCAAGTTTTGGTCGCGCTGAACTGTATCGCCAACGCTAACATGCCAAGTTGCTACTGTGGCATCAGCAACGGATTCCGGCAGCACAGGAACTTTAATTTCAATTGCCATTGTCTCGTCCTTATTTATTGATAGTTAGTGCGTCAGCGACCAACGCAGTTTGTTCTTTGTTGTGCGTTGATAAATAACCACACGCTGGCGCTGCTGCTGCTTTACGACCCGCGTAACTAAGCGTAGCACCCTTTGGAATTGCTTCCCAGAAATGGTGTTGTGAGCAGTACCAAGCGCCTTGGTTTTGTGGCTCTTCCTGACACCATACGAAGTCACGCACGTGTTGATAGCGCGCCATGATCTCGTCCATTTCTTTGTGCGGGAACGGATAAAGTTGTTCCACACGCACGATTGCAATGTTGTTCAGTTCTTGCTTACGACGCTCTTGTAATAAGTCGTAGTAAACTTTACCGCTACAGAACACCACACGTTCAACATTAGCTGGATTGATTTCATCAATCTCGTCGATCATGTTTTGGAATACGCCATTTGATAGCTCTTCTAATGACGAAATTGCCAATGGATGACGCAGTAATGACTTAGGTGTCATCACGATAAGTGGACGACGTAGTGGACGTACTGATTGACGACGTAACATTGCATACACTTGAGCTGGTGTCGTTGGCACACACACTTGCATGTTGTGATCAGCACACAGTTGCAAGAAACGCTCTAAACGTGCAGAACTATGCTCTGGACCTTGACCTTCGTAACCGTGCGGAAGAAGAATCGTCAAACCACATAGACGGCCCCATTTCTGCTCACCAGAACTTAAGAACTGGTCAAACACCACTTGTGCACCGTTTGCGAAGTCACCGAACTGAGCTTCCCACAGTACTAACGAGGTTGGCTCGGCAGTCGCGTAACCGTATTCGAATGCCAGTACGGCTTCTTCAGACAAAACTGAGTCATATACTTCGAATGCGCCTTGGCCTTCACGAATGTGTTGCAATGGAATATAAGTAGCCGCATCTTTTTGGTTATGTACCACAGCGTGACGGTGGAAGAATGTACCACGGCCAGAATCCTGACCCGTCATACGAATATCCACACCTTCATCCACCAAAGTTGCATAGGCTAATGATTCAGCCATACCCCAATCTAGCGGCTTTTCGCCTGATGCCATGGCTTTACGGTCTTCGTAAATTTTCGCCACGCGTGAGTGTGCTTCATGGTTAGCTGGATAATTTGCTAGGCATTCACCTAACATTTTCAGTTTTTCGATTGATACCGTTGGGTTATAAGGCGTATCCCAATCGTGACCAATAAACTTCGACCAATCTGATGAATGCTTGGTGTCTTTTTGGATCTCTGCTACCACACATTCGCCTTTATCTAGGCCAACACGATAGTCTTCAGCCATTTGCGCAACGGCTTCAAGCGAAATTACGCCTTCAGCAGCGAGCTTTTGCGCGTAAATTTCACGTGGCACTGGGTGCTTTTTGATCTTCTGGTACATTAACGGCTGAGTTGCGTTCGGCTCATCGGCTTCGTTATGACCATGACGGCGGTAACACACTAAATCAATGACCACGTCGCGACGGAACTGGTTACGGAAATCAAGTGCAACTTGAGTTACAAACGCAACAGCTTCTGGGTCGTCAGAGTTAACGTGGAAAATCGGTGCCTGAACCATCTTAGCGATGTCAGTACAATATTCTGTTGAACGAACGTCTTCTTTACGTGACGTGGTGAAACCAAGTTGGTTGTTAACCACGATACGAATTGAGCCACCTACACCAAACGCACGAGTTTGTGACAAGTTGAAGGTTTCTTGTACTACACCTTGACCAGCAATTGCTGAGTCACCGTGAATAGTCACTGGTAGTGCTTTAGAACCTGATTTGCAGTTCAAGCGATCTAAACGCGCACGTACTGAACCCATAACAACTGGGTTAACGATTTCAAGGTGCGACGGGTTAAACGCCAACGCCATGTGAACGTTGCCACCTTTAGTGGCGAAATCTGATGAGAAGCCCATGTGGTACTTCACGTCACCAGAACCTGCCAGTTCACCGTACTTACCTGCGAATTCGTCAAACAATACTTGTGGGTTTTTACCCAATACGTTGATGAGGACGTTCAAACGACCACGGTGCGCCATACCGATAACAACTTCCTGCTGACCACTTTCACCAGCTCGGTGGATCAGTTCTTTCATCATTGGTACTAAAGCGTCACCGCCTTCCAATGAGAAGCGCTTCGCGCCTGGGAATTTTGCACCTAGGTATTTTTCTAAACCATCTGCAGCAATAAGGCCTTGAAGGATACGAAGTTTAGCGTCTGTGCTGAATTGCGGCTGGGCAAATGAAGACTCTAGACGTTGTTGTAACCAACGCTTTTCTTCTGTAGAAGTGATGTGCATGTACTCCGCACCAATTGAACCACAGTAAGTGGTTTTTAGCGCTGCGTACAAGTCTTTTAATTTCATAGTTTCTTTGCCACAGGCGAAAGAACCTACGTTGAATTCTTTGTCTAGATCTGCATCAGTTAATTCATGATAATCCAGTTCAAGATCTCTGACCCGCTCACGTTTCCAAAGCCCTAATGGGTCAAGGTTAGCGTTTTGGTGTCCTCTGAATCTAAAGGCGTTAATTAACTGCAGAACTCTTACTTGTTTCGCGTCAGCGGCACCTTCCGATGCAACAATCACTTGTTTGTGTTTGTTTTTCGCTAATTCCGCGAATTGTGCTTTCACTTCTGAGTGTTTAACTTCTACGTCAACTCCGTCTACTCTTGGAAGTTGGTCAAACACTTCTCGCCATTCTTCTGGCACAGAAGTCGCATCATCAAGATACGCCTCATACAAACCTTCTACATAAGCAACGTTACCGCCGTATAAGTGAGAAGATTCTAGCCATGCCTTCATCACACCTTCGTGCATCTATTAGCCCTTTCTCTAGCGCAGATATTAAACAGACAAAACAAGATGGCAAGCAGAGGCTTGCCATCTTGTGGTGCTAAATATGCGTTAAACCGCGCGATTTAACAACATAGATTTAATGTGACCGATGGCCTTAGTTGGATTTAGGCCTTTTGGACACACGTTAACACAGTTCATGATACCGTGACAGCGGAATACGCTGAACGCGTCGTCTAGATCTGCTAGACGTTGTTCAGTGGCCGTATCACGGCTATCCACTAAGAAACGATATGCATGTAGTAGGCCTGCTGGACCGATGAACTTATCTGGATTCCACCAGAATGACGGACATGAAGTCGAACAACAGGCACACAAAATACACTCATACAAACCATCGAGCTTGTCACGTTCTTCAATAGACTGTAAACGCTCACCGGCTGCTGGTGTATCATTAATTAAATATGGCTTCACTTTTTCGTATTGTTTGTAGAACTGAGTCATATCAATAACTAAGTCACGAACAACCGGTAAGCCTGGTAATGGACGGATCACAATCTTGCCTTTACCACCTTTCTGTAACGCAGAAACTGGGGTAATACAGGCTAGACCGTTTTTACCGTTCATGTTGATACCGTCGGAACCACAGACACCTTCACGGCATGAACGACGGAATGACAGCGTTGGATCTTGCTCTTTTAATTTTAAAAGTGCATCCAACACCATCATGTCACGCCCTTCTTCCACCTCAAGCGTGTATTCCTGCATACGTGGCACATTGTCCACATCTGGATTGTAACGATAAACAGAAAATTCTAACTTTGCCATCGTTTAGCTCCTAATAAGTACGCGCTTTAGGTGGGAATGCTTCACGAGTCGTCGGTGCGAAGTTCACTTCACGCTTGCCCATTGACTCAGAGGTCGGGTTGTAGACTGTGTGACATAACCAGTTGTCGTCATCACGATCTGGGAAGTCAAAACGACAGTGTGCGCCACGACTTTCAGTACGGAAGTTAGCAGCAACCGCAGTTGCGAACGCTGTTTCCATTAAGTTGTCTAGTTCTAAACACTCGATACGTTGGGTGTTGAACTCAGACGACTTATCATCAAGACGAGCATATTGTAGACGGTCACGAATCACTCTTAATTGCTCAAGACCTTCGTTCATCGCTTGACCTTCACGGAATACCGAGAAGTTCAGCTGCATACACTGTTGTAGGTCTTTCTTGATTTGTACTGGGTCTTCACCTTGGCCAGGTTTCGAACTTTCCCAACGATTGAAACGTGCAAACGCCGTATCAATGTCAGACTTAGATGCATCTTTCGTCGCTTGCGCTTCGTTTAGATACACACCTAAGAAGTTGCCGGCAGCACGGCCAAATACAACCAAGTCAAGTAGTGAGTTACCGCCTAGACGGTTAGCACCATGTACAGATACACAGGCAATCTCACCTACTGCGAACAAACCTTCAACTACTTTAGTTTCGCCATTTGCACCAACATTGATAACTTGACCGTTAACGTTAGTTGGTACACCACCCATCATGTAGTGGCAAGTTGGGATAACTGGAATTGGCTCTTTTGCTGGGTCAACGTGCGCGAATGTCTTAGACAAGTCACAAACGCCAGGTAAACGTAGGTTAAGTGTTTCTTCACCTAAGTGATCAAGTTTTAACTTGATATGTGGACCCCACGGACCATCACAGCCACGGCCTTCACGGATCTCTGTCATCATTGAACGTGCTACAACGTCGCGAGATGCAAGATCTTTAGCGTTTGGTGCATAACGCTCCATGAAACGCTCGCCGTCTTTGTTTAGTAGGTAACCACCTTCACCACGACAACCTTCAGTCACAAGTACACCGGCGCCCGCAATACCCGTTGGGTGGAACTGCCACATTTCCATGTCTTGTAACGCAATACCTGCGCGAGTCGCCATACCAACACCGTCACCAGTGTTGATGTGTGCGTTCGTAGTAGAGGCGTAAATACGGCCTGCACCACCAGTCGCAAGTACTACAGCGCGTGATTTGAAATAAACGATACGGCCAGTTTCGATTTCGATTGCAGTACAACCTACTACATCGCCGTTATCGTTTTTAACTAAATCTAATGCGTACCATTCAGAGAAAACGTTAGTTTTGTTTTTAACGTTTTGTTGGTACAAACAGTGTAACAACGCATGACCAGTACGGTCAGCAGCTGCAGCTGTACGAGCCGCTTGCTCGCCACCAAAGTTTTTCGACTGACCGCCGAAAGGACGTTGGTAAACACGACCATTTTCAAAACGTGAGAAAGGTAAGCCCATATTCTCAAGTTCTGTAATAGCTTCTGGGCCCGTTTTACACATATATTCGATAGCGTCTTGGTCACCGATAAAATCAGAGCCTTTGACCGTATCGTACATGTGCCATTCCCAGTTATCCTCGTGCGAATTACCAAGCGCTACCGTGATACCGCCTTGAGCAGATACAGTGTGTGAACGCGTTGGGAAAACTTTGGAAATAAGTGCACAAGTCTTGCCAGACTCAGAGATTGCTAGTGCGGCACGCATACCAGCGCCACCCGCACCGATGACGACTGCGTCGAAATCAAGAACAGAATAATTCACTTAAACACCCCACAGAACGAATAGACCAATAGCTACGTAAGCAACCGCCATAAGGTTCAACACGAAGCTTAGGATAGAACGCATTGTGGAACATTTAACATAGTCGGTAAGTACCTGCCAAAGACCAATGCGCGCGTGCACCATAATACAAGTCAATGTAATTAGCGTCGCAGCTTTCATCGCAAGGTTTGAGAACAACCCTTTCCAAGCTTCATAAGTGAGGGTCGGAGTCAGTAAGAAGTATCCAACAATGAAAATCGCATAAGCTGCGATTACCAATGCAGTAGTACGTAACGACACATAGTCTTGAACGCCATCACGCTTGAGAGTTGCTTGATTTAACACCATATCCACACTCCTGCTAGGATTGCTAAGATTACCCACAACGCTAATGCAGCTTTTGCACTGTTGTTGCCTGAAGCTAAATCTTCCCAGTAGCCCATGTCTTGGATCATATGGCGGAAACCACCAACGATATGATACGCCAACACAGTCACTGTGCCCCAAGCGATGAATTTTGCAATAAAGCCAGTCATTAGCTCTTTTACAAACTCAAAGCCTTCCGCAGAAGATAAAGACTCAGACCATGCCCAAATCACAAACGTCAAAGCGAAGAACATTGCAACACCCGTAACACGGTGCAAAATTGACGCTTTGGCTGTTGCCGGCATTGATATGGTCGTTAGATCTAGATTTACAGGTCTTTGCTTTTTCACAGTTACTTGCCCATCTTGCTCACGAGGAGCTCATCTACTTGTTTTTATAAAACCCACTTGCACAAAATGCACAAATGGCACACCTTAAATAAACCAAGGCAAAGCACCTTTCGGAACTCCACTTTTCATTCAGGTTTACCCACAGACGATACGGTATAAAACCTCTGATAGTATATAAGCGTACGCAGGCTTTTACAATTCTTGTTTAGTTTGAGATGCTTGCGAATTAGCCAATGGTATAATATTTAATCCAGACAGAATATTTATTATACATTCATGCATAATTCCTAGAAAAATTGACTTTCCCCCCGGTTTCTACGTTACAATGATCGGAATTTGCTTAACATTAGTATCACAACATAACAATCAGAATTGTTATTTCATAGGAGACACATAAATGGCAGATAAGAAGGCCGTACTCCAGATTGAAGGTCATGACCCAATTGAGTTACCAATCTACTCAGGCACTGCGGGTCAGGATGTCATCGATGTTCGTACGTTAGGTGGTCATGGGTATTTCACTTTCGACCCAGGTTTCATGTCGACCGGTTCTTGCGAATCTTCAATTACTTACATCGATGGTACAAAAGGTGTGTTATTACACCGCGGTTTCCCAATTGAACAGCTTGCGGAAAAATCGAACTACATTGAGCTGTGCTACTTGCTGCTTAACGGTGAATTGCCTAACGATGTTCAACTTGCTGAATTTACTTCGGAAGTAACTCATAACACCATGCTACACGAGAAAATCGCGGCTTTCTTCCAAGGCTTCCGCGTTGATTCTCACCCAATGGCAATGTTGTGTGCAATCGTTGGTGCACTGTCTTCGTTCTACCACGACGACTTAGACATTTCTGATGCTGACCAACGTATGCGCTGCGCTATCAAACTAGTTGCTAAGCTGCCGACAATCGCAGCTATGTGCTACAAGTACAACGTCGGTCAACCGTTCGTGTATCCACGTAACGATTTGACTTACGCTGAAAACTTCCTGCACATGATGTTCTCTGTACCTGCGGAAGAATACAAAGTCAGTCCTGTGCTTGCCAAAGCAATGGACCGTATTTTCATGCTACACGCAGACCATGAGCAAAACGCATCAACTTCAACTGTACGTTTAGCTGGCTCTTCTGGCGCGAACCCTTATGCATGTATCGCAGCCGGTATCGCATCATTATGGGGTCCTGCGCACGGTGGTGCGAACGAAGCTTGTCTACGTATGCTTGAGCAAATCGGCTCGGTTGACCGTATCGACGAATACGTTGCAAAAGCTAAAGACAAGAACGATCCGTTCCGTCTAATGGGCTTTGGTCACCGCGTTTACAAAAACTTCGACCCACGTGCGACGGTAATGCGTCAAACTTGTCATGAAGTATTGAAAGAGCTAAATATTCAAGATCCATTGCTTGACGTTGCGATGCGTCTTGAGCAAATCGCGCTTGAAGACCCATACTTCATCGAGAAGAAATTATACCCGAACGTAGATTTCTATTCAGGTATCATTCTTAAAGCGATTGGTATTCCAACTAGCATGTTTACTGTGATTTTCGCCATGTCTCGTACAGTTGGCTGGGTTTCACATTGGAACGAAATGTTATCGCAAGCAGGTCACAAAATCGGTCGTCCACGTCAGCTATACACTGGCTACACGGCTCGCGATTTTGTTCCTAGCGACAAACGCTAGACGTAAAAAAGGCCGCAATGCGGCCTTTTTTATTGCAACTTAATACTGTTGCATTAAAATGCCGAGTCCCATTTGGTGATGGAATTTCGGATGCTCGACTTAACAGCCCTTCGCTCACACTTCCCTATGCTTAGCGCAACCGCACATGGCGAGCCGCTGGTGTATTTCGATAATGGCGCAACCAGCCAAAAGCCAGTCTGTGTAATCGACACTGAAGCGCTGTTTTATCGCGAATGTAATGCCAATGTCCATCGTGGCGTGCATTACTTTAGTGCTGAAGCCACCCGTCGTTACGAACAAAGCCGTGAAGTGCTCGCTGATTTCCTAGCAGTAGAGAGTAGAGAAATTGTATGGACCAAAGGCGCCACGGAAGCACTTAATTTATTAGCCCATGGCCTAACTCACACGCTCTGCAAAGGCGACATCATCCTTATTTCTGAATTGGAGCACCACGCCAATATTGTGCCTTGGCAACTTGCTGCCGCGCGTACTGGTGCAGAGCTAAAAGCCATTCTCGTTAATAGCCAAGGTATCTTAGAGTTAGATACCGCATTGGCGCTTATCGCGCGCTATAAACCAAAAGTTCTCGCGCTTTGTCATGCCTCGAATGGCCTAGGTAATATTCATGATATCAGCACACTCATTGCCGCTGCAAAACGCCACGGTGCCATTTGTGTGGTTGATGGCGCCCAAGCGCTGTTGCATTTACAACCTAAACCCAAAGCACTAGGCTGTGATTTCTACGTGGCTTCAGCGCATAAGGCCTTGGGGCCTACCGGTGTTGGCTTTCTTTATGGTCGCTATGAATTGCTAAATGCACTACCACCTTACCAAGGTGGTGGCGAAATGATAGAGACGGTCACTATCGCAGCCAGCACTTATCGCGAGGCGCCGGGTAAATTTGAGGCTGGAACACCGAATATTGCAGGTGTTATTGCGTTTGCCGAAGCCTTGAAATTTATTCAAGCACAAAATGCTGAAGCACTAAGAACCCACGAGCAAGCGCTCTATCGCTATTTAGTCACGCATTTAACGCAAATAGATGGCATCACACTTTATGGTGATTTATCGCAAAACATAGGAACTGTAAGCTTTAATTTCCGCGATGAACATCCGTTTGATATCGCCACTTTGCTCGACCATCAAGGTATTGCGGTCAGAACTGGTCATCACTGCAACCAACCGTTAATGCAAGCGCTTAATATCAGTGGTACCATTCGGGTTAGTTTGGCTTTTTATAACACTTTTGCGGAAGTAGACTGCTTTATTAACGCTCTCAACGCCGCTTTAGCCTTATTAGCAGAGTAGTTTTAGTAGAATAGTTTTATGAATTTTAACGACATTCGTCAGCAGTTAGAGCAATCTTCTGGTTGGCAAGCTAAGTATCGCACTATCATGTTATTGGGTAAGCAATTACCTGAACTGCCTGAGCCATTGAAAACACCTGCAGCCTTAGTGAAAGGCTGTGAAAGCAAAGTGTGGTTGCATGTGGCCCAAAATGAGCAAGATGGCAAATTAGCTGTCGTTGCTGACTCAGATACGCGTATAGTTAAGGGTTTGCTCGCGATTATTCTGGCATTTTACAATGGTAAAACTCCCTTAGAGGTAAGTAAAACCAGCGCTGTGATGGTGTTTAATGAATTGCAGCTGTTGCAACACTTGAGCCCATCACGTGGTAATGGCGTGCATGCCATTGACGCCGCCATTCAAACATTTGCCAGCCAGGTTGCTTAACCTTTCTGGCAAATGAGTTGGTATTTATTAGCAAGCTTGCCTTGCTTTACGGTCTAAATACTTGCGCACTGCTTTCGCTGCGGCATAAAAGCCAAAGGTGCCCGTGACCATAGTGGCAGAACCAAATCCCGTGGCGCAGTCCATATTTTTACTGCCATCTGCATTTTGCTTCATTTGGCAAACTGCACCGTCCGCGGTTGGATACACCAACTGCTCGGTAGAATAGACACAATCAACATCAAACTTACGCTTGGGGTTGGTAGTAAAGTTGTACTCTTTACGCAAAATATAACGTACTTTGGCTAGTAATGGGTCGTGCGTGGTTTTCGCCACATCGCCGTATTGGATCAAGCTTGGATCGGTCTGACCACCAGCCCCACCGGTGGTGATAACGGGGATCTTGCGGCGTTTACAATGGGCAATAAGCGCCGCTTTCTCTTTTACCGCATCAATACAATCAATGACATAATCAAAGCCTTGCAATAGTTCTCGGTAGTTATCTAAGGTAATAAAATCATCCACGGTGAGCACATTGATCGCTGGGTTAATGGCTTCGCAGCGCACTTTCATCGCCTCAACTTTCGCGGCGCCAATGGTTTCACGCGTAGCGTGGATCTGGCGATTGGTATTCGTGACACAAATATCATCAAGGTCTATGAGTGTCAGCGTACCAACACCGGTTCTTGCCAGAGCCTCAGCAACCCAGCTGCCGACACCGCCAATGCCAATCACACAAAAATGCGCCTCTGCCAACCAAGCTAACTGCTGTTGACCATATAAACGGCCAATGCCGCCAAAGCGTAAATTTCTTTCTTCCGTCATACTACCACTCTAACAACCAAGGTTGTTGCCACTGCTTGGCTTGTTGATGTTGCAAATAAACCCGATACCATTGCCCCTCCACAGGAGGAGCCTGCAATTGTATTTGTTCACCCTGCCATACCAAAGATAAGGCATAAGCATGTAAATACACCCGATCTGACTGTGTACCACCGTATAGCTCATCGCCTAAGATAGGTGCGGCTAAGCTTTTAAGTGCGACCCGGAGCTGATGGGTTTTGCCACTGAAAGGCTTTAATACGACCGCCCGCAACCCTTCGGCAATTGATTGACTATAAAATCGGGTAATTGCGGGATTGTCTGAAGTTTTCAGTAATTTGTACGCACCGCGGCGAGCTTTCGCCATATCGCCTTTTACCCAGCCTTGTTTTTTCTTCGGCTTAGCATCAATCAAAGCTAAATAAAATTTATCGATGACGCGATTGCTGAACATGTCTGTGAGCATTGACGCCGCACCGCTATGGGTAGCTAAAATGATAAGTCCGGAGGTCACTTTATCTAAGCGGTGTACAGCATAGAGCTTGATACCCAGCTGCGCTTCAAGCAACACCACAAAACCCGCTTCGGTTTCACTATGAAAACTAACCCCAGCAGGCTTATAAGCCACCACGAAGTCGTGGTGGTGCAAAACGATTTCAAACATGGTGCTGTAAATGTGTGATCACGCGGGCAAGATCTTCTGGCGTATCGACTCCAGCATGGACAGCTACATCCGCTTTGGCGACTTTGATCTGATAACCGTGATAGAGCACGCGTAGCTGTTCAAGGGATTCTTGTACTTCAAGTGGCGATACCGGTAATGCTAAATAGTCGCGAATAAAACCCGCACGATAGGCATAGATCCCAACATGGCGCTGAAAGTGATGAACAGGGACTTTGTCTTTATCCAAACGCAACATGCTATCACGCTGAAACGGGATAGACGCTCGGGAAAAATACAAGGCGTTGTGGTTGACGTCAGCAACGACTTTCACCGCGTTTGGATTCAACACTTCTTCAACATCATGAATATCAAAACTGAGCGTTGCCATCGGCGCATCTGAACTATGTAATAACTTTGCGACCTGAACCACGTTTTCCGGCGCCAGCAAAGGTTCATCACCTTGCACGTTCACCACAATGGTATTGGCATCAAGACCGAGTTGCTCAACCACTTCGGCTAAACGCTCGGTACCTGACTGGTGATCTTCACGCGTCATTAAAACGTGTTCCGTAAACCCTTGAGCAGCATCAAACACACTTTGATGATCGGTCGCAATATATACAGCTTTGGCGCCAGATTTAGCCGCGGCTTCATAGACATGCTGGATCATCGGCTTGCCGTTAATGTCAGCTAAAGGTTTACCCGGTAAACGGGTTGATGCGAAACGTGCCGGGATGACGACTACGAATTCCACTTTTCTACCTCTTCCAACGTCAATTCACGCGCTTCATTCTCTAACAGCACAGGAATATCATCACGAACCGGATACGCCAAACGCGCTGCGGTGCTGATCAGTTCTTGATTTTCTTTATCAAAACGTAACTTGCCTTTACACACCGGACACGCAATGATTTCAAGCAATTTAGTATCAAATGCCATGAAGAATTCCTTTATTTATCAGAATATTATTTAGCGCAGTACGAAGTTCGTCGCTCGGCTGCGCAGAGACTCTTAAATAGTACCAATTTGCTTTGGCAAATGCGCGACATTTTACCGCGTCTTTTTCTGTCATCACCACCGCGTCTGCACCGCAACTTACAAAATCATCAAAGCAAAATTGATGGTGATCGCGAAAATGCTGCTGTGACAACACTTCAACACCCACTGCGGCTAAGCTATCGATAAAACGTTGTGGATTACCAATGGCACTGACCGCGTGCGCCTTGTTTATGTCAGTGACTAAGGTGTTGTCGAGGACGCGATAGAAACCGTCTTGCTGTAATTGATAACTAAGTGGTGCGTGGCCGCCGTTTTCTATTACTAAGTCCACTGACTTAGTGCGGCTTACCGGCTCGCGTAGTGGTCCTGCGGGCATCAATAAGCGATTACCAAATTGGCGCTGACTATCAACGATACACAACTCAACGTCACGCGCCATAGCGTAATGCTGTAACCCATCGTCACTTAACACCACATCAACATCAAAGTCGCGACTGATGAGCGCCAGCGCCGCATTTCTATCTGGGCTGATGACCAAAGGACAGCCTAAACGACTTTGGAGTAGTTTAGGCTCATCGCCGACGACTTCAGCAGGATGAGCCTCAGTTACCGAGTATGGATAATAGGGTGCTTTTGACCCATAACCACGGCTAACAATCGCGACCTTTTTTCCCTGCTGGCTTAAGTATTCCGCTAACCACAAAGCAAATGGGGTTTTGCCATTCCCGCCGACACTGATGTTGCCAATCACGATAACGGGTAAGGTTTTCGTTGCCGGTTTCATTATACCAAGTTGATAGACGCCACGCCGCAAAGTCGCAATAAGATAAAACAACCCACTCAGTGGTAACAATAAATAGGTGAACCAACGTTTCTTACCATACCAACTGGCTTCTAGCTGACTCACTGCGCGTGACTCCCAGCTTGCATCTGGCACAAGGCTGCATAGACACCCCCTTGCGCTAGTAAGCTCGCATGGTTGCCTTGCTCGATGATTTGGCCTTTATCTAAGACGCAAATCATATCCGCATGCTCAATGGTCGACAGTCGGTGCGCAATAACAATCGAAGTTTTACCCACCATCAACTCTTCTAATGCAGTTTGGATCAAACGCTCAGATTCGGTATCTAATGCAGAGGTCGCCTCGTCTAAAATTAAAATCGGTGCATCTTTAACGATGGCTCGGGCAATAGCGATACGTTGGCGTTGGCCGCCAGAAAGCATCACACCATTTTCACCCACCATGGTATTTAGCCCCTGAGGTAAATCTTGCACAAACTCCCAAACGTGCGCTTTCTTCGCTACTTCAATAAGTTCGGCTTCACTCAATGGTTGCTTTAAACCATACATAATGTTGTTGGCTATGGTGTCGTTAAACAACACCACTTGCTGTGAAACCAGGGCAAACTGGGCACGTAAAGAGGCGAGCTGATAGTCACTTAATAGCACCCCATCTAAACGAATAGCGCCACTGTCATAATTATAAAAGCGCGGTAAAAGATTGGATAAGGTAGATTTTCCAGAGCCTGAACGCCCTACTAATGCAACGGTTTGGCCGGCTTTGATGGTTAAATCAACCCCTTTAAGAACCGGCGTTTCTTTGCCAGGATAAGTAAAGGTGAGCTGTTCAAGCACTATGTCGCCTTTTGCTCTTTGCGCCACTACGGTGCCGTTGTCTTGTTCTGTTGGTAAATCAAGGATGTTAAAAATACTTTCTGCGGCGGAGATCCCGCGCTGCATATCGCTGTTAACGTTAGCAAGCTGTTTGAGCGGACGTAACATCAACATCATAGAGGAAATAAGGGTGATAAAAGTCCCTGAAGTGATGGTGTTGATCATCGACGGTAGCGCAATAATCGCCAGAATAACCGCCATTGAGCCAGCTGCGAGAATTTGGATCACAGATACGCTGAGCGCCTTTGTCGCATCCATTTTGACCTGTTGCTGACGATTGCGGTTGTTCACTTGGTCAAAACGCGTAATTTCCTGCGCTTGTCCGCCAAAACCGTGGATCACTTTATGACCCGCGAGCATTTGCTCTGAGCTACGTGTCACTTCGCCCATCGCATCTTGAATGTTTTTGGAAATTTTACGAAAGCGCTTTGATACGACCCCGACAATCACCGCCACTAGCGGCGTAACCACTAAAAATACTAAAGACAATTGCCACGATGCGCGGAACATAACTATGAGCAAAAACACCACATAAGCGCCCTCACGAATTAAAATTTGTAATGCGCGAGTGATGGCTTGCTGCACTTGCTCGGTGTCATAGGTGATTTTCGAAATCAGTTCACCTTTTGAGTGCTGATCATGAAATCGCACCGGCATCGCCAACATATGTTCAAATAGTGACTGGCGCAGCGCTCTCACCACATGAGAGCCAACATAGGTCAAGCAGTATGACGACATATAGTTGAAAAGTCCGCGTCCGATGACCAATGCCATCACGACAAAGGGCGCCATCGCTAATATTTCGCTATTGCGGGCAGTCAAACCTTGGTCAATAAACGGCTTCATCAAGTCAACAAACAATGCATCCATAGCAGAATAGCCAAGCATGCCTATAACAGAAAAAATAGCCGCCACTTTGTATGGGCCAACATAACTTAACAAACGTTTGTAGATTTTCGCGGAAGACTGTTTCATACCACTATCCGGCTGCAAAAAAGACGCCTATTGTAGCCTTCAAGCATAAAAAACAAAAATTTAATTGTCCAAAAACCATAAGCTGGGATGCATCCTTGCAGTTTCAACAGTGATTTTATCGTTATGAATATTAAATCTAATGTCGCCTTGTAGCGCAGTATCCCAAATGCTCGCTCCACTATGCTGATAACGGGCTACCACTTGTGGATGAGGAATACGCCAAGGACTATAAAAAGCGCGCGAAAACACCACATGCTTAGCCGCGACTTTGGTAACAAACTCTGGCGATGATGAGGACTTCGAGCCGTGATGCGGCGCAACAAGAATATCAGCATACAACTCGTCCATCGCAACAAGTTGCGATTCAGCTTGCAGTTCAATGTCACCACTCAATAATATTCGTGTCTTGCCATCGCTAATACGCACCACACAGGAGCTATTATTATCTTGTTTAAGTGGAATTCGCAGTGGCCATACAATTTCTACCCGCAACGACTGCCAAGTATATATCCCTGTTTGGCATGGTAGCTCTGCATTACCTTGATGGAACTGCTGTAAACTCGCTTGTAGCCCCGCCTTATAGAGTGCAGGCAACCCGCCGCTATGGTCTTTATCGGGGTGGCTGACTATCACAGTCTGCAAAGCGCTACCTTCACGGGTTAAATAGGGTAACAAAGCCCTATCTACATAATTGACTCGACCAAAATGGCTGGGGCCTAAGTCATAAATGAGCGCATGATTATTTTGCTCAACCGCAACCATTAAACCATGCCCGACATCAAATACGACAACTCGCCAAGTTGGCTGCGGCATGAACCAATGATAACCAACGAGCACAGCCAACAATGGCAAGCTCAGCCATCTTACCATTGGCACCAATGCCAGTATTATTACTAGGTAGCACACCAGCACAGTATTAAGCGTAAGCCAAGGTAAATTGAGCCAGCCCCACTCTGCTGGCAACTGCTCGGCTTTTGCAAATAGCACACTTAGAGCAACATCAAGCAGTGGTAGGCAAAACAGCGTATCAAACAGCGCCGCATACAACACATCTATTAAAATTGCGGGAAACAACACGAGAGTAACCAACGGAATAGCGACTAAATTCACCAACAAACCAATTATGCTTACGCCAGCAAAAATATGGCTAGCGGCTGGTAATAACACCATAAAAATACTCAACTGGAACAACAGCAACTGCAAAGCCGCTGCACTTATTCCAGACTTAGGTCGTCGAACATGGTACATCTGGATAGTCATTAAAATGGCGATAACCGCGAGGTAAGATAAATAAAGTCCGATATCAAGCACAGCGAAAGGGTCAAGCAGTAACACCACAACTAGCGACCAAAACACCGCACGCCAACTAAAATAGCGCCCATCTGCGAGATAACAAATTGCCATCACCAGCAGCATGCAAAAGGCCCGTTGACTTGAAACCGCAGCACCACTTAAATAAACATAACTTAAAGTCAGCAGTAAAGCTGGCAGCACTGCGAGCTTACGCATGTTCAAATGTTGTGAACGCACGGTCACAACCACAACGACACTCAGCCCAACCCTTAGGCTAAGATGCATCAGCAAATAAACAATACCAACATGCATGCCGGAAATAGCCAACAAATGACTAAGCCCAAACTGGCGCATCAAGGCACTTTGCTGAGGTGGATTTAAAGTTCTATCGCCACTGAGTAAACTATAGTAGAGCCAGTGTTGTGTGAGTTCGCTAACATGTGCTGACCACCAAGTACGCCATTGTCTTGACCACGTAGTGGGTTGCTGGCCAGTTTTGGAAAAGGACAATACTTTGCCTTTAAGCCTGATTTTGTCTCTAAATGCTTGTAGCTCGCTATTGCGGCCATGGAAATGGCGTTTACTGCGATACAGTTTTAGCCCGACCAGTGCAGAATATTGAGCGCCTGGTTGTAACACATCCCCGCTCGGAAAAGTTAAAAACGCATTGGCTTTTCGGCCCTTTTCATCTGTGAGCGCCGCAATAACGTAAGGCGCAGGTTCGGAGTTGACTATTTCTGTCACAATCAGCTGATATCGTGAAGGCTCTGTAACCCAATCTGAGACATGGGAAAATTGATAGCACGTCTGCCAATACAAAATTACATACAAAATCGCGCAAATAAAACCTAACACAAATTTATAAATGGGCTTAAAATACCCTGTCAGGACCAAGATAACGACAGCAATAGCCGCAAAAGACCAAGATTGCCACAGCAATACGGTGGTGGTGCTGCCGCAAAGGAAACCCCAACATATCAGTGTAGAAGTAGATGGTTGCATGCTATGGCAAAAAAAACGATCCAACGCTTAATGCCCGATCACAACAAGATCAAAGAACAAAAATCGCTTAAGATCTTTGGTTCTCTCCTCCATGATGCCAATCTGTGGCATTTAAATCGCCGCTCAGCTCGCGGTGCGTTTGCAATTGGATTGTTCTTCGCGTTCATCCCTGTTCCTTTTCAAATGGTACTCGCCGCTGCGCTCGCTATTCCATTACGAGTGAATTTACCTTTGTCGATTGCTTTAGTTTGGCTTACAAACCCTTTAACCATGCCGCCGATATTTTATGGTGCCTATTTAGTTGGTGTCGCCGTGTTAGGTCACGAACCGCAGCCCTTTGCATTTGAAGCCAGCTGGCAATGGTTAACCGAAAGTTTAAGCACCATAGGGCCTGCATTTATTGTTGGTTGTTTAGTCTGTGCAACGGTCGCATCACTGATTGGTTACTTCGGTATCGATTACCTCTGGCGCCGCTCAGTAAATAAAGCTTGGGACTCACGCAGTAGCCGTTAAGCTTCAATCGCAACAACTGTTGTTGAGACCAACCTAGCGTATGCTCTCAACAAACCAGCTTAAAAGCGCAGTTATAAAGAGTACAGACATAAACAGTATAGATATAAAAAAAGCCCTCTCGGGCTTTTTTTATTTAACTTGGCGACGACGCCAAGCAACTAAAGGTGCTAATAATACAGTGAGCCAACCCCAGCTGGCAGACTGACGCTCGTACTTTTCAACTTCTGGCGCCAAGCAACTTTCAACTTCACCGCTGATAGGTGTCAATACTACTGGTACTGCAATACTCTCGTATTCTGTCTTACCATCAACATCTTTGACCACATTACCTAGCGAATCACGCTTCTCAACCGTCTTTGTTGCTGTACCATAAATCACATTACCGTCTGTGATCTTGTTCGCTTCAGCGACTGTGTACTTAAAGTTTTCACCTGTGGCTGGATCTTTACATGGCAGTAAGTTGTTAATGTTAGTGATTTTCTCATCACCGATTTTGTACAGGAAAGCTTCGCGACGCGAATTTTGCGTATTGCGGTCAACCTCAGCTTGGCCAACCAGCACACCCGCATTGTTGATAGAAGTCACCGCAACATCTGAGCCTGGGAAGAAACCTTGAATATCTTTAGACTCGCCAGAGTCAATATCGTAGTAGAAACCGACCACACTTCTTGCACCACCGGGAATTTCCCGCTGCTGGAACCCAACCATAACGTTATGGTCGTTGATATCCGTTGCTTTACCATTCTCATATGATTTAATGACTTTGGGTGCAGCATGGAACCCGCCGTCTTTGAAATAACCCGCCACGATATGCTCGTAATCTTTGTTATCCTCAAAACGTACAGGTGAAAAGCCTACGGCTATGCCATTTTTGTTAATGGCCAGCGCACCGCTTACATAAGCGCCTTCTTCATTATCGTTTGGCGTTAAGCCTAGGCCTAAATCTGTCGTGTCTACCACATTAAAGTTTTGGTCTAGTTTCCAAATATAACCATTGGTCATAAAGAAACTACCAAGTTGGCGAATCCAAGTACAAACCGCCACGGACTCATCTTCACCGTCACAGTTGTCATCAAAAATTTCCTGAGACGCTTTGGCAATTGCCACTGAACTTTGACCTGCCACTAAATAGCTACCGTCGTCTAGTTTGGCAATATCCATTGCTTTAGACATGCCACCAAACTCGGTATATTTTGGCTCTAAGGTAATTTTCTCACCCGTTGGTGTAATAACTATACCGCGCGAGATCCATGGTGTTTCAAAGTACAACTTTTCTTCGTTATCTTTATTGGTAAACGGCTTTTTACTAAAAGGTGCTGTGCCCCAACCCGCCATAACACCATCGTCGGCCAAAGCATTGAGAAAGTTTGATACAGAACGAGTTAAGCCATCATAGTCGCTTGAAGCAACATCAAATAACACTTGTTCTTGAGTCGAATTACCAATGTAGCGAATAGCAAAACCATCAACCAATTTTTGAAACTCTGCATTGTTCGCTCGGTTAGCTAAAAAACGCACCATAAAATCATTGGCATCAGCGTTAGTGGCAGCAGCACCATTTTTAATGTCTTCCAGAGTAAAAGTGATGGTTTTATCAATAAGTTCAAACTCACCTTTTACGTCGTCGTAAAATTTTTTGATGGTTGAATCATCAAAATCAATATAACTGACGTCAATCGGGCGATTAAAGTTACCACGCACTTGGCCTATCATATCGCCATTGTCATTGGCATCTACCACGTAAGTGTGTTTAGCACCCGAGTGAAGAGGTAATTCGGTTAATTGATAAGTTGCAGCACTCAGTTGGCCGGATACGGCGGCTAAAATACTGGCTGCAAGTACTGATTTTTTCATTTTCTTCCTTACGACTGATTCTGTAATGCTTCGAGTTCTTCCCAGCGATTAAATGCGGTTTCGAGCTTCGACTCTAGCTCTGCTAAATGGTTCAATGCAGCTTGCGTTGTCGCAGCATCTTGTTTAAAAAACTCTGGTGAGTTAACCAACTCTTGTTGTTGTTCAAGCTCAGCTTCAAGGGCTTCCACTTTACCCGGTAATGTCTCTAATTCAAGTTTTAACTTATAACTGAGTTTATTACTGTTTTTCTTTGTTACCGCTGATTTAACAGTTTCAATTGGGGTCTGTTTCTCAGCAACTTTTAACTCTTGCTTTTGCGCTGCTAAATAACGCTCACAATCACTGTAACCACCAACGATTTCGGTAATTTTGCCATCACCTTCAAATGCCCATACCGCGCTACAGGTATTATCAATAAACTCACGATCGTGACTTACGATTAATACCGTGCCTTGGTATTGGTCAATAATTTCCTCGAGAAGTTCCAAAGTTTCGATATCGAGATCGTTGGTTGGTTCGTCCAGGACCAACACGTTGGATGGTTTTACAAACAATTTGGCCAATAGTAAACGGTTTTTCTCACCACCACTCAATGCTTTTACTGGGGTGCGAGAACGTGCTGGCGGAAATAAGAAATCCTGCAAGTAACTAAGCACATGACGACTGCGGCCACCCATCATCACTTCTTGCTTACCTTCAGCAACGTTGTCTTGTACAGTTGCCTCTTCATCAAGTGCCTGACGATACTGATCAAAGTAGGCAACTTCAAGATTCACGCCTTGCTTGACTTTGCCTTGCTCAGGTTGCAAGTCACCAAACAACAACTTCAGTAAGGTCGTCTTCCCAACGCCGTTTGGCCCAACTAAACCAATGCGATCGCCACGCATCACAACCGTTGAGAAGTCTTTCACAATCGGCTTATCTTTAAAGCCCATTGCAAGATGCTGCGCTTCAAACACCAACTTGCCAGAGCGGTCGGCATTCTCGATATTGAAATCGACTTTACCAAGTTGTTCAACCCGTTGCTTACGCTCCACGCGCAGCGCTTTTAACGCCCTTACACGCCCTTCGTTACGGGTACGGCGAGCTTTAATGCCTTGACGGATCCACGTTTCTTCTTCCGCGAGCTTTTTATCAAACAACGCGTTTTGTGTTTCTTCAACCTTCAAGTCGTGGGCTTTTTGCTCAAGATATTTGGCGTAATCGCCAGGGTAAGAAATCAATTGACCACGGTCTAAGTCCAAAATACGGGTCGCCACTGCGCGGATAAAGGCACGATCGTGAGAAATAAACACGATGCCGCCTTTAAAGTCTTTCAGCAGTTGCTCAAGCCAAATCACCGAAGCCATATCTAAATGGTTGGTTGGCTCATCCAGTAATAACAAATCTGGCTCGCTAACCAAAGCTTTAGCAAGCGCAACCTTACGTAACCAACCACCGGATAGCGACTCAAGGCGCATATTTGGCGTTAAATCAAGCTGCGCTAGCACCAATTTGATACGACTTTCAAAGCGCCAACCATCTACAGCTTCCAATTGTGCGGTGAGACGCTCGAGTTGCTTAAGTAGCGAGTCTGTTTGAGAGGTTTGTAATGCATCGCTGACATGATGAAATTCTATCAATAATTCAGCCACCTCAGGCAAACCTTGGGCAACATAATCAAACACACTACCGTGAACCCCTTTGGGCGGATCTTGCTCTAATCGCGAAACTTTCAGGCCTTGCAAACGGTTTATTTCACCATCATCGAGAATAACCTGACCACCCAGCACTTTGAGGAGCGTTGATTTACCAGCACCATTGCGCCCTACGATACATACGCGTTCGCCACTACTGATCACCGCCTCGGCATTGTCCAGTAATGGGTGCGTTCCAAAGGCAAGCTGTGCCTTACTGATACGAATTAAATCCATGTTAATCTAAAAATTCTTCTAATTGTTGTGAGGTAAACGGCCAACCCAGCTCGGCCCCAGTGTCCAACCGCTGCACCACAGGAATAGTAAATTGATACGCTGCCATTAGCGCACTGTCTTCCACTACATCCCTAAGTTCAACCGCTGCGGGGATGTCCGCTAACATGGCTAGAGCCATTTCACAAAGATGACAGCCCTCAGTGTGGAATAACGCCACCTTAACCATGGGTAATAAGCCAGCTATTGTGAATTTGTTTATTGCGTTTAAAATCTGGCGAAATAGTCTGATCAGAGATGTTTTCCGCTTTTAAACCTAGTCCCATTAAGCCCACTTCATCCATTTTAAAACCGCGTTTATTATTTGAGAACAATAACACGCCTTTTGGACTTAAGATTTTCTTAACCCAAGTCATCAGTTGAATGTGGTCGCGCTGGACGTCAAACACTTCCTGCATCCGTTTAGAGTTTGAGAACGTTGGCGGATCGAGGAAAATCAAATCATATTGCCCTTGAGCATGCTCAAGCCACTTCAAACAATCTGCCTGCTCAAAACGAAAACGAGGGCTACGTAAGCGGTTTAAAGCGAAGTTTTCTTCAGCCCATTTGAGATAGGTTTTTGACATATCCACAGTCACCACAGATTTGGCGCCGCCCACAGCTGCATGCACCGATGCGCTGCCGGTATACGAAAATAGGTTCAAAAAGCGTTTGTCTTTGGCGTGTTGTTGAATATAGCGACGCGCCAAACGGTGGTCGAGGAACAGCCCAGTGTCTAGATAATCAAACAGGTTTACTTTAAATTGCGCACCAAACTCAGTGACTGTCATGGTACGGTCTTGACGGCTTAACACTTGATATTGCTCTTCACCTTTTTGGCGCTTGCGCACTTTCACAGCGATGTTTTCGGGAGCTAGCTCAAGTGTTTGCGCAGTCAAACTAATGACGTCCTGTAAACGCTTTTCTGCCACATTGTCGTCAATATTTTTCGGCGCCGCGTATTCATAAATCACTGCATGGGCTGGATAAATATCAACTGCCACATTGTATTCTGGGATGTCAGCATCATACACTCGGTAAGCTTCTATCTCGTTTTGCTTGACCCAGTTTTTCAATGCTTGTTTGTTCTTTTTCAAACGGTTTGCAAATGCGCTTGAACCTTCAAAGTGCAAAGTCGTAGCGCGATGCGTTTGCGACACCTGACGCGCATCGAGTTGATAGGTGTTTAGTACCACATCAAGTGGGCCGTTTTTAAACTTGTAGCTTTTGGCTTTTACCAATTTTAACAGGTTAAACAAGCTATCATCTGTGCCAAGCAGCGCCACCTGCCAATCGGCATAATACTGCTTTAATGCACCACCGATATTGCGATATAAATTCACCAGCTCAGCCATACCACCTAAACGCTCACCATACGGTAAGTTAGACAGTATTACCCCTGGGCGTTTTGCAACTAAATTAAGTTTACTGGCATCTTGCAGGTTAAATTGAATGCGCTCTGCAAACCCAGCTCTACGGGCGTTTTGCTTTGCAATATCCAGCACTTTTTCGTCAATATCAGAACCAATCAACCATAAGTTTTGCTCGACTTGCTGAGCTTTTAACTCATCTTTAAGTTCTTTAAATTTCGCAGGACGAAACCCTGGCAAAGTTTGAAACGCAAACTCTTTTTGCAAACCAGGAATTTGCTTTAGCGCCATACTTGCAGCTTCAATCAATAGCGTGCCTGAGCCACAACAAGGGTCAAATAACGGTTTGGTCGGATCTTGTAACCAGCCACTGCGCTTGACGAGGGCAGCCGCCAAATGTTCACGAATCGGCGCTTGGCCTTGTTTCGTACGATAGCCGCGGTCAGACAAACGTGGGCCTGAGTAATCAATATAAATTGCTGCTTGGGTTTTATTCAGTTTGCCAACAATACGCACATTCGGAGTGTCTTTGCTGACATTTGGTCGCTCACCAGCCACTTCATTGAAATAATCGACTACTGCGTCTTTGACTACCATGCCAGAGAACTGGCTGTTTTTCAGCAAAGTATTAGTACCATTAAATTCAACGGCGAAACTTTGTGAGACGCCGAACCAATCCTGCCAAGCAACCTGCTTCACTAACTGATACAGCTCGTCTTTACCTTTAACGTCGTTGCTTTCCGTGAGTAATAACATGACACGAGTAGCAAAACGCGACATTAAACAGATTTTTTGCGCCAGCAGACTGTCCGCTTCAAAGCGCACCGAACCGATAGTTTGCTTAACAACTTTGGCACCCAGCTCAGTGAGTTCGTCCACCAACAAAGTTTCGACCCCAATCGAGGTCAGTGCGATAAATAGCAACTTAATAAACCCTTTTTAATTCAAACGGGCTGAGTATACCACAAGTTGCCGCAGTCCTAAGCAGATTGCGCGGATTTCTGTGTAATGATGAGGGGGTGGATACGATCGTTCAGCACTTTAATCGCTTGGAATGGCTCAAGCACTAAATGCTCATCTAAATGATAAGGTCCTTGTAGGTTAATACAGAGCGACGCTTCTGCACCACAATCAACTAACAAAAATTCACCTTGTTGATGGGCACTTTTGAGTACTACTATGGCGTCACTAATAGCCGTACCACCTTGATAAGGTTTAAAAAACCAGCTCTTTGCCTGCATCGGTAGTAAGTAATATTTTGCCGCAGTCGCGTTGAGTGCGATTTGACAGATCTCCGGCTCACGCCAGACACCAAATTGCTGTAAGTATTGAAAAACTTGATTGTAAAACGCCGCATCTTGAATACTGAACGCCGGATTGTCGCGCGTATCTTCCGTCAACTGACGAAGTTTAAAAGGCGTGACTAATTGAAACTCTCCGAGGTCCACAAGCAAACGGTTTACTTCTTCTGAGTAAATCCACTGCCAATCTTTTGATGCTTGCACAATCAACTCCCGTGCGCTGTGCGATTTATTTCACTAGTGCACGGGAGTATAACGCGAAATACCGCGAGTTGAAATTTTTTATAATAACAATTTGTTTCGGATCATTTTGTTATATGACTGATCTTTATAACGAATCTACGATCGATTTGACCAGACCTGGTCCACGGTAGATAAAACCTGTATAAACCTGCACTAACGATGCGCCTGCATTGAACTTTTGCTGAGCAGATCCAGCGTCGTCGATCCCACCTACCCCAATGATCGGCAGCTTACCTTCAGTGATCCTCTTCAACTCAGAGACTACATGAGTTGATTTCTCACGTACTGGACGGCCCGACAAACCACCCGCTTCGTCCGCATGTTGTAAACCTTTCACCATACCACGCTCTAATGTGGTGTTAGTTGCAATTACCCCATCAATGCGGTTTTTCATCAACGACTCAGCAATTTGGCTAAGCTGGACAGCATCCACATCTGGCGCAATTTTAACTAACATAGGAACATTCTTTTGGTGTTTAGCAGTTAAATCCATTTGCTCCGCTTTTAAGCTTTCGAGCAAATCGTCCAACGCTTCACCGTATTGCAAGTCTCGTAAACCTGGGGTATTTGGTGAAGAGATATTCACTGTGATGTAGCTTGCGTGTTCGAATACTTTACGCATACAGTGAATGTAGTCATCCTTACCTTGCTCATTTGGCGTATCTTTATTTTTGCCAATGTTTATCCCCAAAATTCCACGATATTTCGCAGCCTTGACGTTGTTAACTAGATTATCAACCCCTTTGTTGTTGAAGCCCATACGGTTGATAATAGCGTCAGCCTGAGGTAAACGGAAAATACGTGGTTTGTCGTTACCCACCTGCGGGCGCGGTGTAACAGTCCCGACCTCGATAAAGCCAAAGCCCATTTGCGCAAAAGCATCGATACATTCTGCGTTTTTATCTAAACCAGCAGCAAGACCCACTGGGTTTTTAAACTCTAGGCCCAAAAACTGCACAGGCTTGTCCGCAACCGTTTGAGACCAAGCTAAGCTCAGCGGTGTGCCAGCAAAACGGCGAAGGTTTTCTAAAGCGAATTCGTGAGCCCATTCTGCATCTTTACTAAACATAAATCGGCGTGCTAAATCGTAAAACATGAAAACTCCTCGGTAAGTCAATCGCAGTAATATTGATTACTTCTATTTGTAAAAAGTAATGAATATTACGCGCCTAAAAATAGACAGAAAAAAAATACCCCAGTTAAAACTGGGGTATTTTAGCGTTTTTACAATTATTTGGAAGTGTCGCAGTTGTGGCTTAACAACATCAGCTCGCGCAATGCAACTGAGAACTTCGCAAAGTCGTGGCTTTGTGAAGTTTTGAACTCAGCCAGCATTTGCTTCCAGCGTTGTAGCAACAAGGTGCGAGCATCCATCCAAGCGTCGATTTGTGCTTCAACATCGGCTTTGTCTGTAGTGAAGCCATTCAGAGCCACTTCAGACAATGAACGTTGTTGCCAATCTAGCTCTTCGCGGTATGAAGCGCGTGCCAATGCTTGCCAATGGTTCGCAACCGGCTGCTTGGTGATCTGATCTAAGAACCAGTGGAGGCCCATTTTCGCACCTAGCTTGAAGTAAGTCGCAGACACTAAACCGATATCGCGACCAGTTTTGTGTGCTACTTCAGCTAAATCCATCACAGAGAACAAGCTAGATAGCGACTCAATACGTAGTGCGATGTGCGCAGGTACGCCTTGCTCTTCTAGTGCGCGCGCTGCATCACCGATACGCTCGCTTTCTTGTGCTTCCATGTAGTTATGGAGGTTAGCACTCAAGTCTTTAAAGGTTGGTTTAAAGAACTCGATTGACTCAGCAATCGTTAGTGCTTTGTTGCGGTGACGTAAGAACCAGCGGGTCGCACGGCGTACTGTACGACGTAACTGGTACAGCATTTCTGTTTGTACTTCAGCTGGGATCTTGTTATCAAGCGCCGCAATTTCACCCCAAGTTTGCTTCATCTCGAACACTTCGCTGGCGATTGAGTAGCACAACGCGATTTCTGCATCTGAGGCACCCGTTTCTTCGTGCATACGCACCATGAAGTTCAAGCCCATGTCATTGACGATGGCGTTGGCCAATTTCGTTGCAATGATCTGACGGCGCAGAGGATGGTTGTCCATCGCCGCATTGAACTTCTCACGCAGTGGCAGTGGGAATGAATTCACTAAGAACTGGCGGAAATATGGATTTTCAGAGATTTCATCCGTTACCAGAGTTTCTTTCAGTACCATCTTAGAGTAAGACACCAGTACCGATAGCTCAGGACGAGTTAAGTCTTTACCTGCTGCAGCGCGCTCTGCCAACTCTTCATCAGTTGGAATAAACTCGATAGCACGGTCCAACTTGCCCATTTTCTCAAGTGCATGGATAAAACGCACTTTTTCTTTAAGCGTGTCAGGACCTTTTGACTTAGTAATAGAAAGTGTATGTGTTTGACGATAACAGTCTTTCAATACCAATTGTGCTACTTCGTCTGTCATGCTGTACAGCAACTCATCGCGTTGTTTACGCGTTAAATCACCTTCAGCAACTAGCACGTTCAGTAGGATCTTGATGTTAACTTCGTTATCCGAACACGCCACACCACCTACGTTGTCGATAAAGTCAGTGTTGATACGACCGCCTTTTGACGCGTATTCAATACGACCAAGCTGGGTTGCACCTAAGTTACCACCTTCGCCTACAATCTGTGCACCGAGTTCTGCGCCATTAATACGTAGCGCATCGTTTGCACGGTCACCTACGTCTGCGTTGGTTTCTTTAGAATGCTTGATGTAAGTACCGATACCACCGTTCCAAAGCAGGTCTACTGGCATCATGAGAAGTGCTTTGATAAGCTCGTTTGGCGTCATTGTCGCCTTCTTCGTGCCAAGCATTTTCTTCATTTCGTTGGTCAACGTAATGGCTTTTGCTGCACGCGAGAATACGCCACCGCCCTCAGAGATTAGTGACTTGTCGTAATCTTCCCAGCTTGAACGTGGCAGTTCAAACATACGTTTACGCTCTGACCAAGATTTCTCTGCATCTGGATTTGGGTCAATAAAGATGTGCATGTGGTTAAACGCAGCTTGTAAACGAATGTGTTTTGACAACAACATACCGTTACCAAATACGTCACCGGCCATATCACCGATACCTACTACTGTGAAATCTGTAGTTTGACAGTCGATACCAATTTCGCGGAAGTGACGCTTCACTGATTCCCAACCACCACGAGCTGTGATACCCATTTTCTTGTGGTCGTAACCAATTGAGCCACCTGACGCAAACGCATCACCCAACCAGAATTTGTACTCTTCTGCAATACCGTTAGCGATATCAGAGAAAGTTGCTGTGCCTTTGTCAGCCGCAACAACTAGATATGGGTCGTCTTCATCGTGGCGCACTACGTTAACTGGTGGCACGATTTCACCGTGAACAATGTTGTCAGTAATGTCTAACAAACCACGGATGAAGATCTTGTAACACTCTTGGCCTTCTTTGAAGAATGCGTCACGCTCAGTTGGCAGCTGTTTACACACAAAACCACCTTTCGAACCTACCGGCACGATAACAGTGTTTTTCACGTTTTGCGCTTTAACTAAGCCTAAGACCTCGGTACGGAAGTCTTCACGACGGTCTGACCAACGTAAACCACCACGCGCAACTTTACCACCACGTAGGTGAACACCTTCTACGCGCGGTGAGTATACGAAGATCTCAAACGCAGGTAGCGGTAATGGCATATCTGGAATGGCGCTTGATTTGATCTTGAACGAGATATAAGACTTGTTCTTATCGTCAGCGTCTTTTTGATAGAAGTTGGTGCGCAGTGTTGCCCCAATCATATCAACATATAAGCGAATGATACGGTCATCGTCTAGGTTCGCAACGTTCTCTAGTTCAGCATGGATAGCTTCAACTAGTTTCTCAAGTTGCTTTTCGTTAGCTGGTTTTTTCGGCGAGAATTTCTTCGCGAACAAATCAGCAATCATAGCTGCGATGTGCGGGTAATGCTCAAATGTGCTTTCGATATAGTTTTGTGAGAAAGTCACGCCGATTTGACGCATGTACTTAGCGTATGCACGTAGAATAGATGCTTCACGGCCTGTCATGCCACCTTGTAGCACTAAACGGTTAAAGCCATCGTTTTCTAAGCGGTTGTACCACACGTTCGTTAGCGCCGCGCGGAAACGTGCCGATACTTTGTCAAAGTCAGTGATGTGCTTGCTGTCTAAGATCATTGAGAAATCCATGATCCAGTTTACTTTGCCATCATTGGTTTTAACTGGGAACGGGGTTTCACCGATAACACGTAGACCAAAGTTTTCCAACATTGGCATAACGTCTGACAAGTGGATGGGTTCCGCTTTGTGGTACAGACTCAAACGTACGATAGAGGTATTCGCTTCTTCCTGTGGACGGTAGAACAAAATCTCTAATTTGTTTTCATCGTTTAACTGTTCAAGCTTATCGATGTCTACCACTGCAGCACTTGGCAATACTTGATCTTTGTAAGCATGCGGGAAAGCATTGCTGTACTTACGCGTTAATTCATTCCCACGCGCTTCACCGTTGCCTTCAAGCAACGCGCTTTGCAGTTTATCTTCCCAAGTACGGGCTGCTTCTCTTAGGTTGTTTTCGATGTCTTTCACGTTAATTTCGATGCTGTTGTCCGCAACGCGAACAGTATAATGAGTACGGGCTAAGGTTGATTCAGAGAAGAAGGTGGTAAATTCCACTTTTTCTTTTGAGCCAAACGCGTTTGCCAATAGGGCTTGAGTTTCACGACGTAACGCAGTGTTGTAACGTTCACGCGGTACATACACCATACAAGAGAAGAAACGGCCATAAACGTCTTTGCGCACAAACAGACGGCACATGTCGCGCTCTTGTACTTGTAGTACCCCAGTTGCTACTTCAAGCAATTCACTTTCGCGCGCCTGAACTAGTTCGTCACGCGGGTAAGTTTCAAGAATATTTAATACCGCTTTGTATGCATGCGTGCCAACGGCGAAATCACACATATCCATAATACGGTTGATCTTGCTCTTCAATACTGGCACATCACGCGCACTGTTATTGTAGAAGCTAGAAGAGAATAAGCCGATAAAACGGTCTTCACCGACTACATTTCCGTCTTTGTCAAAACGCTTGATACCCACATAGTCGATATGCGCTGGACGGTGCACGCGAGAAATTGAGTTGGTTTTAGTCAAGATCAATAAATTGCTACTACGCGCTTCTTTGCGGGCGCCTTCTGGCAAACTGGATAATGCAAGTACCGCATCATCGTCAGAGTTTTTCATCAAGCCAAGGCTAGTACCTGCAACCGCTTTTAATTCATAGTCGCCTTTTACTGGCTTTAAGTCATACTGACGGTAACCCATGAAAGTGAAATTGTCTTTCACAAGCCAGTCAAGAAATTCAGCGGCTTCTGCAACCTCTTCAGGGCTGCATTTGTGCGGGCGAGTTGGTAGTGATTTGGTTACTTCAATAAGTTTATCGCGAATTGGCAACCAATCTTCTACTGCAACTGAAACGTCCTGCAACGATGACTGCAATTCTGCAGTAAAGCGTGCAATCACCTTATCATCAGTTTGACGGTCGATTTCGATAAAGAAAACCGTTTTTTTCGACGTTGATTCTTGTTCAGCTTTAAGGTTTGAAATGGCAGTGATAGCGCCTTTGTCGTTACGTTGGATCTTCAGCGGGCTATGAAGCAAAAGGTGAGAGACGATGTTTTCGCGGTTCATAGCCATACGAACAGAATCCACCAAGAAAGGCATGTCTTTCACGATAATTTCAACTATGGTATGAGACGATTGCCAACCGTCTTTTGCCACTTCAGGGTTGAACACACGAATGACTGGCTCATCCGAAGTGTTTTTCTCTAGAGAGTTCCAGAGACTGAGTGCAGCGCCATAAAGATCACTGTCGTTACGTTTTACCAAATCCTCTTTAGACATATTGCTGTACAAGGTTTTGGCAAATTTCTCAACGAGTGACACATGTTCGGCGTGAACTTTCTTTTGGATCAAATTGCAGACATTATCGAGGATAACCGATGCTTGACCTTCATATTGTGTCATTATGTGTTCCTTAATCTAAATCACCTTTGAACGGTAGATTTTGTGTACAGCCATTTATTAGCGTGGAGTCAGGTGAATTTTAACCTTTCTGACGCTAATAAACAGCTTTTTCGACGAAAACATTTCAAGCTTTTCAGCCGTTTGCTCATCTATTCACAAAATATAGATATAAATCGTGAAACCCGACTTTTTAATGGAACATTTATTCACAATCTTTTTTCTGGTCAGACCAGATAAGAGCGCCGATTGCTGGTAAAAGCAACACTGCACCGAGCATATTGACCAAGAACATGAAGGTCAAAAGTATGCCCATATCCACTTGGAACTTAAGCGCGGAGAAGATCCAGGTACTTACACCAACCGCTAACGTGATCCCGGTAAAGAGCACTGCACTGCCCCGTTCTGCTAACGCATTACGGTAAGCAACACTCAACGCAACTCCTTGTTTTAACTGCCCTATCATAGAAGATAGGATGTAAATACCATAATCCACACCAATACCCACGCCCAGTGCTATAACAGGCAGTGTTGATACGGTTAAACCAATTTCTAAATGTACCATGAGCGCTTGCGCTAAGGTCGAAACAATATAAAGCGGCAATACCACGGCTATTGTTGCTCGTAAGCTCTTAAAACTTAACAAACAAAGCGCAATAACGGCCCCATAAACATAGACCATCATTGGTAATTGTGCAGCTGCGACTGATTCATTTGTCGCTGCCATTACACCAATCGGCCCAGATGCCAGTTTAAAAGCAACCGTGTCAGATCCTTCTTGTGCGGCAAAGGTTTTAATTGCGCTTATCACGCTGTCAATGGTTTCAGCTTTATGATCTTGCATAAAAATAATAATCGGCATCACCGAACAATCACCATCGAGCAAGCCTGTGCTGGTCTCTATCCGTGACGTGGCTTGAACCAAACTCGCTTCGTTGCGGGGTAACACCTGCCATTTCAAGTTGCCTTGGTTATAGCCGGCATTCACAGCCTGTGAAACTGAGCTCAGCGACACCACAGATTGCACGCCCGGCAGATTCTCAACACGCCATTGGAAACGGCTGATCCGCTCCATGACATCGTGCTCTGTACAAGCTGCAGGATACGCTTCAACTATCACCTTCAAAATGTCTGAAGAAATGGTATATCGGTCATTAATCAAGAAGGTGTCTTGGTTGTACCGTGCACTTTCATGCAGTGCCGGCGCGCCAGCATGAAGGTCACCAATGCGCATTTTTTCTGACTGCCAGTATCCAACTGCAAACAAGGCCGCTGAGAGCAGTAAAATGACCACAGCCACCTTTTTATCTGTCGCTTTGACTAACAGTTCACGCAACTCGGTGAAATAATGGTGGGCTCTACTATGACCATCATCGACGCGATGAATGTCACTGGTTTTATAATAAGAGGCAAGAATTGGCAGTAACACTAAATTGGTGAAAATGATCACCCCTACCCCTAAACTCGCGGTGATCGCCAGCTCACGAATAATACCAATATCTATCGCCAGTAAGGTTAGGAAACCGACTGTATCAGAAAGTAATGCGATTCCACCAGGAATCAGCAGTGCTTTAAAACTTGCCTCTGCTGCAACTTTACTTGATACCCCTTCGCATACTTTTTTGCCAATCGCGTTGATCATTTGCACGCCGTGCGAAACACCAATCGCAAATACAAGGAATGGCACTAAAATAGACATTGGATCTAAACCAAAACCCAGTACCGATAGCAAACCCATTTGCCAAACCACCGCAATCAGTGAACAAAGGATAGGTAGCAAGGTGAGTTTTAAACTCTTACAGAATAGCCATACCATGATAAAGGTGAATACAATCGCGATGGCAAAAAATAACACCACGCCTTTTGCGCCTTCAGCGATGTCCCCTGCCATCTTCGCAAAGCCAATGATATGAATACTGACTTTATCTGTACTGAGTGGCTCACGAATTTGTGACTCAAGCTTACTGGCAAACGCCAGCGTATCGAGCTTTTCCTGCGTTTGGGGGTCAATTTCCATCAGCTGTGCAGTAACCATCGCACATGAATAATCAGAGGCTACCATACGCCCAACAACTTTAGCTTTTTCGATATTTTGTTTTACTACCGCAAGGCCCTCTGCTGTTGGGGCAAAATTGGCAGGAATGATGGGGCCACCAGCAAAACCGTCCTCAACAACCTCAACAAAGCGTGCGCTCGGTGCGAAGATAGAGTTAACCAGAGGGCGATTTACCCCTGGAATAAAATACAGTTGGTCATGTACAGCTTTAAGCTGGGTAAAGAAAGGTTCATTAAAAATATCACCGTCTTTGTCACATACTGAGATGAGTATGCTGTTGGCACCACCAAACTGCTTTTCATGTTTTAGATACACTTTCATGTAATCATGGTTAAGCGGGATATTTTTGGTAAAAGCAGCATCCAACTGAATTTGAGTTGCTTTGAATCCTAGCCACACAGTCGTTAAAGCAAATAGGATCAAAACCACTAAACGGTGACGAAAAACCGCATGTTCGGTTAAATCTAAAAAGCCGCGCATTAGTTATTATTCTCCACAGTTTGCATGCCACTTTCTGTTGCCATAATTAACTTATCACCCTTGGCAACGGCAGCAAGAATAGACTTGCCATTTTTCATCGTTGTTGTCGTAACTTGCTGGCCTTTAATCGTAAATAGCACACCGCTATTGCCGACTAATATCTGGTGGTCTTGCAGCGTTAAAATACTATTGATAGTCATAGGTTTATCAATATTTAGCTGCTGCCAATTACCATCTTCAAGTTGCGCTAGCGGAATTTGAAACGCATTGCCGCGCAAACCTGCCACCGTCATTTGATTGTTTGCCACACTGACATCGAAAAAGGAGCCGTTGTAAAATTCAGGTAAACGCTGCCAGCTTTTACCACCATCTTGACTCTCAGCGACCAATCCCATTTCACCAACAATAAAGAAACGCTCACCTAGGGTGGTAATGCGATTCAAATGGGGCAGCATAAACTCCCCCTCACTACGATAAGCTTCAGGGTCGCTCTCTTTGATTTCATCTAAGTAGGCTTTGTCATCTGGATTAAGAAAGTCATCAACAAAACGGCTCTGCCAGTTTCGACCACCATCAGAGGTTTCGTAATACATGCCATAGGCACCTATCGCAACCCCATGCTTGGCATCGACAAAAGCAATGTCCAAACAAGGTTTTTCAATTTTGCTGGAGTAATGTTGGATAACCCAGTTTTCGCCACCATCTTCAGTAACTAGAATACTGGCGTCATGACCACATGCCCAACCGAGCTTTTGATCGATAAAATAAACTGAGGTTAGTAACGACTGTAGTGGCACATTGGCTTGCTGCCATTTTGCGCCATCACTGCTATAGATAATCGTACCATGTTTACCAACGGCGACAAAACGTTCACCATTGAAGGTCACGTCAGTAAATAAAGTGCGCTCTGGATGAGCGACATGTAAAGACTCTTGAGGTGCATTTGCACCCGGCTCGGCAGCTGTAGTTTGCGCGCTAACAGCAAGCGAGCTTGAGACTCCAAAGAACAGCAGCATTAGGCTGGCGCTTAGCTTATACATCATGATGAAGTTCTCTTGTCAGGAAGATCCGTGAAAGTTAATGTGAGAGACAAAACAGGCAAGCTAATGCTTGCCCGTTGCACGAATGAGCGCTGTAACCAAATACAGCGCCATGTGACTTAGCACGCTTAGCGCGTACCCTCACGACGTAGTGCATTTGGCGTGAACTCGTTGTCTTGGAATGACTGACTGAAGTCATACATTTTTTCTTCGTTATCTAAACCAATCGCAAGATAACGACGTGAGTTCAAATCATAGTACACATCCAAAGTACTCCAATGTGTTGGTACATCGTAGTAATTCAGGCCGTGTGCCATGGCAACACGATACATTTGGTCGCGGTTATCGTATAGATCAGCGACATGGATCTGCCAGCTGTCTTCGTCAATGAAGAACACACGCTTCTTATAAATGTGACGAGTGCCTTCTTTGAGGTTTGCTTCCACCACCCAAACACGGTGCTTTTCATAGCGCACATGCTCAGGATTGATATGACCCGCTTTGATAATGTCATCATACTTCAGTTTATCGCTATGAAGCTTATAACTGTTGTAAGGAATGTATAGCTCTTGTTTGCCCTTGAGCGTCCAAGTGTAACGGTCTGGTGAACCGTTAAACATGTCAAAGTCGTCAGTAGTACGTAAGCTATCTGAAGCGGTACCTGGTGCGTCATATGCAACGTTTGGTGCACGTAACACACGGCGTTGCCCGGTGTTATAAGTCCATGCTTGACGTGGTGTTAAAACTTGGTCCATAGTCTCATGTACCAACAGTGCAGTACCTGCCAAGCGTGCCGGCTCAGTAACCGCTTGTTTGAACTTAAAGAGAATATTCGACTGTTGTAGCTCTTCTGGTGTTGCTGCTGGGTCAGAATATTTCACCAATAATTGTTCATCAAAGCCAATGATTTTGTAGTCACCAGATTCAGTTGGCATTGCCTGACCACCAAAACGCGCAATCGACAAACCGCGGTAACGCAACAAGTGGTTCCAAATAACTTCTAAACCCGTCTCTGGAACTGGGAATGGAATACCGATCGCGGTGTTTTTAATCCCGTTGCCGCCTTCGATAAGTTCGGCAGTAGTCGCGTACTTTTTCGTCGCATCGTAAACGAATTGCGGGTAAGCCGCACTGCGACGGGTTTGATAAATGTTCATTTTGAACGTATCAGGATACGTATTGAACATCGCTATCTGACCTGGGCTTAAAAACTGCTTGTATTTATCTAGGTTAGACTTATCAATCGTAAACAGGACTTTGTCATCTGGATACGGATCTGGGTGGTGCATGCCTGGCTGAAAACCAGCAACTGGCTTAGTGATACCACCTTCCCAGCTCGGGATAGAACCATCGGCATTACCCGCTTTTTCAGCACCAATAGGAGTTAAATCCTGACCAAGGCGTGCAGCCTGCTCAGGGGTAATTTTTGCCAGTGCTGCAGGCACTGAAAATAAGCCAACTAGGGCTGCGGCAATTAACGTAGGTTTCTTAAACATACAATTAGCCCTTAAATAGAATACTTGATATTGAAAGACACGAAATCACGATCTGCAAAGGTGTTGGTTGCGCCACCACCCCAGAAGGCGTTATAGCTAACATCGAACGACCAAGTATTTTGATAGTTAAAGTTCAATGTCACACCGAGTGATTTACGATCTTCGACAAACAGGAACATTGGGTCTGGTGTGGTACCATTAACATCGTGTGAGAACACGATACGCGGCGACATGTTAATACCAGCATAAAGGTTGTTATAATCACCTTTGGCGATCAGACGATAGCCCCATGATGTCGCTGTGGGGAATGGATTCACTTCAGGGCCGTTGGATAGACCAGTATGGATCACATCGTATTCACGACCTGGAATACCCTCGATAGTACCTGAGCGACCAGTACCTGCTACGTTTAAACGCAGTTCATCATACTCAGGCATGTCTTTAATGGTAACAATACCCGCTTCGGCAATGACTGCCCAGCTATCAGCACCAAGCGATGGACCAAACAAATGGGTCGCAGCAAATTGGAACTGCATGGTATCGCGTTCAATATAACCTTGTGCGATTTCACCAGGGCCCACAGCAGAAATGGCTGCACCATCACTTAGTTGCGAAATACCAGCAAAATCAGGACGGATACCTGCAACTGCAAGCTGCTCTGCCATACCTGCGTAAAGTAACTCTACGTCATCAATTTGCAGTGGCTCACCGCTACGGTAAGAGAATTCACCGGCAAATGCTGTTTCACCTACAGTGGTGTTAAAGCTCAAACCGTACATTTCAATGTCTTCTGGATAGGCAATCACAGCTTTAGTGAAAGCATTCAAATTCGTGACATTGTCTTCTGTGATAGTGTTTTGACTGATATACGCTAAATCTTGTGCCAAAGAAGCCTGGGTAAAGTTAGACGCTTTACCGGAAATAAGCGGCACACGACTATGATAATTTACGTAGTACAGACCGAACTCTGTCTCATTCCAATCTGCAGCGTACCAGCCTAATTTAACACCGTATTGGCCTGCATCTTTTGGTTCTTTCTTACCGTTGTCACCTTTGCCTTTTAACGCCACTTTAGTTGGGTAAGCAAGGTACATTTGCGCTAGTAAAGACTGAGCAGCAGCGCTTTGTAACACGGCTGGATTGCTTGCATCTAAACCACGCGATACCAACGCGCCTTTCCACATCGTGTCAAGGTTATTGAGCACTGAAGTCAGGTGATAGAGATCAATATCTGGGTTCGAAGTAAAGCCCAACTGCACGTTCTGTGCATAGCCATTTTCTGACGCAAAATCGTTCGTCGAGAAGTAGCTACCTGTTGCTGGCAGGCGAGTTTCTTGCCACTGATATTGATAGAAAGCTTCTAACGTCAAGTTTTCAGTCAAACCCAATGATGCCCAGAACATACCGACAGGAATAAAAGCTTCTTTAACTTCTGCACCAGCCGCTTTCAAACGATCAATATCAACAGGGTTAACGTTAATTCCGTGCGAGATCAAAATACTTTCGCCCCAGTTGATCACTTGTTGGCCAACGCGTACTGACAACGGGTTTTTACCATTGTTCAAATCAAAGTTTGCCCAAACAAATGCGTCTAAGAGACGGAAGTCAGAACACACTTGCTTTTTTGTTTCATCGTCTTCACAAGGATCAACTTTCTTGCCAGAAACAGGATTGGCATACGCGAAATCACCGTCTTCCATTGCAAAGTCATAGAAGTACATAAAACGCGAAAACACACCCCAGTTGTCTTTGCTTATCGACAACTCATGCGTGCCTTTGATGAGCTGAGAAAAGGTGTCGCCGGCGTCAAAATTTAAATCACCCGCATCACCATTGTTTGAGTAGGCACCCGGTTGAGACCAAACTTCAGCAGAACTGTAGATGGTATTGCCGATAGCTGCATTGTAACCGGTCCAGTCGAAGCGCGGATGGTTACTCTTACCGATGAACTCGAAGTCTCGGTCTTCCGTACGGATACTTTGTCCGTAAGAGAAGGTCGAATCGAAAGTTACATCAAATTCGCCAACTTGAAAACTTGCAGCATGAGTAGCCGTGCTTGTCGCGGCGAGCAACGCAGCACTAAGACCGAGTGTGAGTTTATTTTTCACAAAGTGCAGTCTTGTTGTCATTATTTCTCCCCCTTATGGCGGGTAATTTTTATCAAGTTATTGTTTTTTGTTGTCGTAACGATAGAAGCGAATTCGTAAAAATACAAATTGTACGCGTCAATCGGTGTCGTCGCTTTTTCGTATTTGTTGACTAAATCCGTTTAAATTTCATTCAAAATCAAAACCTAACCGCCAACAGAACTTAATCTTGCCATATTTTTTGTTGGTAAGACGTCCAACCAGATAAGTTATAACACGTAATTTAAGTTTAGAACAAACCCATTTAACAAAAATACAATATTAATCAGCACTTGAAAGTAAAAAGTGACGTAGTTTCTACACTTACGTCACTTTTTCAAGACTAACAAACTGATTACTATCATTAAGAATGAGGCGAAATCGACCACGGACACCAATTGTGGAGATAAATGGTCGGACGCGACTGGCGGGAAAGCGGATTTTTTTTCCGCCGTCCTCAACCACCTGGACATAATCAATAACACCTTGATAATAAGCCATACACTGCGCATGGCTTAAATCCAAATAAAAGAAAAACTCCCGCATGCGCTTGCGTTACGCCTCCAAGGCTTTGCTGACTTTTTCGTACAAGTCGTCACTTAACCCACTTAGTGCCGCCAAACGCTGCAGCTGCGCCCGGATAAGTTCACCACGAGCGCTGTCAAAACGACGCCACGACATAAAAGGTGTTAACATACGTGAGGCGTTTTGGGGATTGATAGCGTTGAGTTCAACTAACAAATCCCCCAACAATTGATATCCACTGCCATCGGCACGATGAAACACTGATGGATTTGCACGAGCTAAGCTGCCAACTAATGCTCTTACACGGTTTGGGTTGCCTTTATCAAAGCGCGGATGCTGATAAAGCCCTTTCACCCGCGTAATAGCTGCTAAGTCTCGACGCTGTGCTTGCAATGCAAACCATTTGTCCATTACTAACGCATCATGACGCCAAGCACCATCAAATGCCGCCATGGCGTCATCTAATCCGCTATGCGTGGCGTCCACCATAGCCTTTAATGCGCCCAATTTTAGCGTCATATTTGGATTCTCTAAAGCGTGCTTAAGCCACGTGTCGATTTGCACATCACTGACTTTGGCAAGATAGCCAAGACAAGTATTTTTCAGTGCACGAGTCCCAACAGCGGCAGCCGACAAACTACCATCCTCTTGGAGTTGCGCATAGCAGCTCAGCCAAAGCGGTTTTAATTCGCAAGCCAACTGGTGTTCAAACGCCGCCAAAGTCTCACACAAAGCCTCAACTGGAATAGTCTCAAACTGGGCGATGAGGGTATCAAAACTCGGTAAAGTCAAGAGCTCAGATATGAGCGCTAAATCACCAACAGGTTTGCTTAATAACTCGCCACATGCCGCGACAATTTCTGCGTCTAATCGCTTGATGCCACTGTTAATGGCTTGTACTACGGATACGGTGTAGATCTGCTGCATTGCTTCCCAACGCGCATAGTCACTGCGTGCAAAACGCAAAATATGCAGTTTGTCGGCAAGACTACTGTCAAACTGCACCTGCACTGGTGCAGAGAAATCCTCTAACATCACCACCGCTGGTTTACTTGTGACCCCTGTGAACGTGAAACTTTGCTCTGCGGCTTTAACATGTAACACCTTGCCGCTGACATTCGGCTGGGCACTAAGTGGCACCGACTTACCCATGTCATCCAGTAGCTCAATTGCGACCGGAATATGCAACATAGCTTGCTCAGGGTTATTCTTTGGCGGTAATTGTTTAATATTAAGCGTTAAAGTTTGCTGTGTACTATCGTAAACCGAATCAACCACCAAGCGAGGCGTGCCAAATTGGCTATACCAAAGTTTGAACTGAGTTAAATCCGCATCATTGGCATCTGCCATAGCGGCAACGAAATCATCGCAAGTAGCCGCTTGACCATCATGACGACTGACGTATAACTGCATCCCAGCTTGGAAGCCCGCTTCACCTAACAGAGTATGCAGCATGCGGATCACTTCAGCGCCTTTGTTGTATACTGTCACTGTGTAGAAGTTGTTCATTTCAATCACTTGCTCAGGCCGAATTGGGTGAGCCATTGGTCCTGCATCTTCAGCAAACTGATGATTGCGCATAGCTTCTACTGCATCAATGCGATTAAGACCCCGCGAGCCTAAATCTGAACTAAATTCTTGATCACGAAATACCGTCAAACCTTCTTTTAACGACAGTTGGAACCAGTCACGGCAAGTAATGCGATTACCCGTCCAGTTATGGAAATACTCATGGCCTACGATAGATTCAATCGTATGGAAATCTCTGTCCGTTGCGGTTTCTTGATTCGCGAGTACGCAAGCGCTGTTAAATATATTTAGCCCTTTGTTTTCCATCGCGCCCATATTGAAAAAGTCGACTGCAACTATCATGTAGATATCTAAGTCATATTCGAGCTTGAAGCGCGATTCGTCCCATGCCATGGCCTTTTTCAGGCTTGTCATGGCATGAGGCGCTTTGCCTAAATTCCCCTTATCCACGAATAACTGTAGCGACACCTCACGCCCACTTTGCGTCACAAATGTGTCTTCAAGAACGTCAAAATCCCCTGCCACTAAGGCAAATAAATAACTCGGTTTGTTGAACGGATCATGCCATTTGGCAAAGTGACGGCCATCAGGCAAGTCACCTGAATCTATTTTGTTGCCATTGGATAACAGATACGGCACTTCTTTTGGCGCGATGATAGTGACTGTGTATTGCGTCAGCACATCAGGTCTATCTAGGAAGTAGGTTATTTTACGAAACCCTTCTGCTTCACACTGAGTACAATAAGCACCACCTGATTGATATAAGCCTTCTAACGACGTATTACCAGCGGGGTCAATTCGGCATTGAATATCCAGAGTAAATTGCGTTGGCAGTGAGGTAAGATGTAGCTCAGAGGCGGTTTGGGTAAAGTCTTGATGTACCACACCATTCACTTTCACTTCTAACAGCTCAAGCTCTACACCTTGCAAAGTGAGCTCGCGAGAGTTGTTTACTGCCAACCATGTTGATTTTGCACTCACCAAAGTGGCATGAGGCGCCAGCTCAAAAGTGAGCGCCAGTTCAGCAACCTGATGAGAAGGGGGTGTATAGTCTTTTAATAATTTTGCCGCTGGTTTTGCTTGCATGATGATGTCCTTAAAAAAAAGCCCCAACTAAGTTGAGGCGTTTAAATTATTGCGCTGCTGGCGCCTCGACGGGCTGCTTGGGTTTAATACGCAGGATTTTAACCCCGAGATAAGCATAAATGACCGCCAGAATCGGATTAATTAGATTAAAGAAGGCATATACCGCATAGTCAAATGGATTTACCATCAACACACTTTGCATATAAGCACCACAGGTATTCCAAGGGATAAGCGGGCTGGTAATAGTACCGCCATCTTCAAGTGTGCGAGATAAATTAACGCTTTTCAGGCCGCGCTTTTGATATTCTTCTTTAAACATTCTACCTGGTACGACAATCGCAATGTACTGATCTGCCGCCACTGCATTAGTACCAATACAAGTTGCAATCGTCGCTGTGATAAGTGAGCCAGTGCTGCGCGCGATTTTCAGAATGCTTTTTACAAACATCTCTAATAAACCGGTCTTTTCCATAATTGCACCAAACATCAGCGCCGTCATCACCAACCAGGTGGTAGTAAGCATGCTGGCCATACCCCCGCCACTAAGCAGACTGTTCATTTTGCTATCGCCAGTTTCTACGCTAAAGCCTGCAAAAAAGGTTTGCCAAACCAGCTTGAAATGGCCGATTAGCTCACCTTGAGACTTGTCAATTTGTGTAGCGATTAAGTCACCTTGGAATAGCAATGCCCAAATCGCACCGAGCACCGCGCCGATTGAAATGGCAGGAAACGCTGGCATTTTCTTAATCGCTAAGGCCAGTAACACGATAAGTGGGACCAACATTGCGAGATTAATATTAAAGTGCGACTGCAAAATACTCACGATAGCGTCTATTTGATGCGCTTCACTACTCACGTCAGCATTAAAGCCCATAAATAAAAAGATGATGAGGGCAATCACAAAACTGGGGACTGTCGTCCACAGCATATGTTGAATATGTTCGAACAAATCAGCACCTGCAACCGCAGGTGCTAAATTGGTAGTTTCCGATAACGGACTGAGTTTGTCACCAAAATACGCCCCGGAGATCACCGCACCCGCGGTCACGACGTGATCTAAACCAAGTCCAGTGGCAACCCCTAACAGCGCCACACCTATGGTCGCGGCGGTCGTCCAAGAGCTACCGATACTCATCGCGACTATGCCGCAAATTAAACAACTGGCAGCGTAAAACCACTGTGGGTCGATAATTTGTAAACCGTAGTAAATTAAGGTAGGTACAGTACCTGAAAGTAACCAAGTGCCGATAAGTGCACCAACCATGAGCAAGATCAAAATCGCCCCAAGGGAAATTGTGATACCTTTTATCATGGCTTCTTCAAGAGTCTTCCAAGTGTAGCCATTTTTTAAGCCAATCAGTGCTGCAGTGAAAGTAGCGAACAATAATGCGATTTGATTTGGCCCTGACGATGAATTATCGCCAAACAAATAGACGGCTGCGCCGAGAAGACATACCAGCACGCCAATGGGAATTAAGGCATCCAAAAAGGTAGGTTGCTTTACTTGCTTCAAAACGTGTTACTCCTGTGCACAGCAGCGGCTGCGCTTATTATTATTGCTAGCTGTATTAACTTGTCTTGCAACTTAACAAGGCAAATATAAGCTAGTGTTGCAAACACGATAACGGCCTGCTCTGCGGGTCATGTGCTTGTTGTTGTCAATTTTTTGCGCTTGAGTACGCGGCCTGCTGACCTTTCATTTCATCATCATTTAGCTAAATTGAAGGCCAACAGCGCATTCAATCATACCAAAGGCTATCGCAGATGCGTAATAAAAAAGGCGCTAAAGCGCCCTTTTTGCTTATTTTGTATTCTTGGCGAGTCGCCCATAAGTGATAAAATCTTGCGTCACTAATGCGGCTTCTTCTAGATAGGGGTCAAGTTCAGACAATAGCTCAGGTGCATCGTCTAATGATTTGATAGGCTCTTTACCTAAACGCGCTAATCTTTCATTGGCACGCTTTAGGCTTAAAGCATCATTATCGGCGCGCTCTTTAAGACGCTCTGCCTCAACTAAAGAAATCGTTTTATTGTCTTTCTCTTGCTTGTATCGCGCAATGTCATCAAACACATAAGCAAATTCAGGTTCTTTCTTGATGCGTTCTTCATGCTTTTCACCCAAATACTTTACCGCTGCGGCTAACGAGTCGACTGTATTGTAGTTAGCTCGAGCAATACTATCCCAAGGCAAAGCATTTGGTTCTTGGCTCTCACCCCATTCTGCCGGGTCAATTGCTGATGGTAACATGACGTCTGGAATAACGCCCATATGCTGCGTGCTGCCGCCGTTAATACGGTAAAACTTTGCAATGGTATATTGCACACTACCGAGCGGATTATCGTACAAGTCGTACGCTCTACCTAGTGGCTTATGTTGCTGTACCGTGCCTTTACCAAAGGTTTGTTCGCCGATAACCACAGCACGGCCATAATCTTGCATCGCTGCAGCAAAAATTTCAGAAGCCGATGCACTGTAACGGTCAACTAAAACTGTCAACGGGCCATCGTAGAAAGTCACGCCGTCGCGGTCTTGCTGTGCTTCTACTTGATTATTCAAAGTGTGGATCTGTACCACTGGACCTTGGTCAAAGAATAAGCCGGATAACTGCGTTGCTTCATACAACGAACCACCACCATTTTGCCGTAGGTCGATGATAATTCCATCTACCTTTTGCTCTTTGAGTTTAGCTAATTCAATTTTGACGTCTTTTGACAGGTTGTTGTAGAAACTGGGGATTTCAATCACACCGATTTTGCTGGTTAAGGTTGAATACTTGGCTTCAAATACTTCGCCTTTTGCAGCTCGGTCTTCCAAACGAATTTTATCGCGAACGATCTCAACTACCTTGGGTGTACCATGACTGTCAGCACCTTTCAGATACTGTAAGCGTACTTTGGTGCCCTTTGGCCCTTTGATAAGGTCAACCACATCATCTAGGCGCCAGCCAATCACGTCAACAAACTCTTCACCTTCTTGCGCCACGCCAATAATGCGGTCATCTGCTTTGATCTGCTCAGATTTATCAGCTGGACCACCTGGTACTAAGCTACGAATAACCGTGTAATCGTCATCAAAACCCAACACTGCACCAATGCCTTCAAGCTCAAGTTCCATATCCATCTTGAACTGTTCAGCACGACGCGGTGATAAATACGAGGTATGCGCTTCAATACTACGTGCAAAAGCGTTCATCACGATTTGGAAGGCATCTTCGGAATTGGTTTGCACTAAACGTTTCAAAGCATTGTTGTAACGTTTAGTCAGTACTTCTTTGACACCAGCCCAATCTTTACCCGTCATTTTCAAACGTAGCGCATCGTATTTAACGCGTTGACGCCAGATCTCATCCAATTCCGCGGTGGAAGTTGGCCAAGCTGCATCTTCACGGTCAAATACGTAATTATCTGGCTTATCAAAAGTCATTTCTTTATCAAGTAAAGAAATAGCAAACTGATAACGCTCAAAACGACGTTTAAGGCTGACATTAAACATATCAAATGCAAAGTTTAGCTTGCCTGATGTCAAACCGTCATCGAAAGCATCTTTGTACTGCTTAAATTGTTCAACGTCAGAAGCTAACATTACGCTTTTGTTGAAATCGAGCGTTTCTACGTAACGCTCGAATACTTTTTCCGATAACGCGTCGTTAAGCTGGATATGTTTGTAATGCGAACGAGTAAACAGATTTGTCACTCTCTTGCTGGCAATGGCATGTTGACTTTCCTGTTTCAACACAGGTAATGACGACACATTTACCGCATCATTCGAGGCGGCGACAGATACAGAAACTAATGCTGCAGCAATGGGAATGAGTGACCACTTTTTACTCATACGCTACTCCTTAAATAAAGTACAAACTGTCCGCTTTGGTTTTAACTTGCATACCAGTAACCAGTTCTACAAACACTTCGTCGTTTTTCACTTCACGAATAGTTGCATTAACCAGTGCCTGACCTAGCTTCACTTTTACCTTAGCATTCACTTTGACTTCGGATGCTGGTAAAGGTTCGACTTTGCCAGAACGTTTTACCGGTGCTTCTTCAACAGGCTTAGTATTTACCTTAGCGTGTTTATCGTGAGGTTTGTTCTTATCAAACGGTCTCTTTTTGTAAGATTTTGTGTCAGCGCCACGATTTGCATCGCGCGGAGCACCATCACGGCCACCTTCACGACGAGGCGGACGCTTACCTTTGTTCATAGGTTTGGCCGCTTTACGTTTCGCGCGTGATTCTTCTAATGCTTGCTTAGCATGTTCAATATGCTCTTGTTCAATCTTTTCAGCTTGGTTACCGTCAAGATCAATACGGAATTCATTTTGAGTAACCGACTCAAGATAACGCCAGTTTGAAGTATATTTGCGTAGCGCTTGACGAACCTGCGTTTTACTCACAGTTTCATTGCCTTCGATGCGCTCAGCGATATCCTTAAAAATACCCACTTTTAGAGGTTTGATGCCGTCTTTGGCCTTAAAGCAATTTGGATACTCCTGATACAGGAACTCCAATACTTCATTGATGTCTTTTAGCTTGTTTGTGGTTTCCATGTTTAAACCTATATTGTTATATCTGCTCATCTAGTGATGAGTGAATATAGTGCGTTACCCAGTCTGATAGCTCTTCAAAATCGGCTTCCAGCAGCGCCGTATCACCGCGAAGATGCTCCCAAATACCATTTATAATTTCGTCAATTGTTTCGCAGTCGAGGTCTTCTGGTAACAGACCCCAAGCTTGGTGGATTAGTTCATTCAGCGTCTCAGCAACTTGCTCTTCTTCGCCTTCCCAATCGCCAACATCAGCGTAAGAAAACAAATAGTCTTGAACTTGCAGCAAATCTTTCATGATTATGCCCCAAGCGTCAGCTCAAAGGCGTTGATAAGCGCTTCTAATCCTTGTTTATCTTGTTCGTCAAAGCGCGCTAAACTGGGGCTGTCGATGTCCAATACCGCAACGACTTTACCGTTACGATAGACTGGCACCACTATCTCAGAATTTGACGCGGCATCACAGGCAATATGCCCTGGAAATAGATGTACGTCTTCCACCAGCTGGGTTTGCTGCATCGCGACGGCTGTACCGCAAACACCTTTGCCGACTGGAATACGAATACAGGCGGGTTTACCTTGGAATGGGCCTAACACTAACTCGTCGTCACCGTCCATGATGTAAAATCCTACCCAGTTGATGTCTTCAAGCGACATCCAAAGCAGGGCGCTTAGGTTAGCCATATTGGCAATCATATTTGGCTCGTCGCCGATTAAACCTTTCGCTTGGAGGATTAGACTGTGGTAAAAATCTTGCTTCTGCATCGTATACATCTAAATAAATACATAGAAGCCTAAGGTACTCTTTCACGGGCTTAAATGAAACCTTTTCCAGTCAAAAAGTGTTATTTCTCTGTAAATATTGCATCGCTTGATGAGATTTTAGACAAGTCGTTCTGCGTTTCGTCGCAAGCCATATAAAAACAGCGCTGCGGCTAATCCTGACATTACCGCATTTACAATAAAACCGACTCCCCCCGCCGCGGCAAAAATATAACTAAACACCGCGCCAGCCAATAACCCAACCGTTGCCAACAGGTTATAGCTGACCTTACCCCGCTTATAGAGCCACAAATATGCGGGTAGCACAGCGACTCCAATTGCCAAACCGACGATATGGGCGTTGGCTATCGCACTTATCAGTAAGCTAAAAAATGTCGCGCTGGAGCCATTAGGTAAAGTCACTGCGTAATAAATGCCAAGCACTGTACCCACTAATATTGGCGATAATAGCGAATAGCCCACGCCTTTTAGGATCTGATTTTTCATCTTAACTCACTTGTTCGGAGTAATTTACTGCCACACTTAAGCTTGCCCGAGGTTGCAAATAACTCAACTCGACTTTGGTCTATAACGGGTGTGTTAACTAGTTTGACTAAGCGCATTGTGGCACTTAATAGATTTACCCTACTGATAAGCACCAAACGACGCACTACTTCATGCGGTTAAAAATCCACATCTATTTTAGAACTACGATTGGACTAGCGACCTAACTAACTGAAGCATAAATATATAAGAATAAGTTATTCCCAAGCCGCTGTTTGCGCCCAAACAATATTAGCGATACGGTGAAATTGAACTAGCCTTGGGGGGCGAATTGAGACCTTTTTAGACCTATTCGCACCCGGTCACATCGGCATCGACGAGGTTGTTGCGCTGTGTGTCGAAGTGGTTACAAAACTTTAGATCAAGGACAAGAACATGAGTCAAATTAACGTATTAGTTGCAGTTGACGGTGCAAAACTGGCACAACAGGTTGCGGATGGTAGCCTCCATGCAGGCAGTGCTGGCAGTCCCACCCTCCTCGGGTCATATGGCACATCAGACGTGTATATTTCGATGATTGCCCAGCATAGCGTCGCGGTGAATGACCAAGGCCAATCTGAACTCACCATCAAAGCGCAATCTGGAGATATTATCAGTTGGTTTATGACCACCTTTGGCAATAACACAGATCACTCAGCAACCATTTACAACGCGAGCTTTAACCCGTCGAATGGCATACAAGCTTATGGCAGTACCATTCAGGAAGAAAACAATTATCTTCCACCTGCGGATAACACTTCACCTTCGTCGGTGACACGTTTCACCAATACTTTTAGCTCTTACAGTGCTAAGCTAACTAAGGTTAATCAACACATTCAATACTATATGTCGTTTGTATTGGTGGATAACAGCAATGGCCACATCATTGGCTATTTTGCGTGGGACCCATTTATCAATGTCAACTAACTCTGCTGACACCGGGCGCAATTCGCCCTGCGATAAATAAGTCAGTGTATGAAAAGTAAAAAGGCCGCAAACTTAATTTGCGGCCTTCTTTTTAGTGGCGGAGAGATAGGGATTTGAACCCTAGATACGCTATTAACGTATGCCGGTTTTCAAGACCGGTGCATTCAACCACTCTGCCATCTCTCCTAAACCGATCATTCCCGCATATTACTGCGTGAACTTAAAATGAGTGGCGGAGAGATAGGGATTTGAACCCTAGGTACGCTATTAACGTACGCCGGTTTTCAAGACCGGTGCTTTCAACCACTCAGCCATCTCTCCGCAGCGGGGCGAATAATAGAGAAACTCGGCGATGATGTGAAGCACTTTTTGCAAAAAAAAGTTCAACTGCTTAAAAAACAGCTTTTCTGCCCATTAAAGAATCACTTAACCTACCACTTTTGCTATTTCCGGCCCTACCATACCTATCTTGGTCATTATTTTACTTGTGAATTCGTGCTTGATCACCGCCCATTTGCCATTCTCAGCTTAACCCTAACTGGTACGCGTACTATCTGACGGGAACTAAATCGGTGTTTTTCAGTCTATGTATTTAGATTAGATTGCCCAAATTAGAGAGTCTTGTTACTCTTTTCTAAGGATAAGAAAGTGAACAAAATCTCTAACCAATAGGTGCAAAGAACACTTAACGTTAGTAGCTTAGATTTTCAATATAAGGAGCTCATATGGCTTTCAATCACTCGTATCAAACCGCAAAACCGGTGATGTCGACGCTTGAAACCAATAAGGTGTTGAAAAACACTTATTTCTTGCTGGCAATGACATTGGCATTTAGTGCCGTCACCGCAGCTATTTCGATGACTATGGCGCTGCCGCGCTTCACCGGATTGATTTGCTCTCTGGTGGCGTTTGGCTTGCTATTTGTTATCCAGAAAAAAGCGAATTCATCCTCTGCTATCGGCCTAGTATTCTTATTTACTGGCTTAATGGGCTTTGGTTTAGGACCAATGCTCGCGCACTACGCGAGTATGCCAAACGGCGCAATGCTGATAACCCAAGCACTTGGTTCAACAGCGCTGGTATTTTTTGGTTTATCTGCTTACGCACTAACGACTAAAAAAGATTTCTCCTTTATGGGAGGATTCTTAATGGTCGGTTTAGTAGTGGTGATTATTTCGAGCCTAGTAAACCTATTTATCGGCAGCTCAGTCGCATTTATGGCTATCAATGCTGCAGTAGTGTTACTGATGTCTGGCCTGATTTTATTCGATACTAGCCGCATCGTGAACGGTGGTGAGACCAATTATGTGCTTGCAACAGTAAGCCTGTACCTCAACATCTACAACCTTTTCACCGCACTACTACACTTGTTCGGCGCAAGTGATGACTAATCGCTGAGATTTGCTAAAATAAGCCCCACCTTTGGGGCTTTTTTATTGGTTTATTTTGGCAAGTTTCGTCCTTTCACTTCATAGCGCACCGAGCTCATTGACTTCGGTACAGCTGCTCTACCGCTACGCTACTGCTGCTATCGCGAATGGGCATACCATAGAAGCGGTGTTTCTTTATCAGCAAGGTGTGTATCATGCGCAGCAGCATATCCAAGTAGCCTCAGATCAATTAGATGCCAAATCCCTCTGGCGCCAACTCAAGGCGAAGGATATTCCATTAATGTTATGTGTTACCGCTGCGGAAAGCCGTGGTGTGGAGTGTGATAGCGAATTATTTGATATCGCTGGGCTTGCTGAGTTTGCTATGCGTACCAGTAGAGTGGATAAATGGGTGCAGTTTAAATGACCAAAATTCTTGTCATTAGCCAAAACTCACCTTATAGCGGTGCAAGCTTAAAAGAAGCGTTAGATATGGCGCTTATTTTTGCCGCGGTAGATGCTGAGGTCGCATGGCTCTTTCGTGGCCCTGCTCTGTATGCCTTACAAGGCGCTCAGCAACCTCAGGTGCTCGGCTTAAAAGATCAGTTCAAAACCATGAAAACGCTCGAAATCTATGATGTCGAGCAACTCTACGTGTGCGCCGAAAGTTTGCTACATTACGGCCTAGCTGAGGAACAATTGGCGCTGCCCGTAACCGCCTTAACTTCCAAGCAGCAAGCTGAGCTAATTCAGCAATTTGATAAGGTGGTCACCTTTTAATGGCAACATTACATATATTCTCAAGTCTTTTGGAGCAGGCTCTACCCTCTGCCAGTGCACTCATTGCCAAGGACGACATAGTCGTGCTTACGCAAGATGCCTGTTATGCAGCAGCGCAATTTGCCCATCTTCCCAATCTGCATATTCTCGCGGATTGTGCAACTGCACGCGGCGCTCTGCTGCCTGAAGGGGTGAAAGTCATTTCTGATACAGAGTTCGTCGAGCTGACGTTACTTTGTCAAACAAATATAAGTTGGTAATTATGTTAGCGTTTAAAGGCCAAGAAATCGCCACCGATCAACAAGGTTATTTGTTAGATCATACCCAATGGAGCAATGAGCTCGCAGCTGAAATTGCTCGTTTGGAAGACATCACGATGAGCGATGCACACTGGGAAGTCGTGCATTTTGTCCGTGATTTTTATCTTGAATATAACACTAGCCCTGCTATCCGAATGTTGGTCAAAGCAATGGCAAAAGCGCTTGGTGAAGATAAAGGCAACAGTATGTACCTTTATAAATTATTCCCTAAAGGCCCAGCAAAACAAGCTACAAAAATAGCTGGCTTACCAAAACCTGCGCGTTGTATTTAACTAAAAAAGGCCTCATTGAGGCCTTTATCTTTGCTTAACGGTTAATTGCACCAACCTTCGTTGTAGCTGACTTTAATCGTCGCACCACTCGCTTGACCAGAGACTTTCAAGTAACCCCAATAATTATTTTGACCACTGAGGTTAATACATTCACCGTTACCGCTGCGATTTGAGCTTGCCTCAACATTACTTGCGGTTGGCCAACCTTGATTACTGTACTCTAAATTAAGGTCGCCCGTACCGTGTGCGGTTTCAATACTGATACTTTGCTGCCCACTGACGTTTTCTAAGCTAAACCACATTGGATCTTGGCCACCTAAACAAGTTGCCTGGCCCGCTGTTAAACGACCACTGGTGACTGGGCCTTGGGTTTGACAGGCATTCGGTAAGCTCGCTACCGCTGCTGTGTAATCGGCAACCAGTTGTAAACCACTAAAGGCATTGTAGCCACGCACCATGACGTGGTAAGTACCAGCTTGTGGCGTAGCAATGTCACAACGTTCAGCGTTACCGCCCACATACGGGCGGCAATCCCACGAAGTCGTAGTTGGCGCAGCACCAAAGCGTACATATAAATCACCATCACCACTACCACCTGAGGTAACAAAGCTCAAGTCACTCGCCCCAGCAGGAACTGTGAAAGTGAACGCTAGCTGCTCATTTTGTGCCGCAGCAAGTGTCACTGCTACGCCTTTTTGTAAAGTCGTGCCGGTGTTTACCGCATTAACCGTGACATTGGTACTGGCTTGAGTCGCAAGACCTTGATTGTCTGTGACCGTCAGGGTAACTGTATAGCTACCTGCGCTAGTATAGCTGTGGCTAGGTGATGCTTGATTGCTTTGACTGCCATCACCAAAATCCCATACATAACTGACTATAGAGCCATCTGCATCTGCGGAGCCAGCACTTGAAAACGCAATTGCACTATTCACATCACCACTGTACGGACCATTGATCACCGCAGTCGGTGCCTGATTACTCGTGCCGTTGGCCAGTTCTTGAGTCCATGCGCTAAATTCACTGTTATATTGCTGTGCCCAGCTGTCTACTGTGCTCTTATAACCACTCCAGTTGCCTACGCGAGTCTGCGCCAGCATTGCCTCAACCTCTGAAAAGTGGCGTTCAAACATAAAACGTACCGCGAGATAACCCCAACGATAAATACGGTCAACATCAAAACCATCGTAAGTGGTTGCAAAAATTTGCGCTAAATTGTACACCGAGCCATCTTTGATGGTGTCTATCGCAGCTTGATTGTCATTTTGATTGGCAATGTATTCAGCCACACCTTCACTCCACCACACCACATCTTGAGTCGGTGCATTAAAGTCACCGTACATATCAAAACGACCATCTAGATAATGCACATATTCATGTTCAAGGTTCCAAATAAAGTGATCAGGTTTGGCGTAAGAAGCTTCATAGGCGATGAAGTTAGCTTGGTTACCTACTTTGCTTGGGTCCCCTTCCAAATACATCCCGCCATTATTGGTATCAATTTTAAAGATGGCTTTGGCATATTTCTGATAATCGGCACTCGAGTTAAAAATGTTAACTTGTAAAAAAGTATTGTTGTCGTTCGCAACGGGTTGATTGTTAGTCGCTAAACTGGCGTGAAAGCGCGTTTCTTCCGCTGCCATGGTGGCGCACGCTGAGGTCAATTGGATGCTCGTGAGTTCTTGGGCGCGAATACGAATAGTGTTACTGCACTGGTGGCTTTGTGCCAACACTTGCGACTCTAACGTTTTATCAAAATTACAAATATTGTATTTACTGCAATCCACGTAGTAGCTCGCCACATCCGCTGCGGCAAGCCATACCGCATCGCCAAAACCATAACTTTGATAACGACTAAACAAGGCATTGAGCGCGCTATCTACTTTAGTTTGGATTGCAGTCCCGGAATATTTTTTTAGTCGCGCAAGTTCACTACCCGCATTGGCAATCATAAATTCTGCGTCGGAATTGACCATCCAAGTCTTTTGCACAAATGCATCAAGTTGGGTGACAAGATCTTGATCATTACCAACCAAAGCCACAAAATTACTGTTCCACTGACCGCGATACAAAATGGTGAAAATGTTATTTACCGCACCGCGCATATTCCATTTGCCAGCATAGCTTTGATTCCAGCGACTTAACCATTGCTTCACCACGGGCAGATAAACGTCCTGTTGCTCTGAACTGTCCATGGTAATAATGGCTTCGCTCAACACTTTGCCGTGCGCATCGTTGTCGTCATAAAAATGGCTATTGTTTACAAACGCATCTAGTGCCGCTTTCACTGCAGGTTTGACCGTAGCCGGAAACGTCACTGAATCATTATAAAATTCTACGTAAAACCCAGCGCGAATAAATAAGAATAAGGCTTCTAACCCATCACTGCCATTTCCAGCGTAGGCCGTTGCAAGGGATTGAGCTCTATCCGCTGCAGCAAGCATTTTCTGCGCGGTAAATACTTGTGCTTGCTGCGCGCTGGCTGCCGAGAATAAATCGTTAATACAGCCGGCCCCTTGCGACACCACAAGATCAGCTATGGTGTTACTATTCGCATTGGCTAATGCACTGAGGTCGCAATTAGTTGCTGCAGCCTGCAAAGTCGTGCGCGCTGCCTTGTGTAGTAAGTTATTTTGCTTTACTTGCACGGCGATAGGCGCACGTTCATCGGCTTGTTTGTGGTCATGAGCATGATATTGGGTTTGGGTTTGCACAGCTGGGATGGGAGTAAAATGCCGGGTTTCATGCTGTGCTGCCGCCAGCGCATTGATACTCGTCACTAAACTTGCGCCAAGTATTGGCATGCTGGTTATTAATGTTGTCAGTTTCATATTGTACCTTCAAAAATGTTGTATCCAAGCCCGAATAGGCGCGAGAAAATTAACACTTTATTTATACTGTATACAATATATTTTATATAACTTTAATTCATAATCATGTTACATTTTTATTCCATCGGTATTTCACGCTTCCCAACACTCCATTCAACTCATTGAATTTAAAAAGAAATAGACAAAAAGCAGCTGAGTATTTTGACCCAGCTGTCATATTTTAACTTAAGATTAATCTTATTGTTGCTGTGGACGCGCAGCTGTACCGGCTAACAAACCACCATCGACATTGAGTTCAATGCCTGTTACATATTTGGCTTCATCACTGGCTAAATAAAGTGCTGCATAGGCAACATCATCAACATCACCCATGGTTGCCAACGGCACATCTTTCGCGATAGCTGCAATGGCCGCAGCCCTTGCTTTGGGTTCTTGAGGTAGCATAGGCTCCCACATCGGAGTTAATATGGCACCTGGATGAATGGCATTACACCGAATAGGATAACCTTGCTCGGCACAGTAAAGGGCGACTGACTTGCTATGATTGCGCACCGCAGCTTTGCTCGCAGCATAAGCCGCGGCCGCTGGGATCCCCACTAAACCGGAGCGAGACGAAATATTCACTATGCTGGCGGCTTTACGTCCCTTCATTAAAGCAATCGCGTATTTACAGCCAAGTGCCACGCCCTCACTGTTCACGCTATGTACGTGTCGCCAAGCAGGTAAAGTAAAATGTTCAGGATCATGACGCTCTGGAAAATCGCTAAACCCCGTTACACCAGCATTGTTCACTAAAATATCCAAACCACCAAAACGGTTAGCAATGTCCTCTTTAACCGCTTGCCACTGTGTTTCATCAGTAACATCCAAAGTGACAAAATCCGCCTGTGCGGAGTTAAACTCACTGCGTATCACCGCCGAAAAAGATTGAATATCTGAAAGCAATACGAACGCCCCCGCTTCTGCAAATCGCCTTGCTATTTGCAAACCAATCCCTTGTGCCGCGCCTGTAATAAGTGCGACTTTGCCTGCCAACCGCATAGTTTTCCTCAACTTGACTCTTTACTTGTGTTCAGTAGAATTAAACAAACTTCAGTATTGTTTCAAAGCCACAATACCACCTTGACGTATGGTCACAAGGACTGTGGTTTTACTCAAATAAACAGGATATTCGCCGTCTGGCAAACCGTCTTGGCAGAGGCGATTGAGCTTGTCTATTAATTCGTTCCCTGTGTCTGTGGATTGACCGCTAGTATGACTCGCACCGCGCAGTGCAGAAACACCCTGCTCGAAAACCTGATTCAGTACCTGCTTGCCTACACCTGATTTTACTTGGTGCTTGGCAACCGTTTTAAGAAGTGACTTTAACATAATTCCGTGTCCCTTTATTGAACTCACTGTTAGTGTAACAAACTTTCACCGCTTAGCTTTCGAAAAATAGTGACAAAATGTATCAGCCGTTTTCGCGCCAATCGTCGTCGCGCAGTTGCAACTGTAAGGTCACTCAGCCGACCCACTGCAACTTCCTGTAGAAAAGGTATATAGTAAAATTTATAGCGCGAGATCAAAGCATTGTAGTGCTCTGCTGTTACACTTGCCGCTTACTTTAAAGGAAAACTATGACGCAAGAATTGTTAATTGCCTTTGGCGCACTGGGGTTAATTTTACTCGGCATGGATTGGATGAGTAACGGTTTAAAAACCGCGACTGGGCCAAAATTTTTAGCCGCATTAGAGCATTGGACAACCACACCAAGACGGGGTGTGCTGTTTGGCACCACTGCCACCATTGCGGTGCAAAGTTCCAGCGCGATTACCGTAGCAACCATCGGCTTTGTTAATGCTGGGGTGTTGCCCTTAGAGCGCGCCGCGTTTGTCATTTATGGTAGTAACGTGGGCACCTCGCTCACTGGATGGTTTATTGCTCTTGTCGGCATTGAACTCAAAATTGATGCCTTTGCGTTACCCTTGCTTGGCTTCGGGGCTTTGCTGAAGTTATTTTCGAGCAGTGCGCAACGTCGTGGTCTAGGCGAAGCGTTAATCGGTTTTGCGGCGTTATTTTTGGGTCTGTCGTATCTCAAAACTGGGTTTGACGCCTCAGGTATTAGCTTAGATTTCGCCATTTTGCAGCAAGGCGGTTTAGGCGCCCTGCTCATCGCGGTACTAATCGGTACGGTACTCACTACCTTAATGCAAGCCTCGGTGGCAGTTATTGCTTTGGTCTTAACCGCAGTTTCAACTGCAGGGCTCGATCTCACCATTGCCGCTGGCTTTGTCATCGGCGCGAATCTTGGTACTACCTCAACCGCCATCATGAGCACGCTGGCAGCCACCGCTAACGCCAAACGCCTCGCGTGGCTGCATGTACTATTTAATGTTGTCACCGCCTTAGTTGCGGTGCTATTAGTTGCACCAATTTTGAATTTGATAGCTTGGCTTGAACAATCGCTTTCCATCAGTTCTACGCCTGCGGTTAGCCTTGCGCTTTTTCATAGCTTATTTAATGTGCTCGGCGTATGTTTGCTGTGGCCGATGACAAAACCTTTGGTGAGGTGGCTAAATCGTCGCTTTACGGAAAAACCCAGCCAACTCAAGTATGTCGATGCTAACAGCTTATTAATGCCAGATACGGCGCTGCGCGCTTTAACTATGGAGCAGTTAGAACAAATCTCGCAGCTATTACAGCATGTATTACCGCTTAGCCGAGGCATTAAACCAGATGAAAAAGCCCTGCAACCTGTGCTGCAAACTCAAAAGCAATTAGCTGACTTTTTACGCCAGTTAGGGCAATCGACGTTATCGGCCCGCCAATCAAGGCTGATGGTGCTACTCTCGAACAGCCAATTGCGTATAGAAACCGTGTTACAACTTATCCCAAAAATTGACCTTGCACTTGGTGACCACAATGAACACTTCAAACTTGAAGTCGCACTGTGGCAAACCTTGGCTGAGCCAGATTATCAATCGGTTGAATTTAAACGCGTGTATCGCAATTACCTAAAAGGCGTTGAGTTACAAAAACAAGCTATTTATCGCCACGCTGTATTTGGGCAGTTAAATCACAGCAAAGCCTCGCAATTATTATTAGCTATTCATGAACTCAAACGCATGAACATTCAAATGCTGAAAGCCTTTGCAGGGCTACGCAAAGCCCTTCAGCAATCTTCACCCAGTGAATAGCTGCACTGACCGGCAACCCAAGTCTGTTCGACCAAACATTCCTTGAGTAGATCTGGGTTAGCAAAAATATTGTGAGACAGCACCACAAAATCAGCTGCCGCACCAACTTTTAAAACCCCTAGTTGATGCGGACTATCAATTAGTTGCGCGGGGTTTTCCGTCACACACGCTAACGCATCACGCATCTCAATTCGCTGTTCTGGCAACAAATGACGCTCTGCACCGACATAGTATCCGGGCGCGGTATGCATTTCGCGATTAACCGCACTGTCAAAATGTCGCAGTGCTCCTAATGGCCGCTCTGGAAACTGGCTAGCAAATACTACAAACTTGTTGTCAGTGATCATCTGCCGGAGTGGCAAAATTTTGCTAAATGGTTGCGAGCGCATCTGCAAATAGCCATCTAGGCTCAGAGAGTCAGGGTGCGCATAAACCACATCTGCTGATTGCGGCTGAGCTTTGTGATTAAGCACTCGGATTGCATGAACGCGGTTACCCCGCTGCTCTGCTATTGTTTTTGCCATGCGATGGAAGAGCGCCAACACTTTGTTATGGAGTGGATGGGTTTGCCTTGCTTGACTTACAGCTAGAGTAGTCACTCCTTGAGACAATGCCTGAATAATGATGTTTTTCAACGCGCCCTCGGTTTGATGAGTTGCCCTTAATATCTGCTCTTGCGGTAAAGCGTGCAAAATCCAAGCAAACTCGTCTTTATTTAAACCACCTTGCTGCTCAATGTATTGACTAAAGATTCTGACATTGGCGAAACGTCGTTTTGCTTCATCTGGTAAAGTTAGATACAAAGTCATAGTCGCGAGACTGTTAATAAATGCCCGCTCAGCCGTCTTATCAAAAATACACACAGGTCGAGGTAGTTGTAAGCTATCAAGAAATTCCAAAGATAAAGGCTCTTTACTCTCACTGTGAGGTAGAAAAGGCGAAAAAGGTAACAGACTCAGATCTACACCAAAACCCAGTAACCATTCGTCAGCATCCAAGCTTTTATCTATGTAACTCAGTGCTCGACTCAAATAATGGAGATTGTAATTTGGCATTGGTTGCTGCCAGTTACCTTGTAGGCCAAATGGCCCTAAGTGAAACCAGCTGCTGGTTGCAAGCGCAGTTCCTAGATCAAGCTCCGCTTGTATAAAGCCAGGCACAATACATTTTGCCGCACTTAATCTCAGAGTTTGGTTACAGGTTAAATTGTGCTCTTGCAAGTATCCCTGCATTTGCGGCTCTGAACCAATTGCCGCTACCATACCTTGCTGTATTACCATCGCCTGATAATGATGACGCTGGGAATAAATATCTCCCACCAGTAACAAGACTTCATGGTGATGGTTTTGCTCGGGTTGGAACTCATTACAACTAAGAGAGTCGATATTTAACTGTGTAATGCTGTCATTGAACAAATCCAAAAGCGGGCAATTTGCCAACGGGCTGGACATAGCGGAGATCCTTAAAAATACAACTACTCTTTCTATCGACCATTTTAGAAAAAGCTGATGTATTTGCCGATTACAGCAAATTACACTTGTTCCTTAGCCATTCATGTGCAACAAAAATTTGTTAACGTACCGTTATTTAGTCTAGACTGGCAAAGAGTGCCCCTATGTTAATTAGTTTATGAAGTACTTTATAGTGTTGTGGCTATCTGTTGTGCTACTGGCTGCGCCTAGCGTATTTGCAAAACGGCCTGTCCATGTTAGCTACATCAATGACGGAAAAAGTTTTTTATATTCTGGTCTACCCCACGAGCGTGGCTACTTGTTTAATCCTGACGCGGAGCGACGGTTACGGTTAGTGACGCTCAATTGGCCGCCTTATATCGACGACAGCCTATGCAATAAAGGATGGGTGTTTCAGCTTGCGGTCTATTTGCTAACTTCTCAAGGTTATGGCGTTTATGTTGAGTTTCTCCCTTGGGCTCGGGCAGTGCGAGATGTTGAGCTTGGCAAGGCTGATATTATATTTCCTGAGTATTATATCGAACAAGAAGCACCTTCTGACGTAGTACGAGGCAAAACGAGGCGTGCTTTATTGGCACTGTCACACAACTTTCCCGGTGGGGAGATAAGCCTGTTTAAACACAAAGACAGCGATTTTCAATTTAATGGTCAATTGCAGTCTATTTTAGATAAAACCATTGGCATAGTGCGTGGTTATCAAAATACGCCTGAATTTGATGCACTCATAGATAACGGCAAACTCAAAACGGTTGAAGCTGTTAACGACTTACAGCAAATCAAACTATTAACCAATAAACGGGTTGAGCTGATAGTGGCTGATCCTGAAGTAGTACGCTCAACCATCAAACAAGCCGATGTTAGTATTGCCGAAAAACGCCACATGCTCAATCAGATGCATGTGCTAACCCCTCACCTTGCCTATAACCCGCTTTATTTTGCTCTCAGTAAACAAGTTCCTGACTGGAAAAACATTCTTCATAACCTCAATCAAGCACTGGATGCAAAACTCGCCTCTGGCGAAATACAAGACTTTATTGCCCGTAGCAAAGCGCAATGTGAATGACCACAACGTACTTTGCTAACACGTTATATTTACGGTGTTTAGCCTCGCGGCATAAATTCAAGCACGGTTGCATTGATGCAATAGCGGTCTGCGCCGTTTGGCCCTTCGCCTTTAAAAACATGCCCTAGGTGAATACCACTGGATTTCGAGCGTAGTTCAATGCGCTGCATGCCATGACTATTATCTTCATGATAGGTCACACTCCCCTTTACTGGATGGGTAAATGACAACCAGCCAGTGCCTGAGTTAAACCTATCTTTGGTATCAAATAACGCTGCACCGCTGAGTTTGTCGACAAACACACCTTCGCCGGTGTACTTAAATAAATCGTATTGCTGACAAAACGGCCGCTCCGTCCCTTTATTAAACGCGATATGGTACGCCTCGCTGTCACCTAATTTAAATGCACCAAGCGCTTGGTAAAACTCATCCCGAGCCATAAAACCTTGCGCTCCAGCCTGCTCTTTGCCATTTTCAAGAAATAAAATGGTCGGTGTGGCCCAAGTAGCCGAACGAATTTGTAAGCCTTGCAGTTGGTCTGCATACCGATAACTAATCGCAATATCGCCCTGATAATCATTCACCACGGTGGCTTTAAACTTTTCGCAGTAAGGGCAGTAACTACGTGACTCAATCACCACAATATGTTTGCCTGCAAGTAAAGCACTATTATCGACCTGTACTTGGCTACTTTTATCAAAGCGCACTCCGGTACTGTGATCTGGACAATAGCCATTGGGGTTTTTAGCTAAATAATTCTGATGATATTCTTCAGCTTTAAAAAATGCCTTTAGCGGTTTAATAGTTGTTGTGATAGTGCCAAAACCAGCTGCGCTCAGCAGAGTCTGATATTGTGCTTTAACTGCTTGAGCTACTTTAAGTTGTTGCTCATCTGAGGTAAGAATAATCGAGCGATACTGACTGCCAACGTCATTGCCCTGACGGTTACCTTGAGTCGGGTCATGGCTTTCAAAATAATGTTGTAATAAAGCCTGAGTTGATAAAATTCCCGCGTTATAAGTAACTTTTACCACCTCGGCGTAATTATTGGGGTCAAAGCGCCGCTTAGCCGCAGTAATAGCTTTATAACTGGCGCTAAACCCTTGCCCATCAGCATAGCCCGATTCTGCGTTGATCACCCCAGGTAAAGCTTCATAGCCCTTTTCCGCCCCCCAGAAACACCCTGAGCCAAGCACTAAAGTTTTGATTTGCGAGGTTGCATTGGCAGGTGCCGACAGTGGGATTTCGCCTCCCGTACTTTGCCCACCAACTAAGGTTTGGGCTCGTGCAGGCATATTACTCATAAATACACTGCTAACAACAATCAAGGCGAATGCCAAGGTGATACTGATAAAAGCTTTCATGGTAGATATCCAAATTATTACCTATGCAGAATTAGACCCACATAGCTGGGTTCTACTTTCATGATGATTTCTGCGTTTCGCCGGATAAAACGCGAGATTCACCGCGTCAGCATAGTCAGTTATGCACATTTGAGGTAAAAAGCGCTGCAATAGAGTTAACTAAGGGCTATAAGATGATGAATCTAAAATTGACTATGACAGCATTGGCGCTCATCAGCGCAAGTGCAACAGCAGCAGATATCGAATTTACCAAACGTATCAATGACGCAGATGCTTTAGTGCTGTTTCAATCAAATGCCGCTGCCAGCAGCTATTCGTTTTTAGATAAAGACACGCAAAAACAGTTAACCAAAGCTTTAGCTGCCGAGCAGTTTAAAGGTGACTTTGGCAAAACAGTTGAACTTTTAGCCCCAGTTGACAGTAAATACAGCCGTATCTTAGTGGTAGGTTTAGGTGACACCGAGCAATTGGATGTCAGCAAGCTAACTAAGCTTGGCGGTAACATCCACGCTAAATTACAAGCAAAGAAAGTTGGGTCGATTAGTGTTGCCTTCGACCAAGTTACAGGTAAAGCCGATAACGCCGAATTGGCCGCGCAATTCGCACATGGTATCAATCTGCGTGACCACACGTTTAACGTCTACAAAAAAGACGCCAAGCCACAATCGCTCACATACCATTTGAACGTTGCGGACAATCAGGCGGCTCAGGATAAATATCAAACACTAGCACATATTCAACAAGGCGTGTTTCTTGCGCGCGACCTGACATCTGAAGTCGCCAGCGAAATGACTCCAGTTGATTTTGCTAACGCAGCCAAAGAGCTAGAAAAACTGGGTGTCACTGTTACAGTATTAGAGCCAAAAGAAATTCTAGCTCTTGGTATGGGCGCACTGGAAGGTGTTGGCCGTGGCAGTAGCCAAGGTTCACGTTTAGTGGTTGCCCATTACAAAGGCAGTGACAGCACGCCTGTTGCTTTGGTTGGCAAAGGTATTACTTTTGATTCAGGTGGTTACAGCCTCAAAACGGGTGCTTCAATTGCGCGCATGAAGTCTGATATGGCAGGTGCGGCTGCGGCACTTGGCACAGTTAAAGCAATGGCACTGAGCAAAGCAGAAGTAAACGTAGTTGCCGTGATGGGTATGGCTGCCAACATGGTGTCTCAATATGCGGTCGCACCTGGTGATGTATTACGCACCGCTGAAGGCTTGTCAGTAGAAGTGGTTAACACCGACGCAGAAGGTCGTTTAGTGTTAAGTGATGCCATGTGGTACGCCCGTAAACATTTCTCCCCTGAGATCATGATTGATATCGCAACACTCACCGGCTCTAAAGTCAGCGCACTTGGCGACCGCTACGCGGGGATCTTCTCAAACGACGATACGTTAGTACAAGAGCTGACGTTTGCTGGTAAGCAAGTCAACGAAAACCTGTGGCGCTTGCCGTTAGGCTATGAAGATATGCTGAAATCAGATATCGCCGACCTTAAAAACGTTGGCAGTGGCGGCCCAGGTGCAACGACTGCAGCGGCATTTTTACAAAAATTTGCCGGTGATACTCGTTGGGTTCACCTTGATATCGCAGGCAATGCGCTATCTTCTAAGAGCCAGGATGAAGTACCTGAAGGTGGCACTGGTTTTGGTGTGCGCTTACTAAGCGAATGGTTGCTCAACAAATAACCACACGCTTTTCCCCCTGAGGCCATGCAATTGCATGGCCTTTTGGTTATGCTTACTGTACAAGGTTTAAAAAATATAGGTGCCATTTGCCTAGCACTTTTGAAGTTACCAAGAACTGCCAAGCTGATTTGAGAGCCGACTTAGTAGCCCTTGCGCCAGATATTGTGGTATTTAGCCTCCCTCCAACATTACCACTTAACGACCAAGCCGTTGCAGAATGTTTGCTTGCCGTGACCCAGTTGTGCCAATCAAGTCTAGAATGCCATGATGTCGTCCCCGCGGCACGCAGCGTCACACTGTACTTGCGCGATGCCAATCGTTGTCAGTATTGGCAATCGAGGTTAGCGCAAGAATGGCAAACACTAGAAGTAGCAAACACCCTCTGCCAAGTCCATCGCATTGCAGTCAAATATGGCGGTCAATTTGGTCCCGATCTCATTCCACTGGCAGAACGCTTAGGATTAAGTTGCCAAGATGTCATCCGGTTACACAGCCAAACTGAGTATCGCGTCGGTTTTATGGGATTCCTGCCCGGTTTTGGTTATCTACAGGGTTTAGCAGCGCAGTTACATGTCCCGCGTCTTGCCTCGCCGCGTACCCATGTCGCCGCTGGCAGCGTTGCCATTGCTGGCAAGCTGAGTGCGATTTACCCCTCTAGCTCACCGGGAGGCTGGCATATTCTGGGTCGTACTGAACAAAACTTGTTTAACCATCGCCAAAGTTCACCCTGTTTATTTAATCCGGGCGATCGGGTCGTATTCGAGGTATCCAGATGACAATCACAGTGATAGCCCCAGGCCCACTTACCACCATTCAAGATCTTGGCCGTCACGGTTACCGTCATTTAGGAGTTGCCACCGCAGGAGTGCTCGACCCTTTGGCGCTGCGTCTCGGTAATCGTTTAGTGGGCAATCAAGATAATGCCGCTGGTTTAGAAATTACCTTTGGTAATGCACAATTACGTTTTGATAGCCCCTGTACATTTGTGTTAATGGGCGCATGCTTGCAAGCAAGTTTAGATCAACAACCAATTGCGCCGGGCTTTCGCATACAGGCTAAAAAAGGCAGCATGTTACAACTACGCGGACGCAAAAATAGTTTGCGCGCCTACTTATGTGTCGCGGGCGGAATTGCTGTAGATACGGTGATGGACTCCTGTGCGACCGATTTACAAGCGCAATTTGGTGGGTTGAAAGGCCGTGCCTTGCAAGCAGGCGATGTAATTAAACTCGGCACGCCACCCAAAGCTACGCTTAAATCTTGTGTTGGCTTTCGTCTTCCTCCTTATCAACAAAACATTCGTGTTTTACCAGGGCCTCATCGTCATCTTTTACCGAATGATGCGTTTGCTCAGCTGCTAGAACATGACTGGCAAATTGCCAAGTGTAGTAACCGCATGGGCGCTCGTCTTGATACCAATGATAATGCACAGTTACATCATCATCTTGATCTCCCATCACAAGCGGTGCACCCTGGGGTTATTCAACTCCCGCCTAGCGGCTCGCCAATCGTGTTATTGCAAGATTGTCAAACCACCGGCGGCTATCCGATTATTGGACAAGTGGTCGGGGCAGATCTCAGACACTTTGCACAATTAGGCGCTTTACAGTATTGTCGATTTGTTGCGGCTGACTTTTCATCGGCACTTGCCGCTACGCGTGAACAAGAGTTACACCTCGCACGCGCCGATATTGCCTTGAACTATAATAATAATGACTGAATTAAATTTACTCCCCTTAGTGGGTATCGTGGTGGTGGTTGCAGGTTTTGCGCTGCGCTTTAACCCGTTATTGGTGGTGGTTAGCGCTGGTATTGCAACCGGTTGGGCAGTACAGCTCGATTTTTTAACTTTACTCGAAACCTTCGGTGAAAAATTCCTTAACGCGCGGCAACTCGCGAGCTTATTTCTAATCATTCCTATTATTGCGCTGTTAGAGCGCTACGGCTTGCAGCAACGGGCACAAGCTTGGATAGCCAGCATTAAAAGTGCCACAACGGCACGGATCTTAATGATGTATTTTTTGGTTCGTGAGGGTTCCGCAGCCCTTGGCTTGATTAGCCTTGCTGGTCACGCGCAAACGGTTCGCCCCCTACTCGCCCCTATGGCACTGGGCGCGGCGGCAAATTTGCACGGGCCTCTACCCAAACCCATTCAAGATCAAATCGCAGCTCACGCTGCCGCCTGTGACAACATCGCGGTATTTTTTGGCGAAGATATTTTTATCGCGTTTGGCGCAGTGCTATTGATGAACGCCTTTTTACAAGAAAATGGCATTATGGGGATTGAACCTTTACACATTGGTTTGTGGGCTATTCCCACCGCTATTGCCGCCTTGATTGTACATTGCTTTCGCTTAGCGAGATTAGAAGCACAGATCACTCAGCAGCTGGTTGCTTATCTGAAAAGCCAACCACAGGAGCATGACGCTACAAAAAAGTCGGAACTTGAAAACAACACCAGTGAGGTGTTGTCATGAGCACGCCTACAATCTCAGCCCCAGAAACCGCCATTTTTAGTATCGGCAATATTTACTTGCTAATTGGCATGGTCTTGCTATTTTTAGTCGTTAAAACGCTGCAAGATAAAGGCCATCCGAAACGCTTAACCACCGCGCTGTTTTGGGGGTTATTTGCCAGCGTGTTTTTATTTGGCGATGTCTCAAAAATGCTGTTAGGAGACGCCTATACACACCGCTGGGTAGGCATCGCTGTGCTCGCCATTGCCTTACTAGCAGGCTTAGGGCAAGTTTCTCTGGGTACTTATCAACAAACCACGGAAGCACAAAAGCAAACCTCGCAACAGCGGATTGGCAACTGGCTATTTTTGCCCGCGGTGCTTATTCCTGTGGTCACCGTTATCTGTACTTTGCTACTTGATACACTGAGCTTTGGCTCCTTGCGGGTATTTGATCCGCACCATGTTACCTTGGGGGCTTTAACCTTAGCATGTGGAGTCGCACTCATCGTTGGTTGGAAATTAACTGGCGGTAGCCCAGTGCAAGCGTTTAGTGAGTCGCGCAGGCTGGTTGATGCCATAGGCTGGGCAGCGATTTTGCCACAAATGTTGGCCATGCTTGGTGGCGTGTTTATCGTTGCACAAACTGGGGACGCCATTAAAGAGGTGGTAACACTATTTATCGCGCCGGAAAATCGCTTTATGTTAGTGGTGTTATATTGCGTTGGTATGGCACTTTTTACTATGGTAATGGGCAACGCTTTTGCTGCGTTTCCAGTGATGACAGCCGGCATTGCAGTGCCATTTTTAATTGAAGCCCATGGCGCAAGCGCTGCGCCTTTGGTGGCCATTGGCATGTATTCTGGCTATTGCGGCACGCTAATGACCCCAATGGCGGCAAATTACAATATTGTGCCTGCAGCATTATTGGACTTGAAAGACAAATATCACGTCATCAAAGTGCAAATTCCAACTGCTTTAATACTGCTCGCATTTAATATTGTACTGATGTATTACGTGGTGTTTTAACCCCAACCAACAACGAGGAATCCCATGGCAAAACCATGCGTTTTAGTGACTGGCTTCGCGCCATTTGGTGGCGAAACCATTAACCCATCTTGGGAAGCGGTCAGTCAATTGGAAGGTGAGGCCATCGGCTTACAGCAAAGTCATATAATCCACACCAAAGAATTACCGTGCGAATTTGATAAAGCCCTAGTGGCACTCTATCAAGCCATAGATAAATATCACCCGAGTTTAGTTTTGTGTGTTGGGCAAGCAGGTGGTCGCGCTGCGATTAGCATTGAACGCGTGGCGATAAATATTAACGACGCACGCATTGCTGATAATGCAGGGAAACAACCGATTGATACCGCTGTGATAACAGGTGGTCCGGTTGCTTATTGGGCTGCGCTACCCATTAAACGCTTGGTACAAGCACTACATCAAGCACAAATACCTGCAGAAGTTTCAAACTCGGCAGGCACCTATGTGTGTAATCACGTGATGTATGGTTTACTGCATTACATTGATACCCAACAACTCGATTGCCAAGGTGGCTTTGTCCATATTCCATATTTACCTGAGCAAGCGGTTAAGCACTCAGGTGCAGCAAGTATGAGTGCCAGCAACGTTCAACAAGCGCTAAAGGTGATTTTGACAGAAGCGCTCGCCAATCCTATTGATATCAAGCTCGCTGCGGGTACAACGCACTGAGTGGCGCTTAACGCAGCTCACCTGCGCACCATCTTGGTGCGCAGGTGCACGCCGACTATTCACCTAGACCAATTGCAAAATATCATTTCCGTAAGAGTTTAATCTTCGTCGACATTATTCTCAGTAAACTGCACCATAAAAGTGCAAATATGCACCATTGTGACACATAAATTATTCATGTTTTTCCTTCATTAACATGTGACTTACGTTTTTATTTCTGATAAATGTAAGGTGAATGAAGCTAAATATACCCACATGACTTGGCGTCGCAGTTAAGCATCAAGCTCGCGTATCCCCAAAACATAGAATTACTATGTGATTGAAGTGAAGAAACGCAACAGCCGCTGTAACTTCAACTAGTCAGGACATATTTAGCTTAGCAAACCACACAACACAGGAATGAGGTAACTATGTGTTCAATTTTTGGCGTACTAGAGCTACGCAGTGATCCGCTTGAACTACGCAGTCAGGCAATTGAAATGTCAAAACGTTTACGCCATCGTGGGCCAGATTGGTCAGGTGTCTACGCGTCTAGTAAAGCCATTTTAGTGCATGAGCGTTTAGCTATTGTCGGCGTTTCAAGCGGTGCACAACCTTTATACAACCCTGAGCGCACGCATATTCTTGCAGTTAACGGCGAGATTTATAACCATAAGCAACTTGCCCAACAACTCACTGTCGATTTTAAGTTCCAAACTGAATCTGACTGCGAAGTCATTTTGGCCCTCTATAAACAAAAAGGCCCTGAGTTTTTAGACGACCTAAACGGGATTTTTGCCTTCTGTTTATATGATGAAGCGGAAGATGCGTATCTTATCGGTCGCGACCACATTGGTATTATTCCGCTTTACACTGGTCGTGATCAACATGGTAACTTCTATGTAGCGTCTGAACTTAAGGCGTTAACGCCAATTTGTACGCAAATTGAAGAATTCCCGCCGGGTCATTATTTGTATTCAAAAGAAGGCACACCACGTCGCTATTACAGCCGCGACTGGCAAAGTTTTGATGCGGTCAAAAACAACGATGCCTCTGCTGAGACTGTCCGTGAAGGGCTTGAAGCGGCAGTAAAACGTCAGCTGATGTGTGATGTTCCCTATGGAGTGTTACTTTCTGGTGGCTTAGACTCCTCGGTTATTTCCGCCATTACGCAAAAGTTTGCCGCAAAGCGTATTGAAGATAACGATCAATCTGATGCTTGGTGGCCAAAGCTGCATTCGTTCTCCATCGGTTTAGAAGGTTCACCTGATTTAGCCGCAGCACAAAAAGTGGCTGACAAGATTGGCACAGTACACCACCCTATTCATTTCACCGTACAACAAGGTATTGATGCGCTTAAAGAAGTGATTTACCACCTTGAAACCTACGATGTCACAACGGTGCGCGCCTCCACTCCGATGTACTTAATGGCGCGCTATATCAAAGCCATGGGTATCAAAATGGTATTGTCAGGTGAGGGCGCTGATGAATTATTCGGTGGCTATTTGTATTTCCATAAGGCGCCTAACAGCCAAGAGTTCCACAATGAGTTAAACCGTAAAGTCAGCAAATTACACTTATTTGATTGCTTACGCGCTAATAAATCCATGGCTGCGTGGGGTGTTGAAGCGCGCGTGCCGTTCCTTGATAAAGACTTTATCGATGTCGCGATGCGCGTCAACCCAGAACAGAAGATGTGTAAAGACGGCCGAATTGAGAAACATATTGTGCGTCAAGCATTCGATGGCTATTTACCAGACGAAGTATTATGGCGTCAAAAAGAGCAATTCTCTGACGGTGTAGGCTACAGTTGGATAGATTCGCTGAAAGAGTTCGTTGCCACACAAGTGTCGGATCAAGACTTAGCGAATGCTGCGTTCCGCTTCCCTATCAACACCCCAGATAGTAAAGAAGCCTATTATTACCGCTGTATCTTTGAATCACACTTCCCGGGTGACGCTGCTGCTAAGTGCGTACCACACGGCAAGTCGGTAGCCTGCTCAACGCCTGAAGCGTTAGCTTGGGATGCCAGCTTTGCGAACAATGCCGATCCTTCTGGCCGTGCTGCCAACGTCCACAATGCAGCCTACCAAAAGCCCTAATCGGCGGCACATGACTACTGTTAACATATTAAAAAGGCTGCAATTGCAGCCTTTTTATTGTCACTGTGCTTAGGCTCACACTTTAAATAAAGCGTTTGATAATAAAATCCACTTTTACTCGTTTCGCTTGGCCTAACAATTTTTTCACTGGCGTTGGGTAATCATCCATTGTTTCCAAACAATCTGGGCCTGAGAGGCGGCGCGAGTTTGCCAAAATAGCGGCTTTTTCGGCCAACACGGCATCTTTTATCGCACCGCTGCGGTCTTCAATTAAAATGCCGTTTTCAATATCCAGACCCCAAGCTCGCGGATTAAGATTATGACCACTCATCAAATGCAATCTATTATCTTGACACACACCCTTTAAATGGAATGAATTGCTGCCATCTTTCCATAAATACACGTTCAAACGCCCTGAATCTATGTATTTTTGCTGCGACTTAAGAAACTTATACAAGATAGTTTCATACAAATAAGGTAACGCACCTATGCGGCTAAAAGGCGCAGTTGGGTCGATATAAAAATCGTTTGCGGTTTTATCGCCAACTACAATCGTCACTTCTTTGCCTTGCTTCAATAAACGACGTAATGAACGCAATAACGGCGCAGGAAAGTTGAAGTATGGCGTGTACAACACCAATTCACGCTCAGTGGTATCAAACAAAGTCTTAATCAAGCGATTGAGCTTGTTAGCACGTCGGCCAAAACCTAAAAAGGCGCGTACGCTCAACGCTTGACCAGAGGAAAAACGTGCGGCGCCATACTGAGCTGACTTTAAGGTTTTCATCAGCTGCCGCTGGGCAACTTTGATATCCATAAACTGAGGTAATGGTCGCACATCCAAACGCGGCACCGCTTCGGAGCAAAGCAAGTACTTGGCCGTAAACTCACACATTGCGTCACATAAGCCTGCCTGGTTAAGCACAAAATAACGGTCTAAACGATATCTTTCTTCGTATTGTAAATACACGTTATTTAAGCTGGCACCGCTATAAAGCAAAGTATCGTCAATCACGAATCCTTTCACGTGCAGCACCCCAAATAGCTCTTTGGCTTTTACAGGTACGCCGTAAATGCGCACGTTTGATTGTGTCTTCTCAAGCTCATCACAATACAGCTTAGCATTGCCCTCTGAGCGTGCTGCGCCTATCAAACCGCGCTGCGCACGGTGAAAGTCTACTATCACAGTAACTTCTAATTGTGGATTCGCCAACGAGGCTTGATGTAGCTCAGATAAGATCTCACGCCCTGCCTCGTCATCTTGCAAATACAATGCGGTCATCACAATGCGACGCTTTGCATTGCGGATCAAAGATAACAAAGTGGCGCGATACTCACTCGCGCTTGTTAAGATGGTGACATCCGTTGCATCTAACCCAAAAGCGGGTTTTTCCTGCCAAAATACCATAATTACCTAAACATTCTCGGCTATCCGATATGGATACCATAACCAAATTCGCTAGAACATAGCAAAAAATTCCTAGCGGGTCATGATATAACGACAATAATTGTGTCTAAAGGCCGAAATTTTGCTCAAGTACAGATTTTTTGACAACTTGGCTTTTTGCGAAAAAACAAATTCCGCTATTTTGTTTACTTATGGCTTGAATTTCTTAGAATCAGCCGCATTGAATGTTGAAATGAATTCTTGGGAAGAAAATTATGACAAACGCTAAGCATTGCAAACTGCTTATTCTTGGTTCTGGTCCTGCTGGTTACACAGCTGCAGTGTACGCTGCACGTGCCAATCTTAATCCGGTTTTAATCACAGGTTTACAGCAAGGTGGTCAATTAACCACGACGACAGAAGTAGAAAACTGGCCTGGCGATGCACACGGCTTAACTGGACCTGCGTTGATGGATCGCATGAAAGAGCACGCTGAGCGTTTTGAAACGGAAATTATTTTTGACCATATTCACACTGTGGATGTTAAGAACCGTCCGTTTACTTTAATCGGTGACTCAGGCACTTACACTTGTGATGCGTTAATCATTTGTACTGGTGCTTCTGCTAAATACTTAGGTATGGAATCTGAAACAAAGTTCCAAGGCCGTGGTGTTTCAGCTTGCGCAACTTGTGATGGTTTCTTCTATCGGAATCAGAAAGTTGCCGTTGTCGGTGGTGGTAATACCGCTGTTGAAGAAGCGCTCTACTTATCTAACATTGCTTCAGAAGTGCATGTTATCCACCGCCGTGATAGCTTCCGCTCAGAAAAGATCCTTGCAGACCGTTTAATGGACAAAGCCAGAAACGGAAACGTGGTTTTACACTTAAATAAAACCCTAGACGAAGTACTAGGTGACGATATGGGTGTAACGGGCGTACGTATCCGCGATACGCAAAATGACTCAACTGAGCAATTGGATTTAACCGGCGTATTTATCGCTATCGGTCACAAACCAAACACTGATATTTTCCAAGGTCAGCTTGAGATGAAAGATGGCTACTTAGTGGTGCAATCAGGCCTTAACGGTAATGCCACACAAACCAGCGTAGAAGGCGTTTTCGCCGCAGGTGACGTAAGTGACCACATCTACCGCCAAGCCATTACTTCTGCAGGCACAGGCTGTATGGCAGCGCTTGATGCAGAAAGGTATCTAGACGCCTTGGCAAAGTAAGCCTAAGCTGACTAAATTGAGGCACTGCGGTGCCTTTTTTATTGTAACTTAAGAAAAATATTGTATCTTCAGACCTAGCCTAAGCCATTTTCTGAGTATGATGCAACAGCTGTATTTCCTCTCACCATTAGAATTAGATTTTCCAGATCCAGAAACCGCTCTACAAGACCCGGACGGGCTGTTAGCCGTAGGTGGCTGCTTATCCTTAATGCGACTTAAAAACGCCTACAACAACGGTATTTTCCCTTGGTACAACGAGCAAGAGCCGATTATGTGGTGGTCACCATCACAGCGCGGCATCATTGAGCTAGATGAATTCCATGTCAGTCGCTCACTCAAACGCACCGCACGACGTTTAACTCCCAAAGTGACTATCAACCACGCTTTTGTTGACGTGATGCGTGCCTGCCGTGAACAACGTTTGCACCGCGAGGGGACTTGGATCAGCCGTGCCATGCTCAAAGCTTATCATGATGCGCACTTAGCTGGCTTTGCTCACAGTCTTGAAGTATGGCATCAAGGGGCGCTTGCTGGCGGCCTCTATGGCATTATGCAAAATGGCGTGTTTTGTGGTGAGAGCATGTTTCACCATGTCACCGATGGTTCAAAGTTGGCGGTATGGGCTTTGGTTAACTGGCTTAAGCAGCACCAGGTACATTTTATCGATTGCCAATTGGAAAACCCCTATTTAACTGCTCTTGGTGCAAAATCTATTTCACGCGCGCAATTTTTGACTAGACTTAAAGAGGCAAAGGATTTTCAAATTCCCGAAGGCATGTGGCAAGCTCAGGAGCTGGTGAACATCTATGACTGAACACTTTCCCGCAAAAATTGGCCTAAGTCAGCAATTTCCCTGTAGTTATCTGCCTGACAAACAAGAGCAGTTATTAGTTATTCTCGACCACAGTTATTTTACTGCTAAGCGCTTTGAGGCATTGTTAGAGCTTGGCTTTCGTCGTAGCGGCGATCAGATCTATCGCCCTCACTGCCCTGCTTGTCAAGCATGCCAGTCAGTGCGCGTACTAGCGCAGCATTTTAAGCCATCCGCCTCACAACAACGTAAGCTTAAAAAAGCACGGCAGACATTCCAGTTTGTGGTGTCGCACAAAGAGCGACCTGAATATTACACTTTATATGAAAAATACATTTGTTTGCGTCATCAAGACGGCACTATGTACCCACCCAATCGTGTGCAATATGAAAGCTTCTTGTTTTGCCATTGGCTGCCGGTCACCTTCTTAGAGATCTGGCATGAACAGAAGCTGGTCGCTGTTGCCGTTACCGATACTATGCCCAATGCGCTCTCCGCGATTTACACTTTTTTTGATCCGGATTACGAATCTTATAGTTTAGGCACTTTAATGATTATGGCGCAGTTGGATTTCGCAAAACAGCACAAAAAGGATTATGTTTACCTTGGATATCAAATAGATGCGTGTAAGAAAATGCGTTATAAAACACAATTCCTACCTGCTGAACGCTTAGTTAATGAGCAGTGGTTAAACATTTAGCTAACAAATAGTGCCCTGTCGTCCTTTACTTATCGGTCGCTTTTCGGCAAAATCTGCAGCGTTTCACTTTTTATAGAGGTTATAACGCTACACATGGCGAAAGAAGACGTAATTGAGATGCAAGGCACCGTCCTTGACACTTTACCAAATACAATGTTCCGCGTAGAGCTTGAGAATGGCCACGTAGTTACTGCGCACATCTCTGGTAAGATGCGTAAGAACTACATCCGTATCTTAACTGGTGACAAAGTAACGGTAGAACTAACACCGTATGACTTATCAAAAGGCCGCATTGTCTTCCGCGCTCGTTAATTTGTAGTCATGTAATTCTGTATCACCCTTAGCCGCCATAGAATTCATAGCTGTGGTTGTTTTTATTTTGGGGTGATACGCTAACGCAAATTTTTGCGACAGCAGAAAAACAAAAAGCCTGAATTTTCAGGCTTTTTGTGTTTTTAGAAACCGCAACTTAAGCGGTTTCTAATTCTTCTTGGTAAATAAAGTTCAGCTGTTTGTCTTTCACATCAATACGAACATCACCGCCATCTGCCAAACGTCCAAACAATATTTCATTTGCCAGCGGCTTTTTCAGTTGCTCTTGAATGACACGCGCCATTGGTCGCGCGCCCATCGCTTTGTCGTAACCTAAATCAGCTAACCACTCACGGGCTGCCTTAGTTAGCTCAAGATTAACCGACTTCTTATCTAATTGGGCTTGTAGCTCAACTACAAACTTATCAACCACCTGCAAGATAATGTCTTTATCTAAATGGTTGAACCAAATAATGTTGTCTAAACGGTTGCGGAACTCTGGAGTAAAGGTTTTGTTGATTTCAACCATCGCATCATGTGAATGATCTTGCTGTTGGAAACCAATCGACTTACGAATAGTCTCTTGCACCCCAGCATTGGTCGTCAACACCACGACCACATTACGGAAATCCGCTTTACGGCCGTTATTATCGGTTAATGTACCGTGATCCATTACTTGCAGCAGGATGTTATAAATATCTGGATGGGCTTTTTCAATCTCATCTAGTAACACCACAGAATGCGGGTGCTTAATCACCGCTTCAGTTAATAACCCGCCTTGCTCAAAACCAACGTAACCAGGAGGCGCACCAATCAAACGACTTACCGCATGACGCTCTGAGTATTCCGACATGTCAAAGCGGATGAACTCAACGCCCATACACTTTGCCAATTGCTTGGTGACCTCGGTTTTACCGACCCCAGTTGGTCCTGCAAACAAGAATGAGCCAACGGGTTTATCTTCATTTGCCAATCCAGAGCGCGATAAACGAATTGCCGACGTTAGCGCATCAATTGACTGATCTTGTCCGAATACCAACATTTTCAGGTTACGGTCGAGATTTTTCAGCACTTCTTTATCACTTGAAGACACACTTTGCTGTGGAATTCGTGCAATTTTCGAAATGATTTGTTCAATATCCGCCACATTGATGGTTTTCTTGCGTTTTGACGGTGGCAACAGACGCTGAGACGCCCCAGCTTCGTCAATCACATCAATGGCTTTGTCTGGTAAATGACGCTCGTTGATATACTTAGCACTCAATTCCGCCGCAGCTCGCAGTGCTTTTACCGTATAACGAACACCGTGATGCTCTTCATAACGGTCTTTTAAACCCAGCAAGATCTTAGTCGTATCTTCAACACTCGGCTCAACAACGTCAATTTTTTGAAAGCGGCGTACCAGTGCGCGGTCTTTTTCAAAAATATTCTTAAACTCTGAGTAAGTCGTAGAACCCATACAGCGCAATTTGCCGCTCGAAAGCAGAGGCTTAATCAGATTAGACGCATCCATTACACCACCAGAGGCAGCGCCAGCACCAATAATGGTGTGAATTTCGTCAATGAATAAAATCGCGTTTGGTTTCTTTTGTAGCTCTTTTAGCAAAGCTTTAAAGCGCTTTTCAAAGTCGCCACGGTATTTAGTGCCAGCCAACAATGCGCCCATATCGAGTGAGTAAACTACTGCATCAGCAATTACCTCAGGCACTTGCTCATTGACAATACGATACGCCAAGCCTTCAGCGATGGCCGTTTTACCTACCCCAGCTTCCCCCACTAATAATGGGTTATTCTTTTTCCGACGACACAATACTTGCACCGTACGCTCAACTTCCTCATCACGCCCAACCAGTGGGTCGATTTGCCCAGCTTTTGCTAAGGTATTGAGGTTAGAGGTAAAGTTTTCTAACTTTGTCGCGTCTTCGCTATTTGATTCAGACACTTCATCTTGCATTTCTTCGTGGTCGTCATGATCAGAGTCATCTTCAACTTTAGAAATACCGTGAGAAATGTAATTCACAATGTCTAAACGGCTTACATCCGCTTTTTTCAGCAAATACACAGCTTGGCTTTCTTGCTCAGAGAAAATTGCCACTAGCACATTCACACCGGTAACTTCTGTCCGTCCTGATGACTGCACATGGAACACCGCACGTTGCAATACACGCTGAAAGCCTAAAGTAGGCTGAGTTTCTCTATCTTCCTCTAAATCAGGAATAACAGGCGTAGTTTCATCAATAAAATCAGAAAGTTCTTTTTTCAAACTTTCTTTGTCAACCCCACACGCACCTAAAGCATCCCCAGCTGATGGGTTATCAATTAATGCCAGCAATAGGTGTTCAACGGTCATAAATTCGTGACGGCGAGCTCTTGCCTCACGAAATGCCGCATTCAAGGTAATTTCTAGGTCTTTATTCAGCATGGCAACCCCCAAACGAGATTAAATTAGGTTATTCCTGCTCACAACTACAAAGCAGCGGATGCTCATTATCCCGAGCATATCGATTTACCTGCTCTACTTTGGTATACGCAATGTCTGCAGGATATATGCCACAAACAGCACGCCCTTCATGATGTACCCGGTACATCACGTCAGTTGCTCTTTCGCTATCCATATTAAAGAACTTCATCAACACTTCGATGACAAAATCCATTGGGGTGTAATCGTCATTATTCAAAATGACCTTGTACTTTCGGGGTGGCTTGAGTGCGAGTGTTTCGCGCTCCCTTACCGTTTCCAAGACACCTGATTCTTTCGGTCCGCTCATAATAAATATAGTCTTGTCTCACAAACACAAGCAACAGGGAATTAAAAATAAATAAAATGTTAAAAAAGTTTAGCAAAAAACTTGACTGTGCGTCGATATAATCTACAGTCTTATCTGACTTGCTCAGTCTATGGGCAGTCTAGCAAAATACCAAGGTTAGATTAACTTAAATTTAGTCAACTTATAGAAGGATGTATGAAGTATGGCTTGCGGAAAAGTCAAATGGTTCAATAACGCCAAGGGTTTTGGTTTTATCGTTGAAAACGGCAATGAAGAAGATATCTTCGCGCACTACTCCACGATTAATATGGATGGCTACAAGACGCTTAAAGCTGGTCAAGATGTAACATTCGAACTACAACAAGGCCCGAAAGGTTTGCATGCTACCAATATCGCTCCAGTCGATAGTTTAGTATGAAGACAGATGGCAAGTGACTAAAAGCGAGCAACTTGGGTTCTCGCTTTACTTTCACTCAAGCCTTTTCGTAATTTTTCTTTCCCTCACATTATTAGACCAATTCTCTAGCAATTCTTACTAAATCGCATTAGCCCTTTACGCTTTCACTTGTTAAACTATAGCCACTCAAGATGTGACATCACTCACAATGCTTTAACATGCGCTGTCCAAACATACACTTGCTTCTTCACATTGCACGCAGAGACAAGTAGGCCGCGCTTAGGTTAGTTAGTTTTTTTTATTTTTACTGTTGGTTGAAAATTGCCACGTGCAACACCATATTAGTTGCTTAAATTTCGAGTAGAAAAACCTAACACACTTACCACTTCCTTTCATTAGGTAGTGGTTGCATTGCATTGTTGAAAGGCGTAAGCCGCAAATCTAGGAACGATGATGACATCTAAAATCATTTATACAAAAACAGACGAAGCACCGGCATTGGCCACGTACTCGTTACTGCCAATCATTCAAGCCTACACCAACGCTGCAGGTGTAGAAGTTGAAACCCGTGACATTTCATTGGCCGGCCGTATCATCGCAAACTTCCCTGAGTATCTGACTGAAGAACAGCGTATTGGCGATCACCTTGCTGAATTAGGTGAGCTTGCAAACACGCCAGAAGCGAACATCATCAAACTGCCTAATATTTCTGCTTCAGTGCCACAGCTTAAAGCGGCTATCAAAGAGCTACAAGCAAAAGGCTATGCGCTACCTGATTATCCAGAAGAGCCGCAAAACGATGCCGAAGCTGCAGCCAAAGCAATTTACGATAAAATTAAAGGTAGTGCTGTAAACCCTGTACTACGTGAAGGCAACTCAGACCGCCGTGCGCCACTTTCAGTGAAAGAATACGCACGTAAAAACCCTCATTCAATGGGTGCTTGGGCTGCTGATTCAAAATCTTACGTAGCCAGCATGACAGAAGGTGATTTCTTTGGCTCTGAGCAATCAGTAACAGTTGCTGACGCAACTGATGTACGTATTGAACACGTTGCCAAAGATGGCTCTATCACTGTTTTAAAAGCCAGCACCAAATTAAAAGCAGGTGAAATCATTGATGCGTCATGTCTAAATGTTAACGCACTACGCAGTTTCCTAGCTAAAGAAATTGAAGCGGCGAAATCAAATGGCGTGTTGTTCTCATTACATATGAAAGCAACCATGATGAAAGTGTCAGACCCTATCATCTTCGGTCACGCAGTAAAAGAATTCTATAAAGACGTATTTGCTAAACACGCGGATTTATTTGAGCAATTAGGCGTAGATGTAAACAATGGTCTTGGCGATGTGTATGCCAAACTACAAACGCTACCTGAAGCAAAGCGTGCTGAAATTGAAGCGGATATCGCAGCAGTTTACGCGGCGCGCCCTGCAATTGCTATGGTAGACTCTGACCGTGGCATTACGAACCTACACGTACCAAGTGATGTGATCATCGACGCCTCAATGCCAGCGGCTATCCGTACCAGCGGACAAATGTGGAATGCTGAGGGTAAACAACAAGATACCGCGTTTGTGATCCCAGACCGTTGCTACTCTGGCGTTTACCAAGCCACGATTGATTTCTGTAAAGCCAATGGCGCATTCGACCCACGTACTATGGGTACCATTCCTAACGTTGGTTTGATGGCACAAAAAGCAGAAGAATACGGCTCACACGATAAGACTTTTGAAGTCAAAGCTGATGGCGTGGTACGTGTTGTTGATGCCGCAGGTACTGTGTTAATGCAACACAACGTTGAGCAAGGCGACATTTGGCGTATGTGCCAAACTAAAGACGCACCAATCAAAGATTGGGTAAAATTAGCGGTAAACCGTGCCCGTCTTTCTAACACACCAGCTGTATTTTGGTTAGACAGCGCACGTGCACACGACGCCGAGCTTATCAAAAAGGTCAATGCTTACCTACCAGAGCACGACACTACGGGTCTTGAACTGCATATCATGGCGCCAGTTGAAGCAACGCAATTCTCATTAGCACGCATGAGCAAAGGCCAAGATACAATTTCTGTAACTGGTAACGTGTTACGTGATTATTTAACCGATTTATTCCCAATTCTTGAGCTTGGCACCAGCGCTAAAATGCTATCAATCGTGCCTCTGATGAATGGCGGTGGTTTATTCGAAACTGGCGCGGGCGGCTCTGCACCTAAACACGTTCAACAGTTTGAGAAAGAAAACCACTTACGTTGGGATTCACTTGGTGAGTTCTTAGCACTAGCTGCTTCTTTAGAACACTTAAGCCAAGTTACAGGCAATGCTAAAGCGCAAGTGTTAGCAAACACGTTAGACAAAGCAACGGGTAAATTCCTAGACGAGAACAAATCACCTTCTCGTCGTGTGAAAGAACTAGACAACCGTGGTAGCCATTTCTATTTGGCTATGTACTGGGCAGAAGCGTTAGCAAACCAATCTGATGACGCAGAGCTAAAAGCTTTGTTTACTGATATTGCCGCTGAAATGAACAGTAACGAACAAGCTATTGTTGCTGAGCTAAACAATGCTCAAGGCGTAGCAGTTGACCTTGGTGGGTACTACCAACCAAATGATGAGCTAGCATTTGCTGCAATGCGTCCAAGCCAAACACTCAATGCCATCATCGCAAAACTTGCTTAAGTTTTTATTGCTTTGATTTAAGTAATTAAAAAGCCAGTCTTCATGACTGGCTTTTTGCTTCGACACCATTATGTGAGCAGAACCCCATCCTTCTCAGTAAGAGCGATATACTTCGCCGCGGGCTTTTACGGCTTTTTGCTATTTTTAAATTAGATTTTAATATGTAGCAAAACACAACCATAGATTTTCACCAGACCGTCCAAGCAACTCTGTCGCTTACGGAATACAAAACAGCAATTGCAGCGTGATGCGTTTTAGTTTGTATCTCCAGTCGAGCTTATCGGTGCGGGTTAAATCTGGTTCCCAGCGCAGCCAAGGTTGGGTGATTTCGGCTTTGGGTTCAGCTTGTTCTGACCAGTCGTATTCCCACGCTTCTTTTAAAAGCTCTTCACCGATTTCGATTTGTTGGTCTACTGACATTGTGCGCCAGTAATATTCAGGGCGATTGTTTTGCTTATCAAATTCTGCCGTGATTGGGTCTAAGTGGCGGTAAGCCTCATACACAGGCACATCGGGCAACGGTTTTTTATTGTCCATATGCCTTACAATACGCTCCCACGCCAAAATACAATGGATGGGATGTTGGGATGAATCTGTGACTACTACATCCACTTCAGCATCTGGAAATTCACTCTCGTCCTTATGTCCAATCACAGGGTAAAAAGTATAGGAACCATTATTATTGGTAATGGTCGTTCTAACTGCGCAAATAATATCGCGCCAAGGAAAGCAACAATGGCCAAATTCATCTCGCTCTTCACAGCCTTTAATGTCATTTAAAAACCCGACTTTACGCGTAACGCGGTCAAAATACATAAGTTTGGAGGGGAATTTATTGGCAAACACATTACTTAAGTTAACAAAGGTAAAATTCCACGCCAGCACAAACCACATATACCCATAGAGGAATTCATCATCTGAAAATAGTGCAAAAATGAAAAACAAGCTCAAAATAATCCCAAAGAAAAAACCAGCGAATAGAGGGAATAGCTTTAAACGAGCACTATCATTACCGCAAGAATGCCAGATAAAGCGACCTTCATCTTTATAAAAGGCATCTTTTACTTTATTAAAACGCAGTAAAAAATTTATGCCAAAAAAACGTTTATCAAACTCAAGACTTCTTTCAACATCTATGTCGTAAAACTGATTATATTTGGTCTTTTTTGGTAGCATACCCACATTAAATCGGTTAAATTTCACGGTTTGTTTCCTTAGTCTTATATGGCTTTGTACACGCTTAAAATCGCTATTTTAGTCATACCCTAAAGCCAGCCCTCGTCACAGTCTGTTCCTTACTGTACCAAAGCGCTTAACGCCTATTATTTATCCCTTTACATGTTTTACAACGCCCCTCTCTTGTTCAATTAAGGGTAAACGCTGCTCTTAATCACGGAATACAAAACAGCAATTGCAGCGTGATACGTTTTAGTTTGTATTTCCAGTCGAGTTTGTCTGTACGGGTTAAATCTGGTTCCCAGCGCAGCCAAGGTTGAGTGATTTCTGCTCTGGGTTCGGCATTTTCTGACCAGTCGTATTCCCACGCTTCTTTTAAAAGCTCTTCACCAATTTCGACTTGTTGGTCTACTGACATTGTGCGCCAGTAAAATTCAGGGCGATTGTTTTGCTTATCAAACTCCGCGGTGATTGGGTCTAAGTGGCGGTAAGCCTCATACACCGGCACGTCGGGCAGCGGTTTTTTATGGTCCATGTGCCTAACAATACGCTCCCACGCCAAAATACAATGGATGGGATGTTGCGATGAGTCTGTGACGACTACATCCACTTCAGCATCTGGAAATTCACTCTCGTCCTTATGTCCAATCACGGGGTAAAAAGTATAGGAACCATTGTTATTGGTAATGGTCGTTTTGACTGCGCAAATAATATCGCGCCAAGGAAAGCAACAATGGCCAAATTCATCTCGCTCCTCACAACCTTTAATGTCGTTTAAAAACCCGACTTTGCGCGTAACGCGGTCAAAATACATAAGTTTGGAGGGGAATTTATTGGCAAGTAGGTTCGTTAAATTAACAAAAATAAAGTTCCAAATAACTAAGGTTAATAGCAATGCTGTTGGGTATGGTTCGTTGCCAAAAACGATCCACCAAGCAGTAAACGATACGACAACAATGCCACCAAATATACCGGCAAACATAGGGAAAAGGATTACACGTGAGCCATCATTACCGCAGTCGTGCCAAATAAAGCGGCCTTTATCTTTATAAAAAGCATCTTTTATTTTATTAAAACGAAGTAAGAAGTTTATGCCAAAAAAGCGTTTATCAAACTCAAGACTTCTTTCAACATCTATGTTGTAAAACTGATTATATTTGGTCTTTTTTGGTAGCATACCCACATTAAATTGGTTAAATTTCAATGGTCTTTCCTTTGTATGATATGGCTTTTTCAAGCGCTGCGTGGTCTACAGGGAGTGAGATATCTTTGTCTAGACGTAGTTTTACATTTGCTTTTTGGCCGGTAATTGTTGCGCTAAGTGGTATCAGCTTGCTATCAATGTTAATGGTATAAAGCGCAATACTTCGCCCCTCTGGCGTCATGGTTAATTGGTATTCCTTATCACCCGAAATACCTCGGGTTTGCCATCCGTCCACCTCGGTGGGTTTATCATAAAGACGACTGAGTTTATAGCTAAAATTAAGCTCAAGCTCGGATACACCTGGCGTAAAGGTGGGCATATCTACTTGCACCAAGTATTGAGCTAAGGCTTTAGTTATCGTGACTCTAGGGGCCATCAATGTACCAAGCAGTGATTTCGCAAATGGCCCCCATTTACCCTCTGAAACCAACAAGATTGCAAAAAATATTCACCATTTTACTCACCATACCTCCCAGCAATTGACTTGTTGGTCTTCTTTATCAAAGTAGCGTTTCATAATTTCAGGGTACGGGCCTGTGCCCATGGCATTGCGGTCTTTTTTATAGTGTTTTTCCATTTGAATGTGCACATCTTCGTTTACTGGTTGAGTGATATCCATAAAGTGGATTAACGACGTCCAGTGGCCTTCTTCAATGCCCCCAAAAAATAAACTGTAGCTAGGTCTAAACCAGTATTTAGCCGGGTATTTGGTTAAGAATAACGCCCCAGAGCCGCGTTCACCGCCGCCTCTGGCCGATTGCACCACAGGGCCAATCGACAGTTCAATGTCTTCAATGGGAATATAAAAAGGCCGACGGAATAGTTTGTGCGGCATACGCACCAGCCCCGTATGGCGGTTAAACTCAAACTTGTCTAAAAAGTCGAGTTTGCGCCAGAGTTGGACCACCAAATAAATGCCAAGAGGCCCACCAATTAAACCGCCGAAAAAACCTTTCCAACCATAGCTATTTTCAAACGGTGCTTCAATTACAGCGAAAAAAGAGACGAAGGCAATAGCAAAAGCCAACAAACAACATAAAAACCAGACTCCCATTCCCCGTCTCAGAATAGCTACTTGTCCATCGCACTCGCCACAATGGTAATAAATATCGGTATGTTCTCGCGAGGCAAATTGACGCTTAGTGGATTTTGCCTTTTTAAATTCGCAGCCATTTAACTGTGCCGCTTTGGCTAGCCGTTGCTCATAGCTTTGATGATGCAGATGCTTGCTATCAAATTCATGATAATAAACTTCAGTGACTCGATATTTGTTTTTGTTTTCACGCCTTCTGTCCTTTTCTAAATAGACTTTAAGCTCTTCTGGCGTGGCGTTTTGTTTTCTTTTCTCCCACCACTCACGGCTTTCTTGTGCGAGTGCTGCGCGCTGTTCTTCGGTCATGTCTCTAAAACGGGGCTTGGTCACGATATCGCCCTTAAATGGTTAGAGGCTTTGCAGCATTTGCTGTGGCTTAAAGCTGATTGAGGTCAAATAAGATTGGCCATAGGTATGGCTTCCTTGCCGTGCCGCAGTACTTAACGCCTATTATTTATCCCTTTACTCGCTTTACAGCGCCACTGCTCTTGTTCAATTAAGGTTAAACGCTGATTTTCAAACGTTGCTCTTTTTCACGGAATACAAAACAGCAACTGAAGCGTGATGCGTTTTAGTTTGTATTTCCAGTCGAGTTTGTCTGTACGGGTTAAATCTGGTTCCCAGCGCAGCCAAGGTTGGGTGATTTCGGCTCTGGGTTCAGCTTGTTCTGACCACTCGTATTCCCACGCTTCTTTTAAAAGCTCTTCACCGATTTCGATTTGTTGGTCTACTGACATTGTGCGCCAGTAATATTCAGGGCGGTTGTTTTGTTTGTCAAATTCTGCGGTGATTGGGTCTAAGTGGCGGTAAGCCTCATACACAGGTACATCGGGCAGCGGTTTTGTATTGTCCATATGCCTAACAATACGCTCCCACGCCAAAATACAATGGATGGGATGTTGCGATGAATCCGTAACGACTACATCCACTTCAGCATCTGGAAATTCACTTTCGTCCTTATGTCCAATCACGGGGTAAAAAGTATAGGAACCATTGGTGTTGGTAATGGTTGTTTTAACTGCGCAAATAATATCGCGCCAAGGAAAGCAACAATGGCCAAATTCATCTCGCTCCTCACAACCTTTAATGTCGTTTAAAAAGCCCACTTTTCGCGTAACGCGGTCAAAATACATAAGTTTAGGGGGCAATTTATTGGCTAGTAGGCTCGTTAAATTAATAAAGGTAAAATTCCACGCCATTAAAATACCCAATGGGATAAGTGAATAGGTATCGTCAGGCCCTAAAAATGGTATTGAAAATAGGGAAATTAAAAAAGTAATACCACCAAACAAACCAGCAAACATAGGAAAAAGGATTACACGCGAGCTATCATTACCGCAAGAATGCCAGATAAATCGCCCTTCATCTTGATAAAAAGCATACCTAGCCTTGTTAAATCGCCGCAAAATATTGATACCAAAAAAACGGGTGTTGAACTCACTCACTGTCGTAATATCAAATTTAAAAAACTGATTGTATTTGGTCTTTTTTGGTAGCATACCCACATTAAATTGGTTAAATTTCAATGGTCTTTCCTTAGTCTTATATGGCTTTCTCAAGAGCTGCATGGTCTACAGGGAGTGAGATATCTTTGTCTAGGCGTAGTTTTACACTTGCTTTATGGTCAGTGATTACGCTAAGAAAGAGCTGTTTGCTATCTATGTTAATGGTGTAAAGCGCGACACCTTGCCCCTCCGGCGTCATGGTTAATTGATATTCCTTATCACCCGAAATACCTCGGGTTTGCCATCCTTCCACTGCGGTGGGTTTATCATAAAGACGACTGAGTTTATAGCTAAAATTAAGCTCAAGTTCGGATACACCTGGCGTAAAGGTAGGCATATCCACTTGCACCAAGTATTGAGATACTGCTTTGGTTACCGTGACTCTAGGGGCTAGCAGCGTGCCAAACATATAACGGTAATACACATCTGGGTTAGCAAATTGGTTAAAGTCAGCTTGGTCATCACTGTTAAATGTACCAAGCAGTGATTTGGCAAATGGCCCCCATTTACACCATTTTTCTGACTCGGTATCCACTAAATAGGCGCCTAAAATACTGAGCACTATGCTGCCTAAAAAAAGTGACCAGCCAATTGGCCCTAGACTGACCAAAACCGCACCATAAATTGCACTCGCGCCACCTAATACACCAGCAATAATGGTGACCGCTGCGGCATCTTTATCTTGCTTGCGCCATAGCTCTACGCCATCCCATACTTGTACGCCTGCGGATATGAACCCCATTGCACCACCAAAAGTACGTAAATGGGTGAATTTAACTGGTCTGCGAAGTTCTTTTGACCAATCTTCGGCTAACTTAGTCGCTCTAGCCTGAGTTAGCCAGTGTTGATTGGCCGCTTTACTGTAGTTTTCCCACACTAAGCCTATTGCCGCCAGCGTACCACCTAAAGTACTTATATGTTTAAACATTTGATACGTAAAATGCTTACCACCAAATTCTTTTTCATATTGGCTATAGGTATAATACGCTGTCATACCAGTTAACAACATCAGCGGGACTGACACAGCCCGCTTTAGCTCAAACGGGTGTTTTTGCATTGCCGTCATTGAGAGGGTTTTGGGATCAATGCCGTTTTCTAGTGCATGGTCGTACAATATTTTAGGTGGTACGTCTTTTATGTTGGCGGTGAATACCATTCCTTTTAATTCTGCGGTGCGTTTGAATGTGCCGTGTAAGTCTTCAACTTGCTGCAGCAATTGCAATATTTCATCGCGTACATGGCGTGCTAAATAAGGCTGACCGTTTAAATTTGCTAATTCGGCGGCACCCGTTGGGTTGATATTGCGCTGTAACTCTCGCGCTATAGTAATGAGCTGATTGCTATTTACCTGTTTGCCTTGTTTAATGGCTTTAAGCGCATTTTTAATCGCTTGGCGACCTTTTTTAGACGTCACTTTTTGTAATAATGGATTAAAATCGAACCCTGCACTAATGGCGAAACGGTCTGGAGGAACTTCACCAAGCGGGTGTAATTGAATGTCTTTAAGCACCGGATGACCAAAGCTTTTGGCTAATGACCCAACTTGGGTATAAAATAGCGCTAAGTCTCTGTTTTTTTGACCACGCAATGACATCAGCTTAAATTGACGCTCCCAAAATGCGAGGCTCTCCGATAAGCCTTTTTCTATCACTTGGTTGAATCGTGCCTCTGCAAATAAAGCAGGAAGTGCCACAGTTTGGTGTTGAACCTGACTGGTGTCTAACGCCAATTTCAACGGATTAAATGCACCTAATTCCTCGCGAATATGCTGCTTATCAGGCTCAGTAGCGGTGAGTTTGTCACCAAATAAATCTGGGCTCGCGCAAAATTGTTGTTGTAACCAGCCTTCTTCATCTGTGCACAGTTCATCGATATAGGCATGACAATCGGCAGCGCTCTCTTTTAATGCTCGGCTAAGTGTTAATTTGGTTTGCTTATCTTGTAGTGCAGGTATATAAATGGGGACTGTGCTGCTCTCTCGAATTAAACAAAGCAGTTGCTCATAAGCAAATTCAAATGCAAGTGGATAGGCAAACGCATTTAGGGTCGAAAAATCGCGATATAATGCATGCCAATTTAACTCTGGGTTTTGATACAATCCCAAGAGCGTGGTTTTACTTTCGATATAGCGCTCTAGCTTTGCAATGACGGCTTCTGGCTCTTCACCGATTAAATAGTCTTGTAGCTTTTTACGGTCTAAACTGCTTGCTGCTTTTCTGGCTTGCTGACTGCCTGCATCGTTTTTCTTATAAGTTGTACCATGGCGAACTAAACTACCACCGTGAGCTAACCCGACACCACTGGTCACATAAAAATTCTGCTCTGTTTCCCACAGTTCCTCATTTAAAAAGAGTTTATAGGCCAACATAGCCGACTTATAAAAGCCATTGGCTTGCAAACTATTTTGATGTAGTTGTAACTCAATCATCGCCGTATCTGCATCAAGCTTTACATCTTGTGCGATACCAATCACATCGTGGATATACACACAGGGCATTGGGGTGTTTAGCGGTGGTAACGTGATGGTGCCCATATGCTCAATACTTTGCCAATTTGGTGCATCTTGCATGGCTAAAGTTTGCATCCGCTCGTTACGATATGTCGCTGCATTTTCCTTATTTGGACATGTTGATTTAGCTGGGTTGATATCAAAACGTGGGTCTTTTGGCCACATGCCGCCCAGCGCATTAATGTACTCCCATGACCATTGCAGGCGAGAAAAGGCAATTTGTACATCGTTAAATTCGGTTGCCGTGTTATCGGTTAATAGCCCCTTGCTTTTAACCGGTAGCGTTATCTCAAAAGCGTGATAAGTATCATAAGGTCGAAAATCGTTACCATGATGTTTGCGTAGGTCGACCTCACTTAACGCACCGTGTGGCAAAACGGCAATTTCACGCCATAAATAGCCGTTGATATAAAGATAGTAATAACCCAGCGCTTCGCCCTCTAAGAGCCGGTCTTTACCTTTAAATAAAGCGACAAATTCTGGGTCGCCCGCTTTATCTTGGCTAAATGTCGCTTCTTTAAAGACCAGTGGCTTTACCGTTACAAATTCAGGTATGTCTGCCTGCGCGGCTGGGGTTGAGTCCTGCTCGGTTAGCGCTAAGCCAAAGGGTAATAGACAAGGTGCTTGCCCTGACAAGCTTGGTAATTGCAAATTCAGCGCACAACCTAACTCGGCATGTGCAACCGGCACTTTGATATTATGTACCACACTCATGGCTACTCTCCCTGATCTAAACGACGTTCACTTTGCTCTGCAGCTTGCGTAAAGGTAAATGTGCCCTGTCCGCTCAACATCCGACCTTGCTGTGAATTAACAACAATAACCGCACGGCTATCATTGGTTTGCAGTTGTGTATTACCACGCTTATTAATCCTTAATCCTTGTGGATTGGCGCCACCGGGTTGGCGCAGTGGCGAAGGTGGGGTGTTTTTATTATTGGAGATCATTAAATCGCCTTGGCGTACAGCGGGCTTGCCTTCAATCAGCACATTGGTACTGCAGGTTATAAATTCGGCTTTTTGTTCAACTGTACCACTGATAATGCCTTTTTTATCGCCGGGGCTATCGCCTTTACTTTTTGTAAAGGTACATTTGATATGGGCCGCGCCATTACCTTGAATTTTAACTGAATCTGCTACGCCAGAAATATCCTCTGCTTTGGCAACATTTCCGTAAGGAATGGGAATAACACCAACCATGGGCACGGTGGTTAAACACACATCGATAGTGTTAAGTACCCCGCCACTGTCAACATGGACGGCGGTTTTGCCATTGATCAGTAAATTATTGTTACTCACCGTACTGGTTTCAGGCGCTTCGCTATCGGCGTCTTTAACGAGCGTTTCAACTTGGCCCGCTTGCCAGCCTAATTTTGTGCTGACTAAATTGAGCAAATTCTGTTTGTCGGTAACTGGCTTATTCACATCCATACCGGTTTCAGGCTCGTTGTGAGGTAGAATTGGAGCGTTTTTTTCTTCATCCCATTCGGGTGGAGGGATGATATAAGTTGGGATAAATTGGTTAACCAATTGGCCTAGCGTCATATTGGCATATTTTGGGCGCTCAAGTTCAGCTAAAAACGCCTGTTCGCTACTGGCTTTATCTGCAAATATGGCTACGCCATTGGCTTGCCCAAGCGCGCCATGACTTCTGGCACTAACATTAAGCGGCAATAAAGTCGCATTATTGTGGCGCCAAGTTGGCGTGCCACCCGTTCTGAGCTCCGCATTTTGCGCATCAATATCATATTGCACGCTTTGGGCTGCTTTGCCGCGTCCGGCTCCAATATAGCTCATGTTATTTGCTCCTTGCATATTCAATGAGTTGCGCATTATTGTCGTTATCTAACATTAACACCCGCTGACGCGCACGGTGAAAAGGGCTGCGCAATAAAGCAATTGCCGCCACTAAGTTCATCCAAGGCTGACAGACGCCCGTGTGACCACACACTACATTGGGGTCGAGCATTTCAATAACAGCATCCTCAGCTTGATATATTTTTTGACTGGCTGCGTACCAGTGGTATTGCCATGCCTCATTTGGCGTACCGCCAAAGAGATAAAGCTCATCGGCAGTTGCATTGGCAGCTTGTAACTGCTCGTGCAGTGCGCCGGCATACGCATGCTCTGTTACTTGCGTTTGCCCACCAACAAAAAACGCACAGGCTCCTTCACCGGGAATTTTCCCCAATGGGCCGTCAAGTACTTGGAGCTGGCTAGCCTCGCGAGCGAGAATTTGCTCTGCGCCCACCGTTGAGTCAGCGCATAATACTAACGTCCCTAGCACTAAGGTATTTGCAGTTAAACTTGGCTGCTGGGAAAACGACACTGCGGCGACTTTGTTATCGCGCAACAGCGATTCAAGCAGTGCATCGCCAAGCACTGGCTCGCCAAATTCATGGGGAGTAATAAAACAGATTTTTTGTACCGCATTGCTGTTGAGTAAAGTGCTGACGCTATCATCTTGGATCAAACCTTGCAGCAAAAGCAGTAACCTTGATTCACGGTCTAAGTCATCCAGTTCTGGAATAGTCACACGCATCACAGGTGCCGTGAGGGAGCTGTCATACTGCACCATAAAGGGACTTGGCTCAGCAAAGTACATGTGGTTTTCAAGTGCGGTCGCAAAAGTCGCCAAACAACTGCCGGTAGCATTAATATGTGCAAGATATTGCATCGTCAGCCTCCTTGTTGCGTGAGCACAATATGGCTGTTGGCTTTAATTTGCGCCCGCGCAAACCCACAGCGCCAAATCAAACTCAGTCTTTGTGCCTCGGTATCAACCACCAGCGTGTCACACTTCATGTCTAGCGCTATGCTTTGCAAACCACTGTGCACACTCAGCTCTGGTGGCTCAAAGGGTAATTTGAGTGTCAAAGCATGTTGATACGAGAGCTCCGCCACAAAACCACTTAAACGCAGCTGCCAATTGGGTGCAAAAGGCGCCGTGACGATTTGGTCACGTGGGGCGTAGTTATAAAAATCATCAGCCAGTGCTTTGCTATAGGGGAACTCCCCTAGCATTAATTTCGCTTCGTTTATTTTGGGTAACTGGTTAACGCGTGGTGCCCAGTGAAGTGGCAACGGGCCATAACCCGCCACCAATGCATTATGGCTGGGCTTGCGATATTGGCTGTGCGCGTATTCAATTTGCGGTAGCGGGCTACCTATGGCATCGCGGTTACTGAGCTTGTAGCCTTTCCCTGCGGGGTTCTCTGCACTGAATTCGGCTTTACTGCCTGAGCTTTGGCCACCAAACGCATTGTCATAGGTCATTGTGAGTGGTTGCAAATAAGCCGGCTCACTTGCCACTGGCCCGAGTAAACTGCGTCGCCATTGCCTCTGCCCTGTTACCCTCAGCACTTTGTTGAGTAAGGTTTTACCCTCCCCATCCGATAATTGTAATTGGGTTTCAATAACGCGCACCGCTTGGCCTTTAGGCGGGTAAGCAGTAAAGTTACCATAAATTTCAATACCTTGTTTGTAAGGTACGAGTTCATTCGCGGCTGTAAGATATTGCGCCGCGCCTTCACCGTTAAACTCATCGCCACTTTGAAGATCTGGTGCTTGGCTGAGCGGGCACAACTTGCCTTGGCTATCAAATTCATAGCTTTGTTTCACAACCACAATATGTTGCGCATCGCCTGAGGCTGACCAACTAGCAAAGTCAGCGGCTTGCCACTTTGTTTCGTTAATTAGCATGCACCCTCCGACATTTTCTGCCACACCATTTTTTGCCACAACTGAGTACTGCTATTGGCACACCAAAATGCCCAAGCACCTTGCGCCTTGGGTAACGCATGGCACAACGCACGTTGGCTATACAGCCCAGCAAATTGGCGCAGCAGAGGCAATGCGTTGGCTTTATCATAACTGACACCTTGCCACACCCACTGCCCCGGTTGTTGGCGCAGTTGCTGCTCGGCATAGATGGCATCATCACTTGAACTGCGTTTGGCCATATTGAGGTTTGAGGTTGATTGTGCCGTGCTGCCATTTGCTGCTAATTGCGGTACTTGTTTGAGCGCTTTAGTTGTTAAATTCAGCCATGCCGAATTAGCGCCAGCCATACAAGGGGCAAAATCTAATAAACCTATCACCAGTTTAAGGGCGGATTTATGCTGAAAATGACTTAATACATCAGCACAGTACTGAGGATGCTGACGACAAAATTCATCGGCTATTTCTTGCCAACGCATATCGCCGGTTAACCCGCCGACAGCGAGTAATTGCGCTTTCTGTGCTGGGTTATCACAGCGTGCAAAGGCCACAAAGCACTGCTCGGTCAGGCCAGTTTGTTGACTTAGATAGGCATTGACAAAGGCAGGATAAATTAACTCGAAATCACTATGGGCTAAGGCTTCTGACACCAAAGACGGCGCGTCGATATAGCTGAGCAAAAAATACTTTAATGCTGCTGGGCCATTGTCTGGTTGTTCAAGCAACAAATTAATTGCGGCCGTGTCTGGCTGTACATTCCAATTATCGGGGTGTTGCAATAACAAGTTGAGCGCAGTGGGATTTTCGCGCCCGAGCGCCATTAGCGACTCTATAGACAGTGGTGCGAGACTTTTGAGCAGCTGTGTACAACATAACGCCAGCAAATCGAAATTGCTGTTTTCAATCAGCATCGCATTTTCAGCATTCAGGCAAAAGCTTTGCCAATCTTGCGTGGCCAGTTGCTCTAGTTTTAAACCCGCTAACTCTGCCAACGCGTCATGCGTGGTTAGGGTATAAATATGATTGAGTAACTGAGACTCTAACACCGCCATGCGTGCCGCCGGATATACCCCAACTTGCTGTAATCTAATACGTTGTTTAGCTAAAACTGCAACGCGTTTTTGGTGCTGAGCAGCACGGTTTAACTTTGCAAACATCATTAGTTCAACCGAATTGGCCAACCTATGAGATTAAAATCTCGCTCACTTTGGGCGTCAATTTCGGTGCCTTCCAGTCGCAGCGAGCCATCGGCAAGCAATTCAATCTGACTTTTGCCACAGCTGAGACTAATGGCTTTACTGGCATTCAGTAACACTTGCCCTTGTACATCACGCGGCAACACAGCTGGCGCCTCGTTGGCAGTCAATAGTTTGCCCATCACCACGCAACCGGCATTGGTATGCCATACGATCACGGGGTCGTTTACTTGGCAGGCGCTCACGCTATCAAGCTGACCAATCACCGCAACCTCAGTGTGTTGTCCTTGGTTTAAGCTAACTTGGATCACCCGTCCCAATTCATCCACCTTACTCACTTGCACCACCAGCGCGCTAGTTTGGGTAAAAAACGATAAAAGTTGTGCTGTCATCATTATCCCTAATTGTTCGAAGTTGCCTTGCCTTTAATCACAATATTTTGCGCTGATAAAGTAATGCTTTGCGCGTCAATACTCAGGTTTCCTGCTGCATCAATTTCCACACTGCTGCGCCCTTGTAATAGCTGAATACTGCCGCGCTGACCTGTAGAAATGGTGATATTGCTGCCACTTTGAATGTTTACTTCGCCTTGTTTAGCCTGCAGCTCAAGGTTGCCATTACTGCTATAAACACTGACATCATCACGGGCTTGCAGTTTCATTTCCTGTTGCGCTTTCATGGCTAACGCGCCTTCGCTTGCAACCAGGTGCACATCACTCTGCGCTACTTGCGATAAGGCTTGCTTAGCTCGAACTTCGATATTCCCTTCTATGCTTTGCATTTGGATAGCCTGCTCGGCACGTAAGGTAATATTCTGCTTGGCGCTATGATTGATATTGCCACCCGCTTCAAATTGCACCGACTCTTTGGCATTCAGTTTTAGATCGCCGTCTTGACTCGCGAGCTCCGCAAAGTGAGCACCTTCAGTTGCGTTTAGCTCCAGTTTGTTTTTACCTTCTTTGGTCGCAAGGACTATTTTCTCTTGCGCGCTTTTATCGTCCATTAACAAACTGTGGCCAGCTCGGGTGACTAAGCGATTTTCGGTGGGATTAAAGGCATTGACTGGGCTTGTCGCATTTTGGTTATATAACGCACCAAGAATAATTGGCCGGTCTAGATCACCATGTTCGCCGCACACTAGGACTTCTGTCCCAGCGGTTAACGGGAAATGCATCCCATGTCCGGCACCGCCGTAAGGCTGCATCAATCTTGTGGGCTTACTGGCTTGACCTTCGCCATCAACATTAAACGGTAGATTGACCATATATTCGCCTTTGTCGTCGACTTCTTGTTCTATGGTGGCACTAAAGGTGGCAAATACACGTCGCGGTGATTGCACTTCGGCTTTAAAATCAACGTTGTTAGCAATCGCATAGACCTGATTCTTGTAGGTCAAGCCTTTTACATTGTCGCCGTAATGTAAGCTATGACTTTGGCTACCTTGATGCTCAACGCGGATCACTAAATAAGTACCACTAAATTCAGGGTGATCCTGCAACGTCAGCAATGTACCTGGGCGTAACGCACGACAATCGGTATCAAAAATCACCACATGGCGCTGACAATCCAGTGCAGCTTGCGCCACTTTTGCAAGACTTTTTGCCTCCGCATCGGTTTTGGCATTTAAACCATACTGTTGCTGCTGGCCAAAGCCCGGATTATTGGTGCGATTTTGTTCAGCGCCACTGACGTTGCCCGGTGTCATGTAGTTGTAATCATCGAAACGTACCGAGTGAGTGGTTAAAGTGGCACGCTCGCTTACCGCAAACACACTTTCGCTTAACCTCACTTGGCCACTCGGTGGGACATAACTTAACGTCACGGGCGGGTTAAATTGACTGAGCGACGATGCTCGCTCAACCACCACTAAGTTGCTCACCCCAGGTGAGACTTCAACAACGCTATATACTAGGCCATAACGGCGCATTAAGCGGGTTACAAACTCGTAATCAGACTCGTCATATTGCACTGTCATATCGCGTACGGGGCCGCGAGCTTGCACTTGTAAGCGAGCCATTGGAAACCCCGCCTTTTGTAACACGCTACGCACTATGTCACCGACACTCATCCCAGTAAAAATCCGATTAGAATGGCTATGCTTAAGCATAGTGAGCAATGAGCTTATCACCACAGTGTAGTGATAACCTTGCTGATTTTGACCATGACCAACCACTTCGCTAACTAAACCACTTAATGTCCGCACGCTATTGCTCCACAATAACGACAGCGTTGCGTCTTGCCCGAGCAATTGCTTGCTTTGTAAGGCCTGTTTCGCCACCACTCGAACGTTGAAATGGAAGTCTTCAGCCATGGCATCATCGTGCGAAGTAAAATCACTGACCGTCACCAATGCATCAGGTAACCCTTTGATGTTGATTGAAAACTGGCTTGCGTTCGCTTGTAGTTCGTCAAAAAAAGCAAGTCCCATTGCTTGTGCTCCTTGGCTTAGTGGTTAATATCCGCAAAGTCTGCGCAGATCTGCCCTGCGTCATCCAAAGTGAGGGTTAGAATATCCGGTACATCGTCTTCGGCTAAAAAACCCAGTATTGATTTGGCTATCCCTGGTAGCACTTGCTGCTCCAAGGTTGCCGACACCAATCGCGCACCGCTGTCACTTAAACGACAACGCTCAGCGAGCGCCTCTAATACTTGCGCATCAACCCGTAATTGCATTTGATGGTTTGCTTGCAAGCGCTCAGCAACCAGCGCCAATTTTAGCGCCACAATTTGCTTTAACGCTTCACCTTCCAGCGGATAAAAAGGCACCACTTGCATTCGCGCCAAGAGCGCTGGGGCAAAACGTGCAAGTAATTCAGGACGGATCAACTGGCTTAACTCACCAAGGGTTGGACGCTGCCAATCTGCCGCATTATTGATTGGTGCAACACCTTCGATATCCCCTTCGGTTTCGTCAGCAGTAACGTTCAGCGCTGGTGCTTCACACGCCTCGAGGATAGTATTCGCACCTAAATTGGAGGTCATAATGATCACGGTGTTTTTAAAATCGATTTCTCGACCCTCACCGTCACGCATCACACCACGTTCAAACACTTGATAAAACAAGTTCATAATATCAGGATGGGCTTTTTCCACTTCATCCAATAACACCACAGAATATGGGCGCTGGCGCACGGCTTCAGTGAGTACCCCCCCTTCACCGTATCCAACATAGCCCGGCGGTGAGCCTTTTAGCTGAGATACAGTATGTGCCTCTTGGTATTCACTCATGTTAATGGTGGTAAGAAACTTTTCGCCACCAAACAGGCTACGCGCAATACAACGTGCGGTTTCGGTTTTACCTACCCCAGACGGACCCGCCAATAAAAATACCCCTAAAGGTCCTATTTGGCTGCTTACACCCGCTTTGCTGACTCGTAACGTTTGCGCGATAGCACCTAGCGCTTCCGTTTGACCAATCACTTCTTGGCCTATCACTTGTTCTAGAGATAGTAGTGCACTCAGTTGGTCACGCACCATATTACCGACGGGTACGCCGGTCCATTGGGCAATGACACTGGCGACCACATCCGCGTCCACCTGCGCATAAACCGCATTGCCATCTTGCCCTTGGGCTTTTAATTCTGCGCGTAGCTGTTGCTGCTGAACTAAATCATCTGGTGCTGTACTTAACAACTTGGTGAGCAACCCAAGCTGGGCTTGGTGTTGAGCTTCAAGGGATTGTAAGCGCTGTGTGGCAAGCAATAACTCGCTGTCTAAGCTGCGCAGTAACGCTTCATCACAAACAATGCCACGGCTGGCTTCAATGTTTAAGGCCGTTAAACGATGTTCCAAAAAGCGGATATGCTCGCGCTGCGACTCGATGTCACTTGGTTCTACTGCCGCTGACATCCGCACTTTGGCCGCCGCGGTGTCTAACACATCGATGGCTTTATCAGGCAGTTGGCGTCCTGTGACGTAACGTGCAGATAAAGTGACCGCCGCGGCAATAGCAGCATCAGTGATAAAGACTTGATGATGACGTTGATAACGCTCTTTAAGACCACTTAACATTAATTGTGCAGCTTGCTCGCTGGGTTCATCCACTTTAATCATCTGGAAACGACGCTCTAAAGCGGCATCGCGTTCAAAATATTGCTTAAACTCACTCCACGTGGTTGCCGCTATAGTGCGTAGCTCACCGCGTGCTAGGGCTGGTTTTAGCAAATTGGCCGCGTCACTCATGCCGGCATCACCACCCGCCCCAATCAAAGTGTGTGCTTCATCAATAAACAAAATGATCGGCGTTGCAGCATTTTTCACTTCATCAATGACTTGTTTCAAGCGGCGTTCAAACTCACCTTTGACCCCAGCACCGGCTTGTAATAACCCCATGTCGAGTACCATAATCCGCACGCCTTGTAGCTCTGTAGGCACTTGACCCGCTTGAATACGTTGCGCTAGACCTTCAACCACCGCGGTTTTACCGACACCTGGATCACCGACCAAAATAGGGTTGTTTTTTCGGCGCCGACATAACACATCGATGGCCATACGAATTTCATCATTACGACCCAATACCGGATCTAACTTATCGTTTTGCGCCTTCGCAGTTAAATCTTCGCAATAGGCGCTAAGCGCATCTCCTTGTGCTGCATAACCCGCATCGTTTGACTGCTGCTGCGCGACACTGCCGCAGCGCTCGCTAGATTGTTTGCAGATTTTGTTTAAATTGGCACTCAAGAAGTGACCATCAACGCGACTCAGCAGCTCTGGCAATTCGAGTACGGGGCCGTAAGGTACTAAGTCTAGTAGCGCATCAAGTAACGCCGCCCCCGTTATCCAATCTTCACCTTGCTTCACATTGGCACTTAGCCAACTGCGTTCTAACCAATCAAATAAGCGCTTGGAGAATACCGGTTTGCCTGGGTTGCCAGCTCGTTGACCATGAATAAAATCCAATAAGGCGCGCCAAATAGCATCTTGATCAACCTGAAAATAATGCAATGCACGCTGCATATCACCGTCATTGCCCTCTTCCATCAATTTAAGCAAAAAGTGCTCTGGCAAGACTTCATAATGTTGCCGACTGGCCGCAAAACCGGCTGCGGTTTCTAACACCTTGGCACAATGGCCGTTCAGTTTGTTGATCAGTTGTTTTATGCTTATGGCGTCCATGAGGATCCCTTACGTTCCTTTTTTAATTGATTGCGAATTGCACTTTTTGATAGCGCATGCGCGTTTGTTTCTGCTCGCGTGCCCCTAAACAAGCATTACCACCCAGTTTGATCTCTTCACCAAAATGTAACGCGGGCTGTGCGGGCATGATCACGTCCAGTTCCAATTGCCAATCAATATCGCAACTGACATGGTGCGCCATTAGCCGCGCTAATTGTTGCCCTTGCTGACCATGTGGTTTGAAATGTTCCGCTTCATAGGTAGAGAGCGGTCCAACATGAATAGCCACCCTCGTTCCTGAAACCAATACTTGTTCACCGAGCAAAGTATTCGCCCCTAAGGTTGTGCCCTTTTGACCAAGCTGTGTTACTTCACTTAGAGGTTGCCACACCGGTTTTAAGTCATCTAATTGCAAGCACTCAACCGACAACGCTTGGCGCAACAGTTGAGTTAAACCTGCCGCACTGGTTTGTTTTAAGCTGGCAATGCCTAAATGGCTTTTTTTCGCTTCTTTACTTTGCAACACGGCGGCGATGACGGCATCGAATTGTTGACTGCCAATGCCGCTATGACCACTTTGGCTTTTTTGCCATGCTTGATAGAGCTGGCAATATAAAACGTGGTTAAAAATATCGATAAACGCGCGCGTACGGGCCGAACTCTCATCGTCCCTTAGCGCTTGCTCTAAAACATAATGAGGAAGTGGCGAATCTATCCCGTATAAACCAAAATAGGCGCTGCTTAATTGAATTTGTCCTTTACCGGCAATTTTGAGTTGGCTTGCCCGCAAGTCACTACCGGGAAAACCAAATTCCTTGTATGGCGTGAGCTTCACTCTATCGCTAAGCCCTTTACTAAGCTCCCCTTCAGACGCCCAATGTTTTTCCAACATTGCAATCGCCGGAAACAAACCAAATTGCCACGGCGTTTCCAACAATTTCAGGATGGGCTCAGGCAACTTGGCCCAGATTGGATTTTGCGGCTGCGTAGTCATAGGTTCTCACTCAACCCTGTTGCAATTGCCCAGTTAAACTCCGTTTGCGATGGCAAACAGGTCACCTTACTTTGCACACATTCATTTATCGGTGCATACATCACAAAGAAATGATGCAAGGTATTGGCAAAATGAAATACATCGGCAATGCAAGCAAAGTAACTCTCTTCGATATGTAAATGCACTTCCATACCACGCAAAAACATGCCGTGCTTCATGATACTCAGGGGCTTGACCTGAATCGCTTGCAGCCCTTTAATACGGTTTAGATTTTCAGAGCGTCCAGACCAGTCAAATAGGCGCAATAAACGCTGCAATTGTGCGATTTCGGTGATCTCTGAGAATTTCAAGTTGAGTAAACTAATTAACTGCCAATGCCTGGACTGATTTGGTGCCTTAGTGAAATTACTCGGCAATATGACGTTTTTAACCACTTGCACACCCGTTTGTGCTTGGCTAAGTTTGCTTAAATCGCCTTCAAATACCGTTTGTCTTGGCAAGGCAGCATTCGAGGCCAGCACTTGGGTTGAAAGTACTAACTGATCAGCATTATCAACGACGGGAATTTGAATAAAACTACTCGGCACCATTTCACCAATATCTTTACTCAAAATACTGTAAATGGGTTGCTCATCGTCAAATACTGCCTTGTACCGAGACGACAACTTGATTGCTTGGCCTGTCGCACTTGAGCGACTGTGAACGTCTAAAATACTGTGACAAAATACTTTACCGCGCGCTGCAGCATTAACAATTACTTGATATTCAGTATGACGAAAATCGCAGCGAATAGGCTCAGCCTCAGCTTTAAACAAGTTGATGGCAGGAACGCAATTCAGTCTCAGATGCTCAGCCCCAATGCGATGTCCTGGTGGTAACTTAGCGACACTATGGAACTCAAGTTGAAAACTATCGCAATCACTTGGCAAGGTTTGGCTATCTAAGCCAAGCACATCAACAAAATAAAAACGCTCTTTACCGTTAAAATAATCAAGTAGTAAGGAATAAGCTGGATGACATAAGGACGCAGTGGGTAAATTGGCTGATTGTGCATCTAACAGCGCCACTTGAGCAGTCAATGAGGTTGGTTTGGTTTGCATCGCCATCGTAAATGGCATAACCAATTGCACTGCTTGACTAGTTTTTGTCATCAATTGCAGCAAACTACTTTGTAAACTGGTATCGCCACATAAATAAAAACGCAAACGGCTTAAGTCGAAATCTTGTAGCGGTGCTTGTACTGACTTTTTCAGCGTGACCACTAATTTGGCACCAAGGTGCGACTCTTGATACTGCACATCACTCACCACGATTGGCAATAACTGACCGGCCACTGTGGTGGTAAAACGACATGCATCGTCAAGCAGCTCACTTTGCGTTGTGATTTCTATGCCCTTTGGCAAGTGCTCGGTTTTTTGCAGCATCACGGCTGGCTGAAATTGCACTACCGTTGTGGAAGGATAGTAATCTAATAAAATGGGGCACAATTGCCTTAACACTTGCTGTGAAATTTCGGGTAAAGACTCATCTAAGCGTTTTTGAATATTCGCCGTCAAATACGCTACGCCTTCCAAGAGGCGTTCAATATGGGGATCACGGTCTTTAACCGAGTCTAAATTCAAGAGACTGGCATGTTCAGGATAAAGCTGGGCAAATTGCTTACCGGCATGCATCAATAGCCGCATTTGCGCATCAAAATACTGTTTCAATCCTTGCTCTTGACTCATATTTCTTCTCGTTGGTTGAGTACATTAGCACGTCCTCCGGTGGCAAATTTGCTACTTAAATGGATATGCTGGCCACTGTCTAAAACGGCTTTAATGTCAAAACGAATAACATAGTCATCGGTATTGATATCGACTGGCTCGACCCACACCGATTTGACTCTGGGTTCAAAAGTTTCAATTAAGGTTTTAATTTCTTTGGCTAATTTGTGCTGGGAATACGGTAAGCCTTCGTAAATATCTTCAACATCTGGCAAACCATAATGCTCTAGATGACGCAGTACACCGCGGCGGGCATTCAACAATTGGGTAATATGCAGCCGCACGCTTTCCAATTCATTGACATCGAATCGTTGAAGCCTGCGCTTTGCTTGGTCATTTGCCAAAAAATCGAATAACGCCATACCATTTCATCCCGAAAAAGGAAGCACCGCAGTGCTTCCTTAGCACACTTAGCTTTTTGCGAGTTATTTACCACCCGAGCAACATCACTCAGGCAGCAAATAGGGTCGACAAATTAGCGGCCTTCAGTCCATGAATCCGAGAATTCAATGTTGCCGTCTAAATAAGTCCAAGTAATGCGCTTGTAACGCATATGTACGGTTTCAAGATGTGGATAACGCTCTTTGTCCAAATCTTTCACGTTGTGCATGGTTGGTGAAATCGACGTGATTTTCACATCTTCCAGCGTGTGACGGAAATACTCACGCTCAGTACCAGTATCATCAATGCGGTACCACTTAAGCTCTAACGTCTTAAGGGTTTGACCGTTAGAACACGCTTTGTACATATAAGGTGTTGCAGCATCAACCGCTTTGGTGATCACGAATGGCTCGTGCTTACGAGTACCTGTCAGTTCGCCTGTGTCGTTGTCTGTTGGAATACGAAGTTCATGGTCGAAATGTAAAATTTCGATTGAACCTTCACGCTCAGCAACGGTTACAGACCCTTTAACGTCATTCCCTTGGTCATCTTTTAACCACATATACGCAGGAATTGCCATTTATGTTATCTCCTTTTAAGATGTATTGTTTCCTGATTTCAAAGGCATAGTGCTAACTAGCAATTTAGCTATGTTAGCTCCCCAAAAGCACCGCGCTTTTTGCCACGGGGAACTTCGGTAAATAGCTGGGTACCTCCAGCTATTTACCAATCTTTAGTTACCAAGTAAAACTAAGCAACCATTATTCTTTTAGATTAAACGTTGACTTTATTTGGTTCCGACAAAAATTTTGCATATCTAAAAACCGGCAAAGAAAAAATTATTAAAAACCAAACTATATTAACCATAAAAAGCATCTCAGATGTGGTGTAACCACCCAAATAAAATTCATACATTAATTGAACAACACTCAGAAGCCACCAAACCCAAGCTACCACCAGCCACACAATTTCACTTAAAGCTCGAACCTTTAAAATAAGCAATAAGTTAGCAGCAAAAACCAAACCATCAAAAACACCGAGCACATTACCAATTAATAAACCCCACCTTCCAACATCAACCAACGCTTGATTTTCAAATGTTGAAAATAACACCACTAAAACTTGAACTAGGAAAATTACTTTCCAAATAAAATACTCAGCTTTGAGATTAATGGAATATAACATCTATTACCAATATCAATATTATTAAAAACAAAATTTATTCACCGCGTAACTCTATCACTAGGCTTACGACATCAAATGGAGCTCTCAATATTTCCATTTTCAAGAAGTGGTTTTGCGTCTGCGAGGGCAATTGGCGAAATTCGTATTCAGCCCTCAGCTCTTCTGTCCATGTATCAAGCACAAAATCACGTGCTCCAATGTCAGCTGAATTTGAAGTTTTCCGATAATACTCTGCCGCCTTTAAAAACGTGACATAATCACTTTTCATACATTCATTTAACGCAACATAGTGGAAATAATTAACTGCAATCACAGCTTCTTCCACTTCGACCTTCCCCAAATCCAAATCACTCACTTTAATCTTCCGAACATTTTCAAAACAACCTTGCATCGCTGACGTATATGACACTGTGGCTTGCTTAAGTTTTATTTTAGAAAACACAATTTCTTCCGATAAACTGTTTGCTGAAATTGATGAACTAAAAATAAGTAAAAAAACAAATTTAGAAGCAAACGCTACAAAACTTAAAGCATCAAAGTATTGATCTGTCTTTTTAGTTATTTCTCTTACCTTTTCCAAAATCTCGCTGCTTTTTTTGAAAAACTCTAGACCAGTAATATTTGGAGATTTCATTTCAAACTCCTTTTCATCCTTGATAATGGGCAGAATTCTCTGCCCTATATACGCTTCACCGGAATAACATCTGGCTTTCATTTTTCGCCGGGCATTTGTCCCACTAGCGCTAGGCGTACATCAATACCTTCAACTTGGAAATGCGGAACCACATAAGTGCTCACTCGGTAATACCCAGGATTACCAGGGATCTCAGCTACCGAGACTTTGGCATCTTTAAGTGGGTGGGTAGCAATAAGCGACTCGTCCGGATTATTCATTTTGGTCACCAGTGCCCCTAGCCAATCATTCAATTGCTGCTCGAGCTCATGGCGCGGCTTACTTGAACCAATGTTTTCGCGCTGGATCACTTTTAAGTAATGGGCAATACGCGATACCAAATAGATGTAGGGTAAGCGTGAGTTGATCCGTGCATTGGCCGTTGCTTCTGGGGTTTCGAATATTTGTGGCTTTTGCGCACTGTTGGCACTGAAGAAACACGCAAAGTCAGAGTTTTTATAGTAGCTCAGAGGGATAAATCCTTGATTCGCAAACTCTAGTTCTTTGGTTTCAGAGATAAGTACCTCTGTTGGGATCTTAGTTTCAGAGCCACGACCTGCTTCAAATGAATGCAGAGGTAAATTATCAACGCGACCACCTGATTGTGGACCTCGGATATTCACCGCCCAACCATGATTGTGGAAACTGCGAATAATATTGGCCGCAAAAGCAAACGTCGCATTACCCCAAAGGTAGTTTTCGTGGTCGGCACTACTCACATCTTCTTGGTAGTTGAAGTTGCGAATTGGGTTCATGTCACCATACGGTAAACGCATCAAGAAACGCGGGAAAGCAAGGCCAACATAACGTGAATCTTCAGACTCACGGAAATTCTTCCAACGTAAAAATTCAGCTCTTTCCATGTAAGAAGCAAGATCTTGAATTTTAGCGACCTCTTCTAAATTGTCCTTTAAGAAGAACTTGGCACCCACAGTACCTAAGAATGGACAATGCGCAGCAGCTGAAACACGTGAGATTTCTTGGAGCAAAGAAATATCCGTCGCTGAACAATCAAACTCAAAATTTGACACCATAGTTGAAATTGGCTCACCACCCGGCGTGTCATATTCTGCTGTGTAAACATGCTTATAAAGTGCAGACTGTGTGGTATCTGGTGCTTCTTCAAAATCTTCGCGCAGCGTTTCTTTATTCACATCCAACATTTCAATTTTAACGTTGGCGTTATTGGGCGTACGTGTGATCAAATAACGCAATGAGCGCCAAGCTGATTCCACTTGCTGAAATTCTTTATGGTGCAAGATTGCATCAAGCTGCGCTGAGATAATTTTATCCACTTTGGCGATGTATTCATCCAATAGCGTTTTATCGATACGGTTGATCTCTTGTTTGCTTTGGCTCGCCATGTCTAAAAAGACATTAATCGCGGCTGTTAAACGTTCATTCGTCTTCGTTTCAGCCAACTTTTGTGGGTCACGAAAAGTATCTAAACTTACCGCTTCAACCACAGGAGCTAAAGACACTAAACCGCAAATCGAGTCATAAACCGATTGTTCGGTCGTTTGCGTCACTTTACTGGCAACATTGAGATTTTCATGAATTGACATGATTAAGCTCCTTGCTCTTCATTGCGTCGCTGTGCTTGTTCATCAAGCGGCGCCACACTATCCAATTTGGCTTTTAGCTCGCTCAACTCTGGCTGACTTTGTAAGATACGCTCTAACTCTTTACGCAGTGTGGAGTTATCTAAAAGGTTAGATTTCAAATCACGTAACAGATTACGCATTGCCATCATCTTATTCAGCTCTGGCACTTGCGCGGCAACATTCTCAGGTTCAAAGGCCTTAAAATTGTCAAATGTTAGATTGATACCTATTTCACCTTCACCACTAATCTTGTTTGCGACCTGAAATTTCGCTTGTGGCGCCATATCTTTAAGCACTTGCTCAAGATTGTTTTTATCAACCACAACACGTTCACGTTCAGCAAACTCGGTTTGATTTTTACCATTTGAATAATCACCAATAACCAACATTTTCAAAGGCAATTCGCTTTTTTGCGACGCCCCGTTGGTATCGAGCTCTAGCGCGATATTAACGCGAGCCCTTGGTATTTCTTTTTGGAAGGTATCTGACATACTTTGTTCCCTCGAAGTTGTTCCTACTGTTAAGTGTGCTAATTTACAGCCAAGCTATGGCCGTAGCGGTATCCGTGACCAACATCCGCGTTTCAATCGCCTTGGCCCTAACGGAAAACTCGTCGTCCGATGTTTGGCTTAAGCCAGCAAAACATCGCTTCGCAAATCGCCAAACCTGTAACGCGAAAGCTTGCTGCCAGCGCGCCAGTTGATGCTGTTCAATTTGCTCCAATAACTGTTCAAATAACGGTTGTGCCAGCGCATATTGCTCATTACGAAGTAAAATTTTGGCGCGCAAGAGCTGTAACTGTGCGGCATCAAAGGCACTGCGATTAGGCAAAATCGCGATAGTCTGCAATGCTTGTGCAACTTCACCTTGGTCAACTAAGGCGTAGGCGGTTTGCTCCGCTTCTAGCAAACTATCAACCTCGCTGGTAGACGTGTCTGTGGCACTTTGTACGGCAGCTAACTCTTCCAGCCAAGCTGCGGTTTTGGCGCTGCAAAACGCCTGACCATTGTCATACTTAAGTTTGCCAAGCATCGGAAAACGCGCTAACAACCCACTCAATTCATGTTCTAACCACTTTGCCGCGTCCAATAATTGGGCTTGGCGCAGCAAGCCAACAATGTTGTGCTGTAAATCCAAATTGAATTGCATGGCGCCTTCCATAAAGACGTTTTCAGCCAATACCAAAGCTTGTTCAAAATGACCTTGCTGCTTGGCGTGATTGATTGGCGCCAAAGCAGTTTCCCGCGGTGCAGGCACGCGTGTGTTACCGTTGGCGTCATGGGGTGGAATTATCAAACTGCCCCATCGCGCTGCCCTAGCCAGCATCATCATACGGAGGTAGTTTTTTGCTTCTTTGTCATGACTAAGTAAACTGCGCACTACTGCTAAAAACTGACTATCCGAGCTAATATCTGTTGCCGGTGGTAAATTGCTGACGACAGGCGTCTCAGCTCTCACGGTATTTTGCACTGGCATTGCCACAGCAGCAGATTGCGCAACCGTTACCTGCTCTGCTTGCACTGCATTGGCCACTGGTATGGGGTTACTTGTTGCTGGTACCTCGCTTGCGCGAACCTCAGCCGCAGCTTGGGCAATGGGATTTTGCTTACAGCCTTGTTCAACCCAAGCCTGTAAGGTTGCAAGTGGACCTGCGTCTTTGTCTAAAAGTGGCAATGTACTGTCACGGTAACGCGTTAATTCAGCACGCAATTCATGCCAATCAGCTGCCGCAATGTTGCCTTTATGCTCACAGATCCCTTTGAGCCGCTCTTGTTGCTGTAAAAACCAATGATGTACGGCTAAACGAGCTTTTTCCTTGCGTGGATATAACGCCTCTGCAAATTGCTGCGCACTGTCATTAAGCAACTTAAAACTCGCCAAAAGACCAGTCATGCCAAATTCACTGCTCGCTGCGAGCATTAAATAAGACAAGACCCTGAAGTCTTTGCTTTCTTTTTCTGCTAACTCACTTGCGAGGACAAACAGACGTTTAAAATCATATTCCGCCACGCCCGACGATGACGCTTTTAAGGTTTTAAAGCGCTCGTCATAAATTAAATCTTCACCGCACGGCTCAGGAAGACACGGCTGCAGCAGCGCTTCATGCCAAGCTTGCCAACTGTGATACTGGTGCGGCGCCATTACACTTTACTCCAGCTACGTAACGCGTCAAAAATACTCATATTGTCCGCAATTGCGAGATCCATCGCCGCTTTAGTAACCGGTAAAGAAAGCTTTAACTGGGTTAAATCAATTGCCGACGTGCCTTGCTGCTCAGGTAAATAAATGGCGTCAAAGTATGACGCGGGCACCGGACGGCAAAATACCACCATGGAAGCTGGCAATTCTTCATGACCAAACTGATAAAAAACCCAAGGTTGCCAATTGTGATCAGCAACCGCATTGGTGATTAAATTAAGCCAAAAACCACCAACTAACATCGCCGCTTGCCAATCTGTGGGCATAGGTAAGCGAATACCAAACTGAGTGCGTAAGCAGCCGCGATTCGCCACCGCTTTTAAAATACTCGCCAATTCCCCAATTAAACGTGCTCTGGCTTCAATGTCTTGATACTGTAGTGCTTGCCAAATTTGCAGCATTGGCATTTTCCGCAGCTGTGCAATTGCGTCACTGACATCGCCACAGTGCATTAACTGCCGCGCAACCAGCTCTTGTTCGCTAAGTACCGACTCCATCACGGTTTTGCTGCTGCTTTGCAATAACCTTTCATGCACCGCACTAATGTTCTGCAAACTATATGATTCCAGCAAAAACAAAAACGCAGGATGGGTTTTATAGTCAGCGCTACTGGCAAACACAAAATTCACGAAGGGATAATTACGACCGATATTGTCACGACTGGCGCTAATAACACCCACGAGCGCACTTTCTTCCGGCCCACCCGCGATAATAAACAAAGACTTACGACCTAATTCGACTTTATCGTCGCGCTGCATACGACCCACCGCAGCAATCCCTTCTTGTACCCAATGATCCAGAGCAATAGACTCACGGCTGTTGACCTGATGCTTGATAAAATCCGCTTGAATGGCATGCTTACCAAAAAAGCCAAAGTAATCTTGCTTCTTAATTGGCTGTGTTTTTTTCTTATTAAACAGTCCAAACATGTCTTACTCCTACAGCGCCGCTTCGCGGGCCAATTTACCCACTACTGCAACTTGCTCTTCTTCGCGGAAAAGCGCCGCAGGCAAACTGAACGACGACAGCAAATGCTTGCTAAAGATGCCGCTATTCCGACTAGAACGCAGTGCCACTTGCACCATAAAGCTGTCCTCAGGCGCAGTGCCTAATTGCCAGCTGGCAATAAACTCAGTGCCTTTGTTCCATTTCAGTTCTGCGTTATTGAGTAGTTTTAACAATGCCCAAGGACCACTGCTTTCTTGCGACCATTGCTTGCCGCTACTGTCCTTGCCTGAGATAACCGCTTTATCTATCCCGCCTTGACCTGGCCAACTAAACTTGCGCCATTCTTCCGGTTCATTGCGGTAACGGTAGCTTTGCTCGTTGAACGCAAAATAGGTTTCACGAATCCCACGTTGTGCGACTGGCATAGCTTGAAACGACACCCCAATATCTTGCCCATCACGTGGGAAGAGTGAACGCGTCACTTTGCGTGCTTTGGTTAGTTGGTCAAGTAATTGCGCACTTAAACCGATGCCATAGCCATTCCAGTTTTTCTCTTGCCACTCGCCTTGACGAAGTTTCACAAACGCAGAGAGTTGTTCATCAACAAAGCGCCATAATAAACCCGATTCTTCATTGAGCACCTCAGCCACATCTTCCATCGCCGCGTCAGAGCCTGAAGTATTGAATGGATAACGACCACGCAAGTTATCGCGATACAAGGTAAAGACTTGATTAGTCCACTTTTCATTAAGCTCACGACGAGCGTCCAAAGTGACGGCTTGGAGTGCCGCTATCAGTGGTGCTTTGAGTAACTTATCCAGAATTTGCTTGGTTTCTGGGTCGAGCGCACGAACTTGGCTTTCGACCACAATCCACGCTGCTTGCAGGGCATTGTCGTTACTTTCACCCGCCATTAACTTGCGTAAAAAGGTCAGCGCAGCATCATCACCTGCACTTGCGCCCGCCACTTTCTTTAGCTCGCTATGAAGTGCACTGAGCGCACCTTGATATTGGCTCAAGTAGTCAGATGGCGCACTTTGTTCCGACGGTTTAGTAAATTGGCGTAAATCAGCAAATCGCGACTCAAGTTCTTGTACTCGTACTCCAGTTACCTGCGACTGTAGTTGTGTTTGTGCGGTATCCAATAGCGCTTTCTTATTGCCTTTGACTTTTAATAGCGAGGCATCTAATTGCTTAGTTAAAGCATATTCACCATTTTCCAGCACATGAATATGCTCAAATACTTTACCCATTAGCTCAGTTAAAGGACCATCCACCGCCGCTAAACGCTCAACAACTAAAGTGGTTTCATTGCTGGTGCGCATTTTCTTAACATCAATGCTTTGCAAGAAAGCAAACCAAGCATCGGCATATTCAGTGAAATAATAGCTGCGAATAGCCGCAGCAAGCGCTGCTGTTTTGGCTGTATCTATTTCACCTTGGTCGTCACTTTGTGTACCTAATACCCAATCACCACGATACGCAAGCGTTGCCACTTCATTGATTTGCTTATCAATGATCTGTTGCCATGAAGCCGCGGTGAACATATAAGGCACGCCGTGCTCACTGACAATGTAATTACGGTTTCTTGGACTTAATAAGTTCTCAATAGTGACAGCCACCTGCTCAGATTTAAAGCTACTGCGAATTTGCCCGTAAAGTAATGCCGCATCAGGCTCAGTGAAGAGATCAGCTCTGGCATCCGCTACTAATGCTTCATCTACAGTCCAGGGTTGTAAAGCCACGCCTTGCACAGGGGCCAAGCTTAAATCATCAACATAAAACGTCAGTAAGGAGTCCAATTGTTTAAGCAGTGGTTGCTGCGTCTCATCATTAAGGTCGATACTCAGCTTACCCACTAACAAAGTGAGTAATTGAGCCGCCGCAAATTCAGTGTCACGCTTGTCTAAGTCAGTGCTCAACATCAGTTGTAATTTCAGCGCGTTATAATAACTCTGGCGACTAATGTTATTGCTGCTAGCATCGTTATGCTGCCAATCGTTGGCCATATTAATAAGTAATTTGTGGTTTTCGTCGTAAGCCACATTCGCCACTAGAGCCTGTAACTGTTGGCGTAGAATGGCATGGACAGGAGCTTGTGTATCGTCGCCCGCATAGACACCAAAGAAGAAACACCATGGCAGTTTTTGCTCGTTCGCAGCTAATGTTTGATAGTGCGCAAACAGGGCTAAGGTTTTATCGAGCTGTTTTGCATAACTTTCTTTATTTACCCGGCTTTCAACCACTCGCTTAACCAGTTTTTCACCATCATTAATCAGCAACATATTGCTAGAATAAGAGGTAATAAGGAGTGCGGTTACCCCAGCAATCGCCGCCAAACCACCAGTAACCGTGAGGCCTTTAAACCAGCGCTGTAGTAAACGACGTTTACGGTTGCCTCGAGTCAAATCCTGTAAGCGGAAAATCACATCGTTAAATACGCGGTTGATAAAAAATGCTTGGGTGATCTGTTCCTGACGTTGCTTTATAAGTACTGAGCGGAAGCGACCAAGAATACCATTACTGGCTTGCTCTACCGGCGTACCTTCTTGGGTTCCAGAAGTAAAATACACGCCAGCAAACCAAGGCACTTCTTGATACGGATTATCTTTAAACAACAAGTTAATAAATTCAGTTAATTTGACCGAGGCGGCTTTAAACTGATTGGGGAAGTCTAAAATCAAACGCTTACGTTCTACATCGCGCTCACGGGCAACTTTACTTAAACGCTGTGCAATCAAACGTTGGTAGAGTTCATCCATTCGGGTTTCAAACAACTCCGCAGGATCTGCATCCATATTTTCACTGGCATCAAGTAAATAAGTACCCCATACCTGCTCACGTTCAGCTTCATCTAAGTCGTTAAAGAAAGGCTCAAAACCGCTTATAAGATCAGACTTAGTAAACACCACATAAACTGGGAATACGATACCAAGTTGTTGAATTAACTCTTCAATTCGTTCACGGATCAATTTCACATGGTGACGCACTTGGTCGCTGTCGGAGGTCAGAACGTCAGCCACACTGATGGCCACCATCACCCCGTTAATTGGTAATTTAGAGCGGTGTTTACGCAACAAACTTAAAAACGCCAGCCACTCTTTATTGTCGGTTTCTTCCGTTGTGTAACGGCCTGCCGTGTCAATCAGTACCGCTTGATCAGCAAACCACCAATCACAATTGCGAGTACCACCAAAGCCTTGAATATGGAATTGATTCGATTTTGAATACGGAAAATGCAAGCCTGAATTCGCAAACAGCGTACTTTTACCGGCCGCCGAGGGGCCGATAATCATATACCAAGGCAAGGCATACAAAGCTGTACTGCCACGATAACCTGCCCCTAAATGCGATGCTTTTAACGCCGCTAATGCCTCTTGCATTTTTTCTGAAATTTCATTTACTTCAGATTCAGAATGGGCGTTATGTCCCGCTAACTCTTTTGCAAGCGCTTCACCTGAGCGTTTTGTCCACATCCAGCGGACAAAAATAAACACCACAAAGGCGCCGGCCACCACCCCCATAGCAATCAGTTTTTTATCCGCGCTATCTAGCCCAACCAATTGACCTGCAAACCAAATTACCGACAGCACAGCGATTAAGCCAATTAACTGCCCTGTTGCGCGGGATGACAACAAACCCAAAAGAAAATGTACTAAGCCACTTTTGTTCACGTTACCAGCCATGGTTATTGTCCTGCCTTGTCGAGTTGCTCTAATACCGCTTGATGCTTTGCTGCTTCTTGATTGCTATTGCGGGCTTGTTTATCCGTGACAAAGTGGAAACCGACAAATAACATCACTACCACTGACAAACACACTGACATGATCACCCAATAAGGCACATTACGACCCACTTTCATGGCAAAGCCTTCTGCGGGAACACCATTGTCAGAAAGGAGTCGAGGCATAGCGCCAAAGGCATCTTCAAGTTGCGCGCGAATATCAACCATCAGTGCTTTTAATTGCTCAACCCCTTTGATTTTGTAAACGCCTTCAAAGCCCATTTGCAAACACACGTAGTAGACACTCAACACCTCGAGCTTAGTGTCACCGCCCTTTCGTAGTGCATCTAATTTTTCGAAAAAGGCTTCACCACCGCGATGGCTACCAAAGAATTCCAATTGCAACGGACGTGACATCCATTCCATTTTAAAATCAAGATTTGAGGTAAGAATGCGCTCATCAACTAACGCCGTTAAGGCAAATTTCATTTCTTGCATCGCAGACGCCGGCACTTGCTGGCTATAGCATTGCTTCTCAAAATGATCGAACGCACTGAGTAGCCGCTCACGACAATCTACGGCACTATCAACTTGCTTTTTAACTTGGCTCAGTACCGCTAACTCATTAATAATGGGCGAAATACAAGCCAAATAATCAGACTGTTTTGACGTTTCCATAAACAGAATTTCCCTTTTCTTTCCCTAGTGTGTGGACGGTTATTTGCCCACACTGACCAATTCAATTTTTGCCGCTTGTAAGCTAAATGGCACAAATAAACTCAGCGATAATTCTTTGCGTAATTGTTGATAAGCATCACCGCGAGGTTCCACTCGGAAATACTCATAACCGCCTTTAATCGCCAATTTATTCGGTGGTCTTTGGCAATGCGTTATGGCAATCCCATCTAACGCACTTGCCACCAAAATTTCTAATTGCTCGGAGGCCGCCAGCTTGACTTGCTCGGTAAACACATCAATCCACTGGGTTGATTCGGCTTCAAAATACACCGCAAGGTACAATTCACTGCCATCTAACAACTGTGGATCTAGCGTTGGCACTTGATAAATTGCCGACGATTTACGTTGCAATGTCAGTGGTGCCATTTTCTTCGGAACCACACCATCAATTAGTTGCCCAAGTGACTGTTCTAATTGAGTAAAAACCGCGGCGAGATCGTCGTGATCATACTTTGGCAATTGCGCCGCAATATCTGCATGTTCGAATACCGACACATTGCTAATCAGTTCAGTCAGTTGGCAATAAAAACGCTCAGGATGCAGAACATTCAACCCTTTCAAATGCTCAAAATGTGCCGCATGGCTCACCATAGTGCTCAGCAATAAAAACGTGTTCATTTCATTAGGGCCAAAATCAGTTACTGAGCCTAAGTCGTTACGACGATTCAATAAAACCCCAACTTTGGCGTTCACTAAGTCGCAGGTTTTTTTCAAAAAACTACGTAAATATAAATTGCTGTGGACATTGAGTTGCGGCGGTACAAACGTTTCACTGGCCTGCCAACTGCCACTGGTATCACGCTGTAAACGTAAGATAGGTAATTGCTCTATGTCAGAGTGAGCCGCACCAGCAGGCATTAAAAATAAGTTTGGTGTCGCGACCAAAACTTCGCGGGTGCGATTTAAGTCATGGCTATCAGCTAATTCAATAAAGTTGGCATCAAAAGCGCAAATGGCACCATGACTGCCGTAACCATTTACACCTGCCACAGCGTCATTCGCCGCCATAGCTAGCGCAATGGTGATCTCAGCTTGGGTTTCTGGCAATTCCATTTGCAATTTGCGACTCTCAGTTAAACCCGCTTCAACCTGCACCAGTCGTCCTGATTTAAACAAGGCTTCAACCCGAACGATGCTGAGAATGCCACGAGCAAGTGCGCCTTGGTCTATATCGAGCACACTGCAACCATAAGCAAACGGATTAAAAATCTGTTGCTGCCGAGCTTGCTGCTGCAACAAGAATTTTTCTTGCAGCTGCATATGCTGCTGGCCTAGCAAAATACCTTCTGCCCAGACTGGCTTTACGCTGATAGTTGAGCGTGCCATTACTTCGCTTCCACACCTAAAATCGCCAATGAATTTTTACTTAGTGCGATATCAAGCGAAGTCGACATTTTCACATAACCATCACTTAACTCATGATAGGTACGCCACTTGCCACCTTCAACATCTCTAAACAGCGCGACCATAGCAACGTATTTAGCTTGCTCGGCTTGTTCAAATGAGATTTTTGTTACTTGAGAAGGATTTATGGTGCGTTCTTCTACTGTGACCAAGGAATTCGCCAAAATTGATTTATCTGATTTCCAAAGCTGTTCATAAGTTGCATTATTAAAAGCTTGAATATCAGTCAGTTGATAAACCTTCAAAACCACAGGAAGCGGCTCATCAAACTGGTTTAAATTCAAATTATCACTTGCAGATACAGCTAAATCGACCTTGGTAGAGACACAGCCAGTTAATAGCAAAAAACCAAACAAAGGCATTAACTTAAGATATTTCATTGACCACATTCCTTTAAATAGATTCAATTACACCGAGTAACAAATTAAAACCAATTCAACTTTAAAACTGAGATTTGTTTTAAATCAAAGAAATAACTCGATTAAGGTACAAACGCAAAACCCTGTAAATCACACGAATTAAATCAATAGCTATCAGTCACTTACAATCAAACAACAGCTCAAGAAATTACACTGAGTAACATTGGTAACCTAAAGTTACTTTATTAAATAGAGGGAAAGCTGAATCAATCATTAATGGCATGAACTTATTGCGCGATTTAAAAATCACAAGGAAAGACAATCCATTATCTCAACAACTCCCTTACAACTCATCAAGCATAGGCTTAAATGTGGATTATTGCAAAATCCTACAAAACCCAAACCAGAGCGGCGCAAAGATTAATAGATCGAATTTTAAAGATCAACTCAAAGGTTATAAAAATTTATATTTGATCGAAATATACAATTAACTTAGGATTATAAAGAGAGCGAAAATCGGTTTTAACTAATTGCAGTAAATTAAACACCCAAAGTACCCATTAAAGGAATGCGGAATTGGAAAATGGATAAATCTATCGTCAATTTATGGCCCGATCTAAACCACTTTTTTGTGACTAAGTTACTCTTAGAACAGAAAATTTCTGGACTTTACAGGGCCGAGTCAAGTCTTTATTCTGAGCAAAAACTCAATAACTCAGACTTTATTGGTAAGACGCTAACTTTTGAAATTATCGCAACAGACGTTACATCCAGTTACGTATCGCTACACGTGATAGCCATGCGTTTTTTGGGTAAAACTTGGGGGCAATACCATTATGAACTGCAATTTGCGCCCAAATTACAAAGTTTGCAGCAGCAATCGCAAGAACGAATTTTTATCGACACTGACATTCAATCTGTATTACAGATGCTTGCAGAAGAAGCTGGGTACGCCAAGGAACAAATTGTATTTCGCCTTAGCAACCCGCTTCCCAGCGCAATTGAGTTTGTCCAAGCCTTTGAAAGTCATTATGAGTTATTTTATCGTCTACTCTGTGAACATGGCCTCGTGTATTGGTTTGAAAACCAAAACGGCGATGAACAATTAATTATCAGTGACAGTAATCTTTCTAGTCCCTACTTACCTCAAGGTATGCTAACTGCAATAGCGCAAGATGGCTTAAACCATGTACTTCCCCAGAATTTTGTGGGGTTTAGCGCGGGGCAAAGCATTGCAAAGTGGCGCACTGGCAATTCCTCCAGCGTAGCTTTACTGAAAGAGCAAAACAACCAAAAGGCCAGCCGAGTTTTTTTTGAGCCATTTAATGCCCCGGTTGCCGAGCAACTTAACTTTTCTCAAGCACAACAATTAGCCTATGAAAGCCAAGCCCAGCAAATGTCGCTGCGGGGTAATGTTGCAAATACCTTTGCTGGCTGCTCTTTATCTTTAGATAGTCGCTTAGATTCGGCCAGTGGCGATTATTTAATTCTCGAAAGCCGAATTGCGATTGCACAGCCATTTGAACAATTAGCGCAAGGCGGGCAAGTCAAAGTGCAATGTGACGTTACACTTGTGCCGCGTAGTAACCCGCTGCGCTTAAAGTGCCCGCCGCATCGCGCCAAACCTTTGGTGTTCCCTGCTAAAATAGAGTCAATTGGCGCCTTGCCTTATCTTGACCATGCCGGACAATATCGGGTGAGACGGCATTTTTCTCAAGCGGCAGCGCCTGTCGCTTGCGCCAGTCAAGCGCTGAAAAAACTCGCCCTGTATGCGTGTAGCGAACAACCTCAAGCCACTGGCTGGCATTTCCCTCTCACGCCAGAGTCAGAAGTGTTGATTGGCTGCATTAATAACGACCCCAATCACAGCTTTATTTTGGGTGTCACCAGCAATGCCTTGCAACCTTCGGTGGTCAATGCCAATAACGCAACCCAAAATCGCTTACTGTCGGCCAGTCAAAATGAACTGCGTTTTGATGATGACCCGCAAAAGCCCTATGTGTTATTACAAACCTTAGCGGGTAAACACAGTTTACGTTTAGACGCTCGCAGCACTGGACGCCAATTTATTAGTTGGATAAGCCAGATGGGTGGCTTGAGTTTAATTGCTGGTAAAGACCTTTTAGTCGCAAGCAAAACCAAAGCAATTACCCAATTAGCAGGCCAAGACCAAACTTATGCAGCTAAACAAACCCTAACGCTCAATGCCAAAGAGCAGCAGCACTGGCAAAGTGGCAATCAACTGGCGTTAACCGCCGCCAGTATTTCCACTCAAACCAAAGCCGGGCTTAATGTTAAAGGCGGACGCAGTGTGAACCTGCAAGCGGAAGAGGCTTTTGCACTCAGTAGCGCAACCGCCATTACCTTAACTGCCCCCGAAGGTGCCAGCGTCATTTATGGTGACCAAAGTATTCAAATCAAAGGTAAAGGCAGTGGCACCTTAACCCTACACAGTAACGGTGGCGAAATCTCGTTAGATAACAGCGGTAATGTCAGCCTAATTGCAACGGATGTGCTGACCTTAAAGGGTCGCCTCATCACCTTAGATGCGCCTGTTGAATACCAACTGGAAGACCCTTTAACGGCAAGTGCACCTCAAGCGCTCAGTGCGCCAACTCAGTCAGCCCCAGCCAGTTTAGCGATTTCTGCTGCTGGAGACGCTGACCTAAGCCAAGGGGTAATTGAGCTGGCGTATCAATATCAAGATGGTTCGCCCGTACAAAATGCCCCTTATGAAGTGCGTTTACACGACGGCACCGTTCTCACTGGGCAACTCGACCAAAATGGCCAAGCTCGCCTTGAAAATGTACCACCGGGACAATTCTCTGTGGTGTATGGGGAAGACAGTCGCCCATATCAACCACAAGACAGCTCCACCCCTAACCCGCTCTTTGGAACTATAACCGCCAAAGACGCCCGTACTATGGTGGAAGCCGAGCAGCCAGAGCAACTACAAGCCGCACAGTCACTCGCCAGTCAAGCTGGTGAATGGTTATGGGGCACCTTGCAGGGGGATTTTAACGCCAACCCCAGTACCTCGCAGATTGTGACGGGTACAATTATTTCCATGATACCTGTGGTCGACCAAATCATGGATGTTCGCGATATCATGGCGAATGTGATGTTGCTCACCGATAACGACGACTCAAACGACAATGATGCTTGGATTGCCTTTACCCTCACTGGCATAGGTTTAATTCCCCTGTTTGGCTCTGCCATTAAAGGGGTGGGTAAAGTAGTCATTAAAAACCCCGCTGCTGGCCTTGATGCCGCCATTGCCGTCATGCGTAAACTAGGTAAAGGCGACCCCGTTGCCTATTTACGCACTGTCAATTGGCATGACCTAGGTAAACAAGCCGCAGGGGAAGTCTCAGACAAAATCAATGGACTTCGTGATGCGTTAAAAGAAATCTCCGACAGCTTTATTCTGCGCCACACCCTACCCGATGAAGCACTAGCAGGCATGCAAACAACCCTGCGCCAACTTGACGAGATCCCCCTTAAAATCACCCAAGGTATGCAGCGAGCCGCACAACAGATAGGCCAAAAGGTAAACAAAGCACTGGATGACTATCAAGGCATTAAACCCAGCAGCGGCGTGGTCGGCCAACCCCATCAAAGTGTCGCCAAACAACTGGATGCCCCCAAAGGGAATGAGTTGCCAGGGGCCTCCAAAGAAACTAAGGGACTTGATTCTAGAAACAAAGAGTTAGATATTTCAAGTAGCTTAGGGGATTTGTCACTCGCTCCCAATTACACTAATTTGGTATCCAAATTCAAAGGAATCTCTTCTGAAGAAATTCTAGATTTTTATGCAAAAATGGATAATCTCGGTATTGATTACAAAAGTCTTATTGAACGCTCTATTAATAAGTATAAAATGACTGCTGATGAGGCACATGCTGTTTTCGGCTATACAACCAAACTTTTCTATCGCGACCTAAACCATATCTTAGCTAATGGCGGAAGTCGAGAGGCGATAGAGTTAACTAACCTAATAAAATCTGGTCTAGGTAAAATGCCAGACGCTAAAAATATGCAGTATCGTGGAATAAGACTTGACAGCAATCAATCAATTGAAGCATTCGATAAACGTTTTAGATTAAATAACACCATAGAATCTAGCTTTTGGTCTACAGCACCAAATATCAATGACTCATATATTGGTTCTAGAAACCTAACGATTTTAACCAATAGCTCTAAAGACATATCGGAATTGGCATTTGGAGTTAATTTCCACAACAAAGTTGGCAAGCCAGTTTATTCATCAGAAACCATCATACCACCGGGAATTAAGTTTAAAGTGATAGGTTTCGAAGATAATGGCAGAGTTATTTTAAGGGAAATCCCATGAAAAATTTGCAATACAATGACCTTCCAGAAACACTAAAATCAAAAATAAAAGAGGAGGAATTACTTACCGCATACTCAATTAACAACTTCAAAAAGGTTTTGATCTGGATTGTAAATGAGGAGTTAGGTAAACAAGAAGAACTAGAATATTCATCAGAACATAATGCATTGCTTTCACTTGAGGAGAGACAGAAGGATGCTCCTTGTGAAAGAGTAGTTTCGATTCCAGAAATGGGAGTTGAGATACTTATCTATTACAGCTTTGAACTTAACACGAATGTAATGTATGAAAATTATCAAATCAGACCTATTGGTTCAACAGATGTATTAGCCAATTCATCACAAATTTATTACTCTCCATATAAAAATTCGCCAGAGGAAGTTGCCAAGGGTGTTTTGGATGAATATAAATTCGCCAACACATACAAAAGCTTTGATCGCGATGAGAAGATTAACTATTGGGTCGGTATCTTATATCGACTACGTAGACAGGCTGTAGAATCCGGTTGTGAGGAGGATGTAATATTTGACGATAAATTGCTTAAAAAGATGAAAGAAGTGGATCAAGATATAGAGATAATACTCCATTTGTGTTTAGAAAAGCTTGCCGCTCTTGAACAGATTGATGAGAGTAAATTAAAAAAGGCATTTAACAAAAATATGAGTGATGACCTGCTATGTTAAAAGAGATTGCTATATCTGATGCATATGGAGCAGGTTTTGAATTCTCAACCAAAGATAAAATAGCAATGCATAATAACCTCTCCAACTACGTTTCTCATGACCTTTATAAAACAGTTGGAAAATATACCGATGACACACAAATGTCTATCGCCATTTCAGAGCTAATTTTATCAAACAAAAAATGGTCTGATTTAGATGTGGCATCGAAATTTGTAGAGTGTTTCAAAAGAGATCCCAGAACAGGATACTCAAAAGGTTTTTTCTCTGTCCTCAATGAAGTCAATGATGGAAATCAGCTACTTCTTAAAATTAGAAACTCAAGCGAAAGAAATGGTGCTGCAATGAGATCTATGCCTCTTGGCTTTATTAAAAGCAAAAGTGAATTACTTGCCAAAGCGAAAATGCAAGCCGCCATTACACACAATACGACCATGGGAATTAAATCAAGCTGTGCTGTTGCTTTAACCGCTCATTTCGGTTTGCATTGTAAAGGAGAAATAAATAAAATTAAAAATTTTTTGGAAAAGAACTATTTTTCCGGATGGGAGTATGAATGGCAAGGTCAGGTTTCGATAAATGCATTTGACACCGTAAGCGCCGCGTTACATTGCCTAATAAATTGCAGAGATCTAAAAACATTACTTATAAAGTGTGTTTCTCTAGGAGGCGATACAGACAGTGTTTCCTCTATAGCAATTGGTTTAGCTACATGTTTTGATGAATATGAAAATAATCTACCAAATAATTTAATTGAGTCACTAGATGAGAAAAATTTTGGTATGGAATACTTAGATTTCTTAGATAGAAAATTGCATGATTATGCTTTCTAGGAAAAACCCAACTTAACACTTTGAAATTAAAATAGCACTAACACTATTTCACTTTGATTTTTATAATTTCGGCTTCATTAATAATGAACCCTATCACCGATTCGACTTTGGTATCACCAGCAATGCCTAGCAACCCAAAATCGCTTACTGTCAGCCAGTCAAAAGAAGGAAGATTGGTTGCGGCAGTATCGGCCATTTAAAAACGGGATCCCAAAGCGCCATACCATCGCTCGGATCCTCAAATCTGTGGTGGCAGAATCACTGCTAGAAGCTCTGTTAAGGTAAATAAACATGACATCCTCATTTAAATTAGACGAAGACTTTGAATACTTTTTGGAAAAGTTTTCAACTCCGTTTGAACAAGTGCCATGTAGCACAGAGACTATTAATAGATACAAAGGTAAACTTCCTTCGCGTTTGCTAGAATACTGGCGAGAATATGGGTTTTGTGGTTTTCATGATGGACTTTTTTGGATAGTAAATCCGGAGGATTTCGAGGACATAGTAGATGAATGGTTGGCGCCAACCGATATTCCTGATCATGACATTTACCATGTATTTGCTCGCAATGCCTTTGGTGATTTATTTCTTTGGGGTGAAGAAACGGGTCAGAAATATAAGCTTTCGACTTCAAAAGGATGGATTATAGAGCGCGAGGGAGATCCAAGACCAGAACATAACTCCCGCATCGAGTGGTTCTTTGGCGGACAAACAATTGACTTGCACGATATTGATGATGAAGACGATAATCCCCTCTTTGAACAATGTGTGAAAAATTTAGGTGCGTTAGAATCCGATGAAATGTTTGGTTTTGTGCCCAGTTTAATTGCTGGTGGTGAAACCAAGTTAGAAAATATTCACAAAGTGAATATTTTCGTTCATTTATCACTATTAGCTCAATTTGGCCAAATTGAAGTTCTGGACAAGAATGCATTACGTAAAAAAGCCTTTGGCTTATAAATTGAGAAGACTCCGATGTGGCTAGAATATTATTCAACACCGCTTTAACAATTTAGAAATGATACCAAACTCAATAATATCCACCTACTTAACTTAGTGATAAAGTGTATGCTTTTGAGTCGGTTTTTTCTTAGTGGAGAATTAATATCGAGAGTACCTCTAAAGTGAACAGCTTTGCGCATAAAAGCACAATATCTTCCGCTCTTTAATAACACGGATGTTGTTGAGCTTGCCAATTAAGTTGGCAGGCTAGGTATTTATTTTCAAAATTACTCTGCAAACTTTTAGACACCTTGCTCGCAGATTGTCACGGGCACAATTATTTCCATGATACCAGTGGTCGACCAAATTATGGATGTTCGCGATATCATGGCGAATGTGATGTGGCTCACTGATAACGACGACTCAAACGACAATGATGCTTGGATTGCCTTTACCCTCACCGGCATTGGTTTAATTCCCCTGTTTGGCCCTGCCATTCTCGAACTCAACAAAGCAAAGCTGGGAAAACAGATGGTATTAAGGATGGCCTAGTTGATGATGAAGGCGGTCACCTTATCGCATCTATCTTTAAAGGGCCGGGTGAACAAATCAACTATGCCGCTATGGATGGGAACTTGAATAAAGGTGCTTGGAAGCGCATGGAAAATAAATGGGCAGAAGCACTTAAAGGAAACCCGCCTAAAGAAGTTAAAGTTGAGATAAACTCGATTTTTAAAGGCGAAAGCAAAAGGCCCACTGCATTTGAAATAATATATGAAATTGATGGTAAAAAAGTGAAGCGTTTTTTAAGGAATATGCCCAATGGAAAATAGCGTAGAAAATTTGTACTTAACCATAGCTCAATCAATTGTCAATTCTATAGATGATGATTGGTCAAGCTCAATAATTCGAGCAGAACTTACAGAGGGCTCTATCGAATTTCAAAGTGAATACATTCCAACCTTATCACCTGCTCAGCCAAAATATTTCGATGTTCCTTTTGAAATATTTGAAGCATTTGAAGAGCTTCATGCAGTAACAAGTGGAAACGATAACAATTGGAACAGAGCTACATTTACCCTCGCCCCCTCAGGAAGTTTCAATATTGACTTCGAGTGGGATCAAGCCCTTGCTGATGAAATCGAACGTTTAAACAATGAATAGCTAAGGTCTAAAAGAAAAAGAGCTAAGGCAATATAGTTAAATATTTCCATTTGGATAAGTTAAAAGGCCAGAAATATGATAGAAACTAATGATGAAGCTTTAGCTTTTTTCTTAAGCTTAAGCGAACTAGGTCAAATTTTTTAGATACCTTACTCGCACGTGTGATTAGAAGCTGCCAATAACGCAACCCAAAATCGCTTACTGTCAGTCAGTCAAAATGAATTGCGTTTTGATGATGACCCGCAAAAGCCCTATGTGTTATTACAAACCTTAGCGGGTAAACACAGTTTACGTTTAGATGCTCGCAGCACTGGACGCCAATTTATTAGTTGGGTAAGCCAGATGGGTGGCTTGAGTTTAATTGCCGGTAAAGACCTTTTGGTCGCAAGCAAAACCAAAGCAATTACCCAATTAGCAGGCCAAGACCAAACTTATGCTGCTAAACAAACCCTAACGCTCGATGCCAAAGAGCAGCAGCACTGGCAAAGTGGCAATCAACTGGCGTTAACCGCCGCCAGTATTTCCACCCAAACCAAAGCCGGGCTTAATGTTAAAGGCGGACGCAGTGTGAATCTGCAAGCGGAAGAGGCTTTTGCACTCAGTAGTGCAACCGCCATTACCTTAACTGCCCCCGAAGGCGCCAGCGTCATTTATGGTGACCAAAGTATTCAAATCAAAGGTAAAGGCAGTGGCACCTTAACCCTACACAGTAACGGTGGCGAAATCTCGTTAGATAACAGCGGTAATGTCAGCCTAATTGCAACGGATGTGCTGACCTTAAAGGGTCGCCTCATCACCTTAGATGCCCCCGTTGAATACCAACTGGAAGACCCTTTAACGGCAAGTGCACCTCAAGTACTCAGCGCACCAACTCAGTCAGCCCCAGCCAGTTTAGCGATTTCTGCTGCTGGAGAAGCTGACCTAAGCCAAGGGGTAATTGAGCTGGCGTATCACTATCAAGATGGTTCGCCCGTACAAAATGCCCCTTATGAAGTGCGTTTACACGACGGCACCGTTCTCACTGGGCAACTCGACCAAAACGGCCAAGCTCGCCTTGAAAATGTACCACCGGGACAATTCTCTGTGGTGTATGGGGAAGACAGTCGCCCATATCAACCAGAAGACACCACCACCCCTAACCCGCTCTTTGGAACTATAACCGCCAAAGACGCCCGTACTATGGTGGAAGCCGAGCAGCCAGAGCAACTACAAGCCGCACAGTCACTCGCCAGTCAAGCGGGTGAATGGTTATGGGGCACCTTGCAGGGGGATTTTAACGCCAACCCCAGTACCTCGCAGATTGTGAGGGGTACAATTATTTCCATGATACCTGTGGTCGACCAAATCATGGATGTTCGCGATATCATGGCGAATGTGATGTTGCTCACCGATAACGACGACTCAAACGACAATGATGCTTGGATTGCCTTTACCCTCACTGGCATTGGTTTAATTCCCCTGTTTGGCTCTGCCATTAAAGGGGTGGGTAAAGTGGTCATTAAAAACCCCGCCGCTGGCCTTGATGCCGCCATTGCGGTAATGCGTAAACTGGGTAAAGGCGACCCCGTTGCTTATTTACGCACTGTCAATTGGCATGACCTATGCAAACAAGCCGCAGGGGAAGTCTCAGATAAAATCAATGGGCTACGTGATGCATTAAAAGAAATCTCCGACAGCTTTATTCTGCGCCACACCCTACCCGATGAAGCACTAGCAGGCATGCAAACAACCCTGCGCCAACTTGACGACATCACCCCTAAAATCACTCAAGGTATGCAGCAAGCCGCACAACAGATAGGCCAAAAGGTGAACAAAGCACTGGATGACTATCAAGGCATTAAACCCAGCAGCGGCGTGGTCGGCCAACCCCATCAAAGTGTCGCCAAACAACTGGATGCCCCCAAAGGGAATGAATTGCCGAGAAGCGCTAGACAAATTGAAGAACCTAAGGTTGTAACTGGTGAAGGCACTAATGTTCGTATGGACGGACACAAAATATATGATTCCAATTTCGCTCCGTTGAGCACAAATCCAATGGCACAGTACCGATTTTCAGACCCTTCCTACCGTTCAACTGGAGGTGATGTTTATTTTGGTGAGAATATTGTCACTTCTTATATGGAGGTTCGTAAAAACTTAAACGGGAAATCTATATTTGTGGGTGACGTTGAGCTAGATAACATTCTAGATCTAACAGACCCTTCAGTACTTAAAAAAATGAATATTGACCCCATTAAATTGACAGAAAAAGTTGACAGCCATATCCAACAAAAAGTTGTTTATAATTATACAAATAAAATTTCGAATCAAGCTTATGATGCAGGTTATAACGGCATTCTGTATTCCAGTAGCAGGAAAACAGGAAATAATAGAGCCATAACTTTGTTTGAAGGTCGTTACAACGCTGATAACATTAAAAAGGTTTTAGATAGGACAATAAAAAAATGAGTAACTTTAAACTGCGACTTGCCGATGAATTAGGTATACAACCAGCTAAAATAGTAGGCATGGAACAACATGGACTAGGCTTTTTTACATGGCATGATAGTGGGGTAGTAGGAGGCCAGTGCTCATGTTGCCATACTATCATATGGGTTAGTCCTATGAAAAATTCGATACTTGCCAAGACTCGACCAGAACATATCCCATCAAGTGGCGAAGAATATAGAACTTATTATAAGGATACGTTAAATAGGTTTCTATGTAGTTTACCACCCTGCCCTAATTGTGGGAAAAGAGAATTTGACAGATTCATTAATAATACTTCATTTCCACGATTACAAGATGGATTTGAATTTGACGAAAACCAAAGTGACATTGCATTAATTAACTCGCCCCCCTTTAGCGTAAAAGTTTGGTGGTTAGACGAAAACTAGATAGCCAGTTTAGCGATTTCTGCTGCTGGAGACGCAGACCTAAGCCAAGGGGTGATTGAGCTGGCGTATCAATATCAAGATGGTTCGCCCGTACAAAATGCCCCTTATGAAGTGCGTTTACACGACGGCACTGTCCTCATTTAATTCCGTAGTAAGCAATTAGGGTGCATTTAGCACCCTATTTATTAGCTCGCTTTAGACTGTAAAGCGCGATATTTTAAGTAGCACATCAGTGCCAGCAAACCCAAAACAGGAATGGTGACTAAACTCAACCAACCACCCGTGTATAACACGGCAAGTGTCATACCTACATCCAGACTCCCTAAAATACAATTGGAACTTCCTGTTTCAGATACCCGACAATTTAGCAAAGCTACAACAAGCTCTGCTGTCAGTACCCCAAGCAGCGGTAAAAACGCAACAAGTCCGCTCAATATCGCAAGTTGCTTAAAACGCTGTTGTGTCATCAATACCTCCTTATTAAACACCCAATAATCAATTTAGATAGTCCAGATTTGCGTAAGTATGTCCTACCCACGTGTCCAAAGAACTATTGTTGCTAGCGTGGTGAAGGTGGAGGTGTGGTACAATCTGGAGAAAATAGAAATCACCTTGAAATTCGATAGATGCTGATACCACACCATTCAAATCATCCGACATCATAAAATTCATCGGATTTGCGGTTGCATTCGCAGTTAAATTTACAGCATCACTAGGTACAAAAAAAGTGCCTGTAATTCCGTTTTCAGTCTACCGAATAAAAGTAGCTCTATCAATTCCAGCAAATGTTAAACCGCAATAGATCATTGAAAAAATAATAACTGTAAAACTCAAGCTCTTCATAATAAATTCTTTTTAACAGATATAATAACAGAACTGAAATAGTAATTCACTCAGCCCATCTGCAACCTTATTCCAAGCTTTAGTTTTGTCAAAATTTATAACTAAGTGCGTTAACAAAATGGAGTAAAACAACCAACCTTTATCATCAATGATAAATACACAACAAAAATTCAGAAGCATTCAGATTAAAAGCCACACAAAAAAGACCGCTTAACTTAATCAAGAAAAAAGCTGACTTTAAAAAAACATCAAACCAATATACAATATCAAAACAAATGGAATTATTACAAACCAACAAAGGACTATTTTATGTCAAACCATAAGCTATTTAAGACACTTAACTCTTTTACCCCAGCATTCATCGCAAAACCATTAGCCAAGTACCCTTGGTTACTTATTACTATTATTCTATCTATTTTATTAATGGTGTTTTTATTAATTAAAGTGGCGATTATTGCAGCGTACGCGTTTATTGCATTATTGGTTGTTGGCATACTTTGGGGTGGCTGGAATAAAATTAAGAAGCTCTCAAGCCGTAAAAATAACCCTACAGCATAGCAACGACCATGATGAAACTGGCGCAAGCCAGTTTCTATGCCAACCACTTAGGTAAATTATTTGTAAGTTAAGTGTAATGTGATGTAATTAGCTTTCTTTCAGCTATGCTATAGTCTTAAAAGCAAGATTGGACATGGTTAGACGGAAGCTTATTCTTACCCCTAAGCAGTTAAGGATGAAAGAAAGTCGTTAAGCACTACCCTGACCACCCAAACTGATTCGCAAAGTATGCCTACTTTGCTGTAATTTACGTTTATTAGGGTGTGAGCAATGCAAACAATTCATAACACTACTCGTCGTTTATTCGCGGCGTGTGGCTTAGTCGCCACCTTGACTGTACCAACTGCCATGGCGGCAAGCCCAACAAAACCGTACGGTGATCCCAATATCTGCACTGCACCAGCCAGCTGGTTTACGGCAGATCCAGGCATCCCTACTGAAGTGCCAAATAATGGCAACGATTTTTGTGATTTTTATCAATTTACGTGGCAATCTTTTTTGAGTCTGATGTGGCCTGTATCGGGCAACACTGACCCAACCAATAACAACGCAATGGTGCGAAACTTCGCCGATACGACCCAGTATCCCTTATTTGAATTTAACCCAGATGGCAGCCCAGCTAACTCTTGTGATAACAAGATAACCGGTTCGATATTAAAAACCGCGCTACAAAAAGACGGCAGCTTTGTCCATGGTGAAGCCGGTGGTGGCGATGTTATCTTCGATCAAAATGGCAACATTGCCTACTACGATATGCGTTTTAGCCGCAATATGTGTACCGATGCAGACAAAATCAAAAACGCAACTAATTTTCCTGGCGGAACCACTGAATTAAAAACGGCGTGGCGCGTATTAGATATTTCGGACAAAAATATAGGCAATTACCTAATTTGGCACAAACCCCCAGGTTTACCCAAACCTAAAGAAAATGAGAAGGAAAAAGTATTAGCATTAATTGGCTTCCATTTTGCAATTGCCACGCCCAACCACCCTGAATTTATTTGGGCTACGTTTGAACACAATAGCAATGCCCCTGACTGCAATAAGCCAGCCCAAACCAATGGCTGGTCATTTACCAGTACACAGTGCGCGACGGCTCTGCAAACCGGTGATAACACGGCAATGAGCAAGTGTATGAACCAAGCTAAGCCAAACGATACCTTAACAGGTGTGCCTACTGAAATCTGTCGCGTTTACCCTAATGGCACTGATCCTTCAGACTTAAAAGCAGGGGAAAATGTCGCAGATATTACGTCGATGAACACCAGTGTCAAAAACCAAGTTACGGGGGCAATGGCTGTATTGAAAAATTACTTTAATGTCGGCTCAATTTGGGTGTCTGATATTAGTAAAGATTCTACTTTGGTTACTGAAGTGAATGGTAAAACCCAAGGTGATATCAGCAATCAACGTGGTTCTTTACGTCTTGCTAATACCGTTGCGGAAACCACTTTCCAATGGGTTGATACCAATGCGGAGACCAACGGTGGCTTTGCCTCAAACTGTTTTGGTTGCCATAGCTACGAAGGTACCGCCGATATCAAAAACAAAAATACCACTTCGGGTTTATTAAGCCATATTTTTGATGACATCGTAGTGGGTATGGGCAAATGCGTCGACGTACAAGCTGGGCCTATTTTTGACCAAACTGACGCCGCCGCCAAGTGTAATGCGAAGCAATCACCTCAAGGTGCATGTCCAAATCTTGGTTTAGCTTGGAATGGTCAGTGGACCACCACACAAGCGGGACAAATGAGCGTATGTGGCTGTTGCGCAGCTAAATAGGCTTGGCGCCAACAAGTCCCTCGGATTTGTTGGCGCTTTCCTAAAGGAATACCGATGCTAAAAATTTTGTTTTATCCCAGCTACCCTGACAAAGAATTTTACGCCATCACTCACCTAATTAATCTCAACGGTTATGCTGCAACGCGTGATTTAAATGATGATTTTGATGTCGCTTTTTTGTGGCAAGACGCCACCAAGCTCAATTGCCCAGAGGAGTTAGAACAAGCCTGTGGCAAACGTAAAATCATTAACCAAGCTTGTGTCGATATTAGCAAACGCCATGTTGAAACCTTACATCAACAAGTTTTTGGCTATGGCTGCGCACTAGACCCAACTACAGCTCACGGCCTTGGGGTCGAAAAACCCGATGCCAATGGCGTAAAAGGTGGCAAGCTCGTTTCCCTGCCACTACTCGCACCACAAGCCGATAAAGTCTATCAGCAGTTAATTGACTCCACAGTAGATGGCTACCAACAGGAATACCGCGTTGCAATTGTGTTTGATGAGATAGCTAGCGTTTGTCTCGTGCGGCAACAGCCCGCTACAGAATTGCTAGATCACAGGGAACAGCTACCTCCAGAGCCAGTAGCTGTGCAAAAGGTATTTTCAACCCAAGAACAGCGCTTGATATTAAGCTTTTGCGCGTGTATCAGACTGGATTTTGGTGAGTTAGATATTGTGCGCTGCCGCCATAGTCAGCGCATTTATATTTTAGATGCCAATAAAACCGCCGCAGGTTACGGTATGCTGAATTATTTTAAATGGCGCGCCGAGGACAAAAAGGCTGTGCTAAAACGCATTGCAGAATGTTTTGCGCACCATATCGAATGCTTTTTGCATGCTAACAAGGACTGACTATGACACCTAAATTATGCCTCGCCACTGTGACTTGTGACCGTTTTGCAACTGGTACAGAGGTGTTGCTCTATAGCTTTCTTAAACACAATCCATGGTTTGAAGACGATATCATTATTTTCATTGATTCATTAAGCCCAGCTAATCGGGCACGATTAACAGCCCTTTACCCCGTAAAATTTGTTTCAAGAGCACAAGATGTTGAAAACGCCATTGCCCTACTTCGTGAGCAGCTCCCTGAATTAAGGGCCGATCTTCACTTGCGACTGTTGTCATTAGAAATACTGAGACTGACCGAATATCAACGCGTGGTATTTTTAGATAGTGATGGCTTAGTCACTGGCGATTTAACACCGCTATTTCAGCATAAAGCAGCCTTTGTGGCTTGTCGTGATGGTTTCAGCTATGAAGATTGTGCTGACCTGTTGTTAAAAAAGGCCGGCTACCCTGCCATTAGTCAGCAAGCACGCTATGGTCAAGCAACGCTTCCGAACAGTTTTAACTCCGGCATGATGTCAATTGGTGCAGAGATCTTAACCGCACAACACTATCAGCAAATTGTATCTCTGCTTGGCGATTTCTCGCTTTGGCGCGCTTTTGGTCTACGCGGTTTTACCGATCAGATGTTGCTCAACGTCCATTTTCAAGGCCAAGTTGAGATCATTGATGGACGTTATAACTTTATGCCGTTTATTGAACAATATGTGCATTGGGTGGATGGTATTACGCTAACAGATGCTTGCTTTATCCACTATGCAGGTCTCATAAAACCTTGGTTTAACTATGATGAGCAAGAAATTTTAACGCTAGCACCACATTATCTGAAATATCTACAATTGTGGCACAGCACTTGGCAAGCCATGCATTTTGCCAATGATACCCAGTTCGCAGCGCAGCAAATTTTAGCTCAATATCATTGGACCGAAACATACGGCGCCACCATGCCAAACTTTAAAGCACCGCTTATATCATCAGCTGACAAAGTTGAGCAGGTAAAAAAAGGGGCTTAGCGCCCCTTTCTCATTTAGCTTGGCATTACTTTTTAGACGTTGCCATATATTGTAAAGCCGCGCTACTCAAGTCGGTACCTCGCTGATCAAACGCATCCGCCTCAAAGCCACCTTGGCTGCTAAGATTGGTGGAGTTGATCAAAAAGCTGAAAATGCTGGTTTTGCTACCATCTTTATTCGTATATTGGGACTGACCATGACAGCCCATACACCCACCCATAACGATGGAGTTTTGCGCACTTTGGCTAACACCAGGCACCACCAGATTTGGCACGTTAACAATGTTGTAAGCGCTACTTCCAGCACGCGGATTGGGGAAACAATTCACTGAACTTGGCACATTATTCATTGTGAATTGGGTACAATCCACGTTCACTGCAGTTTGATACACAGGACCTGGCGCACCACCTTTAAATAACTGGATACCCGGTTGGCTACTCTCCACTACGTTGTTAGCCAAGAAATAATCTTGCGTCAATGGATTAGCTTGGCCAGCAAGCGTTGCATCCTCATTCGCTGGCAGCGGCTGCACACCTTTCAGTTGATAGTATTGCCACACCGAATCTTTAAATTGCCCAGAACTGGCCATGGCATTTTTCACTTCCTGATTCACCTTGATAACGGCATTGGTGATAGTTGGCGGTTGCACGACTTTAATGGGCCCTGCAGACGTATCGCTTGGCTGAGTATATTGACCGGGGATAAAGTTATAGCCATTGGCCGCGGTTACCGCACCTTGCAGTGGTAGCGTGACTTGCGACAAATTAGTCCCAGTATTGATTATCGCATGAGGCTGCCCAGTCACAGTGCCGCGATAGCTCATTTGGTTGTAAGTAGTATAAAAATATAACCCAGTGTCTGAGCCATTAGGTGTTTTCAAATTGTCTACATGTTCAAAAGTAGAAAACACAAAGGCTTCATAGTTTTTCATTTTGCGAATAATATGCAAACCTATCAAACCAAAAGTCGCTACATGCGCTTCGACTTCATCGCCCGTGCCGCTACTTTTGTAGTACAAGGCTTCTGCCGTATGGTAGCGCCCTGACTGCGCTAAGTCGTCACTTAAAACCCGCCATGCGGCTTTAATCTCAACCGTTTCGTTCGGTAAGTTAAAGGTATCTGGCGCTTTGCCGCCAAGGCCCTTCACATAGTCGTATTCAACTTGGTTGACCTTAGCTTCGAACAAAACCTCATAATCATCGTACGGGTTTTGCGACGGGGTACTGCCCGTTTTAGGGAAGAACAGTTTGTTCTGTCCAATTTGCGAGTTTTCATCCAAATTGTTAAATCTCGCTTGTGAAGCCGGTACAGTTAAGTTGGTAAACTCATATTGCGGCGCCAAAGTCGGAAAATTGCCTCGCGCGGTGGAGTTTTTTGGGAATAACTCTGAACGATGCGCAAAGCTCTGCCACAGTAAGATATTGCTACTTAGGTTATCCGTTGAGCTTTTACCATTGTGATAAAAACGCGGATTACCCGACGTGACAAAGTTGTCAGATGGTGAAACTTGTCCACGTACGACAGTTGACTGCCCCACTTGTGAATTGCCGCTACGTTGAGTTGGTGAGTTAAAGTAAATAAACTGCCGCCATGCAAAACGAGCAAACTCTTCGTGGCTAATGGGGTTATTTAAATCGTATTTCGGTGGCGGCGCTGGCAAAGTCGCCGGCGTGGCGGTTAGATCTGCAGGGGTAATCGTATTACCGCCTGGAAAACTACTTGCCGCAGCGCTATTAAAGCTCGCAACAATAGCAAGGCTCAGCGCGCTACAAAGCACAGAACCTAATACGCGTGGTTGACGATAAGTCATGATAATTATCCTTAATAACGCGGTTTAGCCCTGCGAACTGAACCACTGTAAAGTCAATGCGGTGTCGTTATAATCTGGCTCTGCAGTGCCTTGGTCATCAGTGACAAACATAATACCGCCGCCATAAGTAACGCCATTTAGGGTAAATTGTGTAGTGCTCGCCGCAACTAATGGTACTTTACCCCCACTGCTACGAAACTGAATTTGATAACCCGCTTGCATGATGAATTTACCATTCCCATTGCCAAACAGATTGACGCCTGTCCCACTGCCACTAATAGGGAAAGTGAAGGTACTGCCGCTAAAATTTTGAAAATTTATCGGCTGATTATTGCTGTCAATGATTTGAATATATTGCTGATATGCGGCTTGATGAGTTGCATTGAATATCACCAATTTATTGGCTGGAATATCCAAACGTTGCGGTGCTGACCAATCAGACATAATGCTCTCCTTAAATTACCTTGTAGTTGGAAGCTTGCGCTTCATCTTGAGTTGTTGATCTCACTACAACCAACAAGGCGTGCACTGGTTGACCCATAAGCCTTAAACCAGACGACGCGCGCCAAATCCTTACTGCTTATGCAGGTATGCTGTAACCTGCTAAAATCGATTGCCAGTCACCTGCCTGTTTTATCTGGCTTAAGTGCCGCCCTTGCCAGCAAATAATCGCCTGACACGGATGGATGAATGGCTGCTTCAATACATTGCTATAGCCACCCATATACTGAAATACCACAAAATCCCCTGCCTTAACTTGGCCTGCCACATCCGTCATCAGCACATCTTTTTCAATACAGGTGTTACCCACTAAGTCGAACTGTTCTTCGTCTACCGAAGGCTTATCTGTAACTAATTGGATGGGTAAAGTTTCACCCTGCCATTTATGATTAACGTTATGATTACTGCCGTTGAGCAAGGCCAAGGTTCTGCCCAGCTGCTGCTTTACTTCCAACACTTGAGTGATAAACACCATAGCGTTGGCAACCAATGCCGTGCCGGGTTCTAATTGCAAAGTAGGTTTAAATGCCTGCTTATTGGCATCGCGTAACTGAGTTGCAGGATATTCATAGCAATGGCTTTGCCACGCTTCATTAATGGCACTGGCATAATCGTTAAAACCACATACTGCGGCGCCATATTGCGCAGCGAGTGCTGGCGGCATAACGCCAAAAAAGCCACCACCAAGATTAATAAACTCAGGCGCTTTATCCTTAAATAGCGTCTCACAAGCATGTAAAAGCCCGCGCATCCGTTGGTAAAACGAAGCTTGGCTACGTGTCGAGTTCGAAAAATGGCTATGTACACCGACCAGTTGGCAATTTGGGTGCTGCTGTCGCCAGAGGATTAGCTGCGCTAAATTAGCCTCGTCGGCAACTATTCCAAAGCGTGAGAAGCCACCTTCCTCGATGCCATAACTTAATCGCACCGCGATGCGAAATGTGTGCTGGGGATATTTTTCACAGACTTTAGCCACCATAGCCAGTAAATACCATGCATCGACATTGAATTGCGCGCCAGCCAACAGTATCCGTTCAACAAACGCTTCACTATGTACCGGGCCGTTGACAATGATTTTATCTGGCTGAAAACCAACAGCTTGTACTGCAATGTCATACTCCATCTCAGAAACGACCTCGGCATGGCAACCAAGTTGTTGTAGGTGATGACAAAGCGCTGGGGTGTAATTGGTTTTAAACGAATACGCTATGGTCAATGGCTTAAAATACGCAGCAAAAGCCGCTTTAAACTCAGTGAAATTGGCAGTAACACGGTCTAAATCTAGTAAATAACAGGCTTGACCTTGTTTGCATGGTGCAAGCTTGGCTAAAAATTCGTAGTCAAGATTATCCAAGCGAGCAACATCGTAGTTGCCAGTATTTGCATTGTCGCTAAAGGGTGAGGTTTGAGGCTGCGTCATCATCATGCTGTTACTCCACCCAATACCGCGCCATTAGGCTTGGCCATTTTCCTTGCGCCTGTAAAAGCGCCACCAGTACTTCTCGAATGGCACCCCGACCACCTCGCGCCTCTGTGACTATCGTTGCCACCTCTTTGGCTTCGAGCGTGCCATCTGCTGGCACTGCAGCAATACCCGCACGGCGCAATACCGGAATATCCATCAGATCATCACCCATATAGAGGCACTCCGCAGCACTCAATTGCTGTGTTTCCAGCAGTGTGTTGAACGCCGCTAGTTTATCTAATGCGCCGAAATAACAAGGGCCAATGTCTAATTCTTTGGCATGGTCGACATTCGCTTTATCTGCGCGACCAGAAATGATAGCCACTGGGATGCCAGCACGAATGGTCATGCGAATTAAATGGTCATCTTGCGAATGAAAAAACTTTATTTTTTCATCCCCACCATAGCCAATGAGGCCATCTGTCATTACGCCATCGACATCCAAAATCACCATTTTTATTTGTTGCGCTATTTCGCTTTGCATTCCACGTCCTTATTCGCAGTTTTCCAACAGCTCTTTTAGTTGCCCATCACTAGATGCTAAAAGTTGCTCATAGTTTCTTATCACCCGCCGAAGGTCGTCAGGTGCTTGTTTGCGGCTTGCGGCTTTGAGTCTAAGCCTTCGCACCCCTAAAAAATCCAATATCCTTGCTTGTGTGGCTTCACTCAGTAAGGTTTCGTAGTCAACCGCACAATAGGTTTGCTGGGTAGTGGCAAGGCACTGGCTGAGCGCTTGATAATAAGCCTGATTTTTAGCGATATCAGCGGCCAATTCGGCCTTATTGACCATCACTTGGCAACGGACTGGCTCAGGATCTGAATGGTAGTTTTCCCATACACCAGTATGTTCCGCTACCAACTTAGAGACATGAACCTGTAAGGGATTATTACGTTTTAAGACAATTTTTTTAATGCTGGGGTCATTCACCACAGCCTCAAAAATATCCGGCTGTTGCTGATGCGTCATTTTAAAGCCCACCGCATTATGCCCCATAGACTCATGCCAAATTGCCTCTAACACCTTAAATGGCGCGGCATCACGCTCAGCGATTGAACTGGCGAGACTAAAACTGGTATTACGCAGCGGCAATGCGTAAAACATGCCTGTCGGGTTAAATACCTCATGGTGACACAAAATATCGCTGTGTGACTGCAACATGCTACAAAGCATATTGCTGCCACTACGGGGCGCCGACAAGATCACAAAACGTTGCAGGGTATGTCGGCTACTCATAGCTCGGGGCCTGTACTTTTTGCGTCATGGCGCGTAAATGGTTGAGCACTTTTAACGTCACACTATCCACTAAGTACACAGCACCATCGTAACAAGACGCCAGTAAATCGTTACCATGGCGCACCACAGCACTGATACCGTTATCAGCTAAGGTATTGCGTGTTACAACACCTGAGCTTAAATCTATGCGGATTAATTCACCCCAATAGTTACTGACCACGACCACATTTTCAGTGGTATAACACAGCGCTTTAGGTGAGCGGCGCCCTAAATGAATACTGTGATACAGTTTGCCATCTTCCAAACCGTGGACTTTCAACACAAAATCGCGTCCCGCGCTGGCAATAAACTGACCACTTGGTGATATCGCAACAGCATCGATGATTGCAGTATGCCCATGATAACGCTGCAGCACTTTGCCATTAAAATCCCAACTCGCCAGCCCACCTTCAGCACAACAGCTTACCCCAATTGCTTTGGTGGGATGCAGTTCCAAAGACTTCACCGCGTTATCATGGAGCGCAAGACTGGCTACAACTTGCCCATCCGCGCGCATGTGCACCACGGCACCACTATAGCAAGCAATAAAGACATCCCCCGCAAACTCTGCTAAGTGGGCACTGCGAATGCTATTGATAGGTCCTTCATGTAAATTCAACACACCTTGCTGCTGTAACGCGGTTAATTGCCCTTCGCTTTGCGACACGGTTTGATTGTGGGCACCGGTATAGAGCTTTTGCATAGCTGGGCAATAGTGCACAGCATTCATTAGTACCCGCTCTCGCCTTGGCAGTTGCGCGCTTAACCAATTCGCTTGTAATGGCGCTAATTGACCAATACGTAAATAGCCATCATCACTGACCGCCGCAAATAGACCCTCTCCGCATGAGGTCACGTCATTAAAACAGGCATTACCTTGGGTGTTTTCTGCCAGATGCTGTTTACATTTGCCGCTTTGCGCATCCCAAATCACCACAGTCCCATCAAAACTACCAGCTACGACTTCGCGACCATCTTGAGTCCAATTAAATGAGCGCTCCCATAGCGCGGGTTGTGATTGGAGCTGTTGTTTTTGGACAAAATGCTCGCTGTCCCAGATTAAAATACGCTGGTCGTAAGCTGCTGAGAGAATATCGCCATTCAGTGGCGATACCGCGACTTTTTTAATGGCAGAATCATGACCGCGTAATTCTGCCAACAAGGTTTGGCTTGCAATATCAAACACACGCACTATGCCATCATCGCAGCCAAGCACCATACGCTTGTGCACTTCGTCAATGGCGCAGCTGTCGGTTTCAGTGTCAAATGGGCCAATTTTTGCCAGCTGCTTGCCTGAATCTATGTCCCACACGCGCAGTGTCATATCGTCGCCTGAGGTATATAGCTTGCCGTCAAAATAATTCACCGACAGTACGTCTTTTTCATGGCCAAGAATAATTCTGCGGATAGCACCCGTGTGTAAATCCCAAATAATGATTCGCCAGTCACGCGACACCGAGGCACCTAGTTCATCATTAATAAAAACAAAATCTTCGACATCATCACTGTGACCCTGCAACACCATACGCAGCGCACGAGTTTGTAAATCCCAAATATACAGGTTGTAATCCGATGAAGCGCTCGCCGCGAGCGTCCCAGCAGCATTGACCGACACTCGATTGACCAGATGTTGGTGATAACCCAGTAAACACACCTCGGCACTTTGCTTATTAAACAGTGCTACCGCACTGTCATAACCTGAAGTGATGATCCAGTCGCTACTTCCGACGTGCGCCGCACAAGTGACTGGGCCACGATGATGTAAAAATGCTTGTTGCTTATCCATATTTGCTTCCTTTAAAAACTCATTGCGACTGAGGGGAATTGCGTCGGATGTAGCTCAACATGGTGAGCATTGAGTGTATGTGCAGCGTATTTTGCTGCGGTTGTACAATTAACCGCGCTATTGTGGTGATCGGCGCCATTAATGCGACAGTTAGGTGCAACATCGGCAAGTGCGAGCAGCCATTGCAAATAATGCTGTTCACGTGCTGAGGCGTTAAAATGCCAATGGCTATAAATGGTAAAGAAAGCGTTACTCCACCAGATATAGCTATGTTCATAGTGCTGCAACGCGGCGAGCAATTCTTCACGCGCAGCCAACAAGTCAACGTGTAGATAGCGATGCGGTAGTTTACGCCATACTTGCCATTGGTTTTGAAATGCCGCCGCCCCACCCCAACGCGTCAGTTCGTTTTGCCACAGCTGTTCTAAATCCTGCCAATTAATATTGCGAGAGTGAGTGTTAAACCACAGCTGATAGAAGGTTTCCGGCTCTGGAAAAACATCAAATAAATGACGAACAAAAGCCGGGAAATCAGCACCATCCCAGTGATTAACCATGTACTGCCGTACTGCCAACGCCTTTTCGCTGTAATCAAAAAACACTACCTCGGTGTTGGCATGAAAACCCATTTTGGCCAGCGCATAGTAAATCTTAAACCCTGCGGCCACGCTAAATACCGCATCCAACGGTGCCCCTTTTGGCTCGGCATCTAGGTCGGTGTAATTTTCGATATTGAGTAGAAACACGCCTTGCTTAGCGCTTCCTATCTGCTTGGCGGCACGACGTACAAATTCGCTTTGCGCTTGGGATAACTGCGCGAGATAAGATTGTGCTTGGTTTGGCTCACGTAAACACTTAGCAAATGCGCTGTGCTCTTCAGGCATTGCTTTGTCGCTATCGGCTAAATCAAATCGATTTTGATTGATTGCATGGCTAAAACACCGCAGTACTAACCCTGCATTAAACCCCACGGTGACTAAGCCACTGCCAGCAACATCGGTTACTCGCTCAATTTGTTGTAGTTGCTGTGAGGTAATAACGTCAGGCAAAGATTGCAGCGCGGCTGTGCATTTCCATTGCCAGCGCAGCATGTGATCTGCTTCACCAAAAGCAGGCATGCCAAGAGCGCGATAGTGGCGTAAATTCACCAAAAAGCAGTCTGTAGCTAGACCAAGTGCGCCGCTTTCGCCCTTAACCACTTCACCCGCCAGCAAAAAATCTGTTTGCTGACACAATTGCGCTATCCCATGTCGCAAACCTTGCTCTGACCAATGCGGCAAATACCACTGTTCATCAATAACGTGGCCTGCACTCTGCAACAAACAATAATCAGCATCGCGGTTTGCCGCTTGCTGCAAAGCTAAATCAATGGTGGCGGCTTCAATGATTTCGTCTCGATAACCATAACGACAAAAAGCTATGGTTAACTCGCGCAACTTGCGCTGATAGGCAGAGTTATTCCCATGCTCACTCACAAGCGCATAGATGAGTTTAGCCATGCATCACCTCCGCCATCAACGGCTGCTCAGCCGAGTGAGTCAAGGTGACGGTGAGTAACATACCCGCACCAAAAGCGTTAGCGGTTATCTGATCCGCCGGAATATCTCCAAGCACCTCTGTGGCTGCTGCAATGGCCGCAACCACCGAAGCGGTATTCACATAAATAGTGAGTACATCCACGACCTGCTGCGCCATAAATGACTGGATAAGCGTTAATCCCCCTTCAACGAGCATGCTCTCTATGCCCTCAGCCTTGAGTTGGGCCAAGGATGGCGCCAGCGACCAACCTTTTGCCGCCACCACTTGTGATGGCCAGCAAGGTCGCTCACTCAGCTCAGTCACCAGCCAAGTTTCCCGCTCTGCCGCTGCTGGGTCGAGCGTTGTTTGTTTAAGTACAGCCTGATGCCGGCCAGAGAAAATCACGCGATGTGGCTGCTTTAAAGGTTTACGGCCAAGTTTGTCGTATCGGACATTAAGTTTAGGTTTATCGTTAAGCCAAGTTTTCGCACCTACGGCCACGGCATCATAGCGCTCACGCAGTTCATGTACCCGTTGCCAATCACGCTGGCATGATAAACACAGCGGCTCACCATTCGCTTGACTCATTTGACCGTCTGTACTTAACGCGAAATTCACATGAATAAATGGCCGCTGCAATGGCGAAACGCCCTCTTCTGGCGGAGCTGAAAAGCCACTCAGCAAATGCCCCATCGCATCACGTTTGGTGTGTAAGTACTGTAACGAGTGCGCAGTTGGGTCACAAGGCACCGGAATTCGCCCTGCAACCTTAATCCCAAGTGCTTCAAGAGAGTTTAGTTTGAGTGGATTATTGGTCAGCAATTGCACCGAGCGAATACCATGAAATGCCAATATTTCTGCCGCATCATCATAGGTGCGGGCATCAATCGGTAAGTTTAATTTGGCATTGGCTTCAATGGTATCGTAGCCAAGTTCCTGTAAAGCATAAGCCCTAATTTTGTTGGTCAGGCCAATCCCTCGCCCTTCTTGCGGTAAGTAAATCACCATCCCATCATTTGCGGCGATATAACCGAGGGCGTAATCAAGCTGTTGTTTACAATCACACTTTAGCGACCCCAATACTTCCGCAGTAAAACAAGCTGAGTGCATCCTGACTGGCAATTTGCTGCGCCCTGCAATATCGCCATGACAAATTGCCGTGATCTCTTCCCCTTTGTGGTTTTGATAAATTTCTACCACAAACTGCCCCAACGCAGTGGGCAATACCGTGCTCGCTTTGAACTTCATTCGCTTACTCCTTCATGCGACCCACGACAGCAACGCCGCAAGTAAACAAAAACGCACTCCTTACAACCTAACAGCAATGCAAATTACATTTAATTAACACAATATAGATCATAATTTAAAATTGTGAATTACAGTTGCTTACAAATACAATTTAGAATCATTTTTTGCTGTGTCTTACCATGCCTTGAACTGTTTATTTTCTGTCAGTAAGTAAAGGTGTGACAAAGACCAATTAGTTCCTATTACTCTTAGTTGATTTCCAGCAATGGAATTTGTTGACGCCTAAGTAACGCAGCTCGGCTACAGAAAATGAATGTAACGCGCGAAAAGGAGATAATGAGGGAGTATATTTTGAGTGAGAGTTGGTGAAGTGCTGCAATATTAGTAACAATCAGCGCCGTTATTGGTAGTGTCAGCGCGTGAGCATAAATGAGCCGCCACTAAGTTAAGGTGGCGACTTCGCCTTGAGTGAGCTAAGACAACCGCCCCTATGTCTTAGCTGGCGCAACTGGAAAGTAATAATCAATCGCAGCTGTACTTACACTTTAGGGCAATTTGCTAAATAGGCTTCACCCGTTGGATTTTTTGACGTGGCAAAGTCCAAGCGCACAGAGGTTAAAATCGGTTTTCTTTCGGGATTTGTTACCGCTGGCTCCCATCACCATTGCCGCAATGCAGCGATTGCACTATTCTCAAACACCCCCTTAGGATAAGAAGAGCGTACTTTGTACCCTTGTAGTTCGCCTTGCTCGTTAATTCCCACAATCAATTCCACACAGCCTGAGAGATTCTCTTTTGCAGCTTGGATTGGATAGTGCGGATTGGGAGCTTTTTTAGTTAGCCAATATTGCTCTGCCAGATCTTTCTGCTGTTTTTGAGATAAATCCAAATAGCTGACTTCAACAGTCTGAAGTTTTTCTTGTTTTGATGTCGTTGTGCACGAAACTGTTAACAATAGCGCAGGTATAATAATTAGTATTTTTTTCATCGCTTTTTCCTTTAGCGGCAATCAAGAGATTCTATAAGCTCGATACGCGGTACCGTAATTACATCACTGAAGTATCATACAGAGCATGTTTTTTCGACTCCAAGCTTTGATTAATAACATTAACCATTTCGCTTGAGTAGTGGTGAATAAAAAAATGCCCACTGGCAAAGTCAGTACGTGCTATTGGATTTTCTGATAGGTGTTGCCATGCAGCAACATTTTCTTCCGGAATATCATCTTCTGAACCATTAAACACATGGATATTTATTGGTAATGGCCGACATTCAGCGATATAAGTCTCTGCAATTTTAAAATCCGCCCGTAATAATGGCACGAGCAAATTCATTAACTGTTCACTTTCTAGGACTTCTCGTGGAGTGCCATTTAACTCTTTTAACGCTGCGATAAACTCATCGTAAGGCAAATTGTGCAGTAGCTTTTTATGGTTGGATATATGTGGCGCTCGGCTTGCAGAAACAAAAAGCATCTCTGGTAGTGGGAAACGATGGTAATGCAACTGTTGTGTTAATTCATATGCAATACGGCTCCCCAGACTATGACCAAAAAATGCAAAGGGTTTACTACTAATAAAACTATGTTCAGCAAGTAACTCAGCAATCACATCCTCCATAAATTCATGAGGCTCCTCCATCATTCTTATACCGCGGCCGGGTAAATGCACGAACACCAATTCAATATGCGGTGCAACAAAATTAACCCAACTCGTGAATATGCTTGACGAACCACCTGCGTATGGGAAGCAGAATAATCTTATGGTTGCATTTGGATTGGCTCTTGGGATACAAAATAACTTTCTATTCATACGCTTATCTTACGTATTTAGGTTTACTTACTTCCTGATCAGCCTAAGGCAAAAACAAAAATGTAACTTCTATTTTTAAATACATTATCATATGGCACAGTTTAGGAGCAGAGATAAAACCAGCGCTGGTTGGCAAGTCTCGTAAAGCTAGCATGAAGACTTATTAATCACTAAGTGTCAGTATGCGCGTTACGGCCTTGCAGTAATGGGGTTAACTCAAACTCAGCTTCTTACGGCGCTTTTTCACTTTATACATTTCGCTGTCTGCACGCTGCAATAATGAATCCGCATCATCGCTGGGTTGTGAAATAGTCACACCCACACTGGCACCTTGATAGTCAATAATGGTGGTACTGATATCAATATTGCCAACCGTACTTTCAAATAGCTTTTGCTGAATTTGCTGCGCCGCTTCATCACTCATTTTACTTGGCACTTTACCAAAAATAACAAATTCATCGCCGCCAATCCGGGCGATAAAATCGCTTTCATCACAACCGCTTTTCAGCCTTTGGCAGATAGCCAATAAAAATCTATCACCCGCGTCATGACCATGGGTGTCGTTAATATGCTTAAAATTATCGAGATCAATAAACGCAGCAAAATAAGCAGCTGTTTTATTCTCTAAAGCATTTAATGTCTGCCAGATCTCTTGCTCCAATGCACGACGATTACCAACCCCAGTGAGGGGATCCATAAGCGCTATGTTACGAAACTGGCGGTTTTCAATTCTTAACTGTTGTAATAAAAACTCACGGTCTACTTGGATAGCAATAATTTGGCTGATGAGCTCAAGTAAAGTGCGGTTTTCTGCAGATACTTTTTGCGGAAAAGTACTCGCTGCGCATACCGTGCCAAATAAATTACCATCGGTTAAATGTACTGGCGCGCTCATATAGGTTTGAATACCAAGTAACCTAGCTGCATCCGAGTCTCCCCAACATGTGCTGACATCACTGGTGACAAATTGGTTTTGTTCAATGGCACGTTTACACAAGGTATCGCCCCAAGGCACTGTTAATCCCTCATCAAGCTTGAGATTACCAGTGTTGAGTGCATAGACGACTTGTTGCACCCCTTCAGCTAAATCAATGCGTGTAAAATAAGCGGATTCTAACCCTGTTGAATGATGTAACAATTTGATAAGTGCGCGCACTTGATGTTCTAGGTCGCCGTCAACAAGCGACGTGCTCAGTTCATCTAATAGCGTGTTCATAATGTCCTCTGCATGACGTCCAAATCCATTGCGCACAGCAAAGGCCACAATAAAGCCTTATCTTGCAGGAAAAATCTAATCATCCGACGCGGTACTGTTTGCTCGTCTATAGTAAAACCTTAAAAACCAAAATGGTAACTTTTATTTAGGTTATCCCTGATATGTAAACTACTTAACCACACCTATTGGTTAAAATTAATTACGCTTGGCTGTTACCCATATGAAAGTAACCAGATAACATCGTAGAAATTGTCATGTCACTCTCTCAATGGATACAACATTGATTTAGCCAAAAGCCACTGATAGCATTAGGAAATTAATTTAAGTTGACCGCTTGGTCTGGTAAGGAAATATATTGGAAATTAAAATTGATGATTTGCAAGGTAGCGATGTGTTACTGCTGCTAAAACAACATCTGCAAGATATGTACGCAACATCACCAACAGAAAGTATCCATGCATTGGATATTGAAGCACTCAAACATCCATTTATCACTTTTTGGCGAGCAGAAATAGAAGGTGTGATACAAGGCTGTATCGCACTCAAGGAATTAGATTCAAAACATGCTGAAATCAAGTCCATGCGCACTGCCACTCATGCGCGAAATCAAGGTATTGCCTCGCAATTGTTGTCCCATGTACTTAATGTGGCAAAAATCAGAAGCTATGAAACTGTGAGTTTAGAAACTGGCACCATGGATTATTTTTTGCCCGCCAGAAAGTTGTATGAAAAGCATGGTTTCGTTTACTGCGATCCGTTTGGCGAATATCAATTTGACCCTCATAGCTGCTTTATGACCCGCAAGGTTTGAGCACATAACTCAATGATTGCTTCCCCACCGCACAAGTGCATTTGGCACTTGATTTTAGTGAACTCGCCCCACTTAATTTACCTAGGACGTTGAATAGTAAATTCTCCAATTTTACAGATGCTAAGTCAGTATTAGACGACTTTCTAGCTCGTGCTGCTTTTGCTCAATTCGCGCTTTCTCGTGAAGCTTTAGACATGTCGTTTTTTCTTTGTCTCCCGCAAACTGGAGCTGACTATCTTTTGAATATTGATTGCAATTAACTTGTGCTAGCTGCTCTGAAGGCACATCGGCAAGTAAAGTATTAAACAAGGCTTGAGGTAACTGAGAATACTGGATATGAGTAATACTGTGTTGTTTAGATAGCCTCAAACCAGCTTGATAAATTGCGGAAATCACACTCAATAAATATCCGTCCGGCCTTAGAAAATCCGCTCCTGGGTCAGTTAGTTGAAAGTAACTAGGTGCCACAATTGAAGGTATTGTAAACGCGCCAGGTTTAGCGTGGTGCGATGCAATAACCTCTGTCAAAGTGCGGCTTAAAAACATACTGCGTGGAGGCGATAAGCTCGATAACAAAAACGTGGCCTCAAAGTTAAGCCAAGCATCTAACTTAATATAGCAATGTTGGTGGTGTTCAGACAAAAAGGTTAACCAAATCTGTAACAAGGATTTTAAAATTTGACTCTGCGTTTCTCGGTCAACCTTATGTGCATACACGCGGGCGATATCATCGACAAATTTTGGTTCCGAAAGGCAAACTCGTCCCGGTAGCTGATTAATTAACTGACTACACAGCGTTGAACCGCAACGCGAAATATGAAAGATAAGCCCTGCAAAATGGCAAGATGGTGATAATTGTTTTGCATAATCCAATAATTGCGAAATAGATGTGCGTAGCGTAACGCGGCTACCTGGTGCGCGTTTAAGTCTAGCGATCGTATCGTGCACAAAAGGCAAGCTAAAGTCTGCATGTCTGGCGTAGCACCACTCAACAAACAGCTCATCTTCTAACTCAACGATTTGATAGGGAAGCCAAAATTTTGCGTTAGGTAATAAGTGAATTTCATTTTGCCAATTAAGGGGTTGAAAGTTCAGCCCAACACCGAGCGCCTCAAACACCGCCTTATCCAATAAGCTTTCCACAACTCACTCCTTTGCACCTGATTTCTCATAGAATTGCATTGAATATAACGGCTTCATTGAGTTCTTTTCAACTCTAATCAATGGGATAAGAGTCATTGCTTGAAAAAGGGCAACCACTTAGACGTTAGCTGGTTTACCTCTGTATGAAAAAAGATGGCGTTATAATTTCTGCTATTCGCTATTCGTGCAAAAAGGCGTGAAACATACATCGGCGTACTATCTCGTAGTTCTCAATCGTCCCTCTGCCCTTTTTAAAATCAGGTATTTAGCTTCATCATCTATCTCATGCCAAGCGAGGATTTCTTGTAGTGAACGGCCGCAGCCAACGCATATATCGTCGTTGTTTAAGCAGCAATGACGGATGCAAGGTGACTCAATCACTACCGCTGGCGCGGATTGATTAGTTTGTTTGGACGGGGTGGACTGCGCATGGCTTGCTGCCACTGACCCCTCCGTTAACTTATGCATATTGCCCTCCTTGGTTAAGTTTAGCCAACATGTGCTGAATCGTCTGCAAATGTACCCGACAAAAAAACCAGACTCACGGGGAGTCTGGTTTAAGGTTGCAAGAGAAATTGTCTGGGCAGAGTGCTTACTCTTGAGCAAGGCCTATTAGTTCGATTTCACTTAATTGCACTAGGCCGTCGTTGTTACGATTTTTGCTGATGGCTAAGCGGTAGCTGCGGTATGCAAAACCGTTACGGAATTCAAACGCACGGCGTTCAAAACGGTTTTCCCAACTTTCACCCACCCAGCTTGAGACCACTTGCCACGTCACGCCATCGTCATTTGAGCCCAACAAAGTAAAGTTCTCTGGATCACGCTCTGGGGCATCATTGGCGCTGGTGATGGCTAACCCACTAACCACCTGAGCGGCGGTGAAATCAACTTGGATCCAAGACGGGTCGGCCTCACTTGGTGCCCCTTTCCAATCGTTATGGTCAAGCCATTTAGTCGTTGTGTCGTTATCGAAAGCTTTGTCTTGGTTTTCTGCATCACCAATGCTGTTACGGGCACTAAATTGCGTACCTACGAGGGCAGTTAAATCCATCGCGGCGTATTGCGGGCCGACCATGCCGACTTCCGCAATTTGCACTAAGCCATCGTTATTGGCATTTTTGCTGATGTTCAGGCGATAGTGGCTGTACGCTAAGCTATTAGCAAAGCTAAACGAACGTGGCTTAAAGCGCTCAGCAAACGATTCTCCAACCCAAGAGGCAACTGCTGCCCACGTTTCACCATCGTTAGACGCCATTAACTGGAAGTTTTCTGGGTCGCGCTCTGGTGCATCATTCGCACTGGTAATCGATAAAGTATTGACCGCTTGTGGCGTCGGCAAATCGACTTGGATCCAAGCAGGATCAGTCGCAGTAGGCGCGCCTTGCCAATCGTTGTGATCCAGCCATTTGGTATTCACATCACCGTCAAAGGCCTGTGCCGCACCTTCTGACTCACTGATACTAAAGCGTGCGCTGTACACCGCTCCTGCCACACGAGCATGGTCAAGCCCGGCTAATTCTGGCCCGAGCAATTCCACCTCAGCAATTTGCATTAAGCCATCGTTATTTTTGTTTTTAGTCACATTTAAACGATAGCTGCTGTAGGCCAGTTGATTGCTTAGCGCAAAAGTGCGGCGCATAGCGCGTTCGTCAAACGCTTCGCCAACCCAACTTGCCAGCGGCAGCCAAGTGGCTCCACCATCATTTGAGGCTTGCAGATTAAAGTTTTCTGGGTCGCGCTCTGGCGCATCATTGGCACTGGTAATAGCCAGCGCATTAACCGCCACAGGGGTGGTAAAGTCCATTTGTAGCCATGAAGGGTCGGTTTCGCTTGGCGCGCCTTTCCAGTCGTTATGGTCAAGCCACTTGGTGGTTGGGTCGTTATCAAAGGCTTTGTCTTGATTTTCCCCATCTCCAATGCTGTTACGCGCACTAGCAGTGCCAGCCACAAAGTTAGTATGGTCACGCGAGGCAAACTTTGGTCCCACCATTTGAATGCCGCTGAGTTGTACTAAACCATCATTATTTTTGTTTTTGCTAATGTTAATGCGATAACTTAAATAGGCTTGTTCATTGGCGAAGCTAAATTCCTTACGCTCAAAACGCGCATCAAAACTGGCACCCACCACCTTACTGAGTAATTGCCAAGTCGCCCCACCATCGTTAGATGCCACTATGGTAAAGTTCTCAGGGTCACGCTCAGGGGCATCGTTCGCACTGGTAATAAACACGCTATTGACGGCATGCGCTGTGGTAAAATCAATTTGGATCCAAGACGGATCTGCCTCGCTTGGCGCGCCTTTCCAGTCGTTGTGATCTAACCATTTGGTGTCGTTGTCACTATCAAAGGCTTTATCTGGGCTTTCGGCATCACTGATGCTGTTACGTGCTGTGATAGTCGCACCGGCTAAATTGGCAGTGGTGGTCACTTCCTGCAATGGCCCTGATGTCGTTTCTTCATCAAACAACGGCAATTTCATGTCAACAATGCTGTCGGCACTTAAGCCAAGCTCAGCGGTTAACGGATGCGCCGCAATAGCTTCATGTAATTGCGTACGTAATGCGGTGAGCGCATCACCATCCTCAGCCAATGCCGCACTGAGATTTGCGGCGGCTTGTTGTAACATGCCCGCTTGCGAACCACCTTCAGCAAAATTAGCCAATGCCGCATTTAACAATGAAAGTTTCGTGACACTATCGCTTGCCATCGCATTGCCGCAGGTTTCGACATTATTGTCGTCAGTGGTGCATTCTGTGCCGGTGATAAAATTGTCAAAACTATCAGCACTGACCACTTGGGTGGTAAACACATTGGTATTATTGGTTTGCCACCCCATTGCGCGTAGCAGTAGCGCCGACATATCTGCTTGTGCGAGAGCCATCAACTCAGGTGTTGAGGCATTGCGTCCTGCCGCGACGGCGTTTTCCACTAATTGGGTTGCGAGCGTAGTTAACGCATTGGCTTGTAAAGTCGAATCGGCATTGCCATCGGCTTTACTGCCATAAGTCACTTTGAGTTGGCCTAGCGTACTCAGCGCAGTGCCCGCCACCGCCTCGCCGCTGATGGTTTCACCCAACATCGCCGAACCGCAATGTGCGGCATCACACAGCATGCTCGAGGCGCTGCTGGCAGTGACCGTCATTTTCACAATCGCATTGATACCAAAACCTGGTGCCCCGGTGAGTTCCACAAACAGCTCACCGTTTTGGTTGGTACTGGCATTTGCCCCTAAGGTTAATTTGCTGCCATTAAGGGCTGTGACCGTCACATCGGCTGCGCTTAAGGTGCCTTTTACAGCACTACCCGCCAGCTCTGCCACTGTGGTATCTGGGGTGACGGGTACGTCATTCACTTGGGGATCATTGTCGCCACCACCGCAACCGGCTAGTGCGGTTGCAACAAAAAGTGCTGGCATGGCAAATCGAAATAGCTTCGCCTTGTTCATAATGGTTTCCTTGTTGTCTTGTTGGCGGCGCAACGTCCTCCGCCTAGCAAAATCTTCAAAATTGTTGTTAGTTTTTAGAAACGGTAAGTCAAACCTGCGTAATATCGACGACCGGTGTAGCTGCTACTACGCAATCGTGCGCGGCTATCGGTGCCATAAAATGTACGCGGTTCTTCTTCGGTTAAGTTGATCACCGAAGCCGTGAAGATTAAGTTTTCTAACAAGCTGTAAGAGGCGTTCACATCCACTTGTTGATACGGTTCTTGATACACAGTTAAACCATCCGCAAGACCTAACGCGGTTTTACCGCGGCGGTTATAAGAGGCCCGTAAGCTGTAGCTGTCATTCTCAAAGTAAGCCGAGAAGTTGAACTGGTTGTCTGCACTACCCACCAGCGCTGACTCGCCAATTTTCTCGCCATTGACGTTAATATCGGCCTGATTTGTATCGTTTAGGGTGTAGTTGATATTAAAGCCAAAGCCATTATCAAAGGCATGCTGAGCAAAGACTTCCACCCCGCGTGAGGTTGCGTTGGTGCCATTGGCGGTGGTTCTAAATGGCGTCACGGTGATGTCCCCCGGAGGCACAATTTCAACCCCCGTATTTGGGTTGGTAAAGCCTTCAAATGGCCGCACTGAGGTAATAATCAACGGCACAATAAAGTTGTCGACTTTTTTATTAAAGAGCGCCACCCCAACGGCTGATCCTTTGGCAAAATAATATTCTGCCGAGACATCTAGTTGCACTGATTCAAACGGTTGTAGTGCCTTATTACCACCCGACCCCGACCAACCCGGATCAACTGGATTGCCACGGAATTCTAAGCGGTCATCGGCCCATTCCTGCGAAATAAAAGTGAGGTTTTCTGGCGCGCCCATATCGTTAAAAGGTGCCCGCGACATGGTTTTCGCCGCCGCCATACGCACCACTAAATCGTCGCTGGCGTCCCACACTAAGTTCACGCTTGGCAACCAACGTTTGTCGGTCACGCTACGCTCGGTCATGGTGGCAACATCGACGACGCGTTCGTCACCCAAAATGTCTTCTTCCGTGACATCATCAATATCATCTAGGTAATAATTGATTTTATCTGACGACATAATGTTGGTTTTGGTCTCGACATAACGCACCCCAAAGTTACCGCGTAGCGTCTCGTAAGAGAAATCCGCTTGCATGTAACCTGCGGTGATGGTTTCTTCAATGTCGAAAATAAAGTCAGGTTCGCGACGGGTATGTTTTACATACTGACTGGTGACGATATCGCGGTAACGATCCCAGTTAATGGTCGGCATCACATTCACAGAAAAGCCACCGGGGATATTTTGCTCAGATTCCTCGTTTAAGATTTCGGTTAAATCTGGCATGCCATCAATCCACTGATAAGACACTTTATCAATGGCACCTTGACTGAACGGATCTAACTCACCACTGGCGATTTGTTCTGCCCCAGCTTGAGTAATAAAAAAGGTATTGTTGGTTTCGCGGTGTAATTTGGCGTTGCGATATTTCACCCCTACTCGCAACGTGTCGATGATGCCATAATCCAAACGATAATCTAAATCGAGCTGCGCATAGTTTTCTGCTAAGTCACTCACCACAAAGCTCGACCCTGTTGAACCCGGATCTGGGTCGCCCGCAATGCCTGCTTGCAAATTGGTTAAAAGAGCTGGGTCGGCATAAAGCGATACTCGGTCACCCAATCGCCAACCGGCATAGGATGCGGCGTTTTCAACTAAACCAGAATCACTGCGTTTTGCGGGTTGACCACTTTTGTATGCCGCACTCCAAGATTCAGAAGGCCCGCCCTCAGCTTGTGTCCGACCAAATTTACCGCGTAAATCATAAACATCGCCGGCATATTCAAAACCGAAGTCATAGGTATCTGAGGTGTTTTCTTCTACTGTGTAGCTGCCGATGATCCAAGGAAATTCTAAGTTACCTTCTGTGCCGCCAGCGCCAGTGGTAAAGTCCATGCCAGTGACGATAGTGCCGCTTTCATCCAGTTCAACGCCAGTGAGATAATCTGGGCTGTATTTCCACTCAGGGATCCACATTTGCGAGTTAGTGCTGTCTTGGCTAAGACCAAAGTGAAAATAGTTGGCGGTCAGCTCTAACGCGTCGGTTGGTCGCCACTGCATAGTAACTTGCCCACCTACGCGTTCACGTTTTTCTTTGGTGACCCCCACACCCGCCACTTGAGGCGCCCACACCCCTTCATAGACATTGCCATAAGCATCGGTTAGCGCGGCAAAGCGTCGAGTGCTGTTGACAATTTCATTGCCATTAACATCCATGGCGGGTTTATCATCACTGGTTGCCCAGCGCCAACCGCCACCGCCGCTGGTATCACCACTTAACGAGCGGTTGGTGCGGTCTTGTTCGGTATAGCCGAGCAAAATCCCAAAGTCTTCATCGCTATTTTTCCAAGAATATACGCCACTAAAGCTTGGCTCGTATTTTTCAGTCACGTCCGAATTGGTATATTCAACATTTAAGGCGCCTGAATTTGCATCCATATCTAGCGGCTTACGGCTATGAAGAATGACGGTGCCGCCAACCCCGCCCTCATCCAAACGGGCTTCTGACGATTTAAACACTTCGACCGATTGGATCATGGTTGAAGGCAGTAGCGAATAGCTGAACGAGCGCGATGGGTCACCGGGTGACGAGGCGATAAAGTTGCCGTTTAACTGTGTAAATGTTAGGTCTGATGACAACCCACGAATACTGACGTTTTCGCCTTCACCACCACTTCTTGAAATGACAATCCCCGGCACCCGTTGGAGTGAATCCGCAACGTTTTTGTCGGGAAATTTGCCAATGTCTTCTGCTGTAATTGCATCAAGAATGGCGTTTGATAAACGCTTGAGCGCGAGGTTTTCCGCCATAGAAGCACGAATACCTCGAACTTCAATGGTTTCCATCTCCTGATCGGTTTTTTTGTCGTCCGTCACTTCGTCCTGCGCATAGCTAAGATTACACGCAGTCAGTAATGCCAATCCCAGCGCAGAGCGCTGAAAGCGCCTTGGGTTCCCTGTAGGATTATGGCTGTTATTATTATTGCTCATACCTGTCTCCAGTGGTTCATATGTGTTTGTAAACATGGACTCATCAATCCTGAAATTGTTGACGAGCAACCCTGTTTAACCCCTGTTGTGCTCCTTGTCAGGGTTAATACCTTGTAAAACTCATGCTCAGAATAGGGTTGCATCAGAAAAAGTGATAATAGAAATTCGGTGAGCACTAGGAGAAAATCGGCGTTTAGCCTAAAAAAAGATCCATTTGCAAAACACCTAGTTTATAGTGATTACGGGAACTCTAAGCGCGGCATTTAGCGCTTTTAAACGCCTAAAAGCAAGTTAAATTACAACTTAAACTTTTGTTAAATATGTACTTTATAAGATATTCACAGTTACCTAGCAGAGTGGACTAAGTTATCTAACACCCGTAATCGGATTAACCGCAAAATGGTAAGAAACAGTAAAATTCTTGAAGTGTGTATCGACGCCGATAAGTTACCGACGTTAGCACAGAATATCCACAGTGCACTGAGTGCGGGTGCGACGCGAATCGAGCTTTGTGCAGCGATGGCAAGTGACGGACTGACTCCAACGCCACTGGCGATTGCCACAGCCAAACAGGCCATGCTACCAAACACCGAATTATTGGTGATGATCCGACCCCTGCCGGGGCGCTTTGTAGTGACTTCGCAAACATTGCAAGACATGCTGCAAAGCATAACAACCGCAGCCACACTGGGTGCCGATGGCGTCGTATTTGGTGCATTGACCGAAAGCCAAGCGTTAGACCTAATGACGACAGCTAAATTACAGCAACATGCGGCCAAATATGGCCTGAAAAGCACGTTTCATCGCGCTTTTGATGCAATAGCAAACAGTGAGCAAGCCATAACCGCATTGATTAATTTAGGTATTCACCGTGTACTGACAAGTGGTACGCCGTGGGGGAGTAATCGCTCAGCATTAGACGGCCAAACACGCATAGCCGAATTGCTAAACTACGCAAATGGCCAGATTGAAATTGTCGTGGGTGGTGGAGTGAATGCGCAAAACGCCACCGCACTCTTTGCACTTGCTGACAATTGCGCTGCTTGTGTCAACGCGAATACCTTTTCTCTGCATAGCTTTAGTGGAGTTTATCATCCTGACGGGCAAATTTCTGCCAACGCCATTCAAGCGATATTGCAACCAAGTCAACTTCAAGAGACCACGCTATGAGCCACACAATCAGCAACGCTGACAATCACAATAAAACCCCATTATTTTTAGGTATAGATGGCGGTGGTAGTAAATGCCGCGTCAGACTCGAAGACAGTAAAGGCAACGTACTTGGCGAAGGTGTTGCTGGCCCCGCCAACATTGTGCGCAGCGTGTCGCAAACCCAAGAGGCTATTATCACAGCCACGATGATAGCGCTGACAAACGCCCAATTATCGGCTTCACGTATGGCCGATATTCAGGCCGTCGCAGGGTTAGCTGGAGCTAACGTCAGCTCTGCCAAACAACGTTTTTTACAGTGGCAACACCCTTTTGCGGCACTCACTGTAACCACAGATCTCCACATCGCCTGCGAAGGTGCGCATCAACACCATGACGGTGCGGTGATCATTCTTGGCACTGGATTTTGTGCTGGCGCGAAGTCAAACCAAGAACATATTGAACTAGGTGGTCATGGCTTGCTACTCAGCGACGGCGCCAGCGGTGCTTGGCTTGGTTTGGCGTTGGTGCGAAAAACCTTGGAAGTGCTAGATGGCTTGGCACTGGCAAGCCCCGCTACCGATGCGCTGCTAAGCCAATTACAGGTCAACAGCTGCGATGCCTTAGTATCGCTCGCCCACGATGAGAAACCAGCCTTTTTTGCCAGCCTGGCAGCATTGGTTTTACAAGCGAGTGATGCTGATAGCCATACACGCAATATTATTGAACAAGCGGCAAATTTTGTTGGGCGCTATGTCCGCCACCTGACTATGCTTGGCTACCCGCGCATTGCGCTCATAGGGGGTATCGCAGCACCACTGACGCCGCATTTATCCAAAGCAGTGCGAAGTTGCCTCTATCCACCTTTGGCAACACCGGAAGTTGGCGCGCTGCGCTTGGCGCGTGCGCACTATCAAGCCGCAGGCGGGTCTTAGCCTTGCTGTAGTACAGTCAAAAAGACGCTTAGTGACTCTGCCAATTGGTGATGTTGTGGCTTACCGACACGCTCAAGACCAACACTGCCCGTTGCAACATCAACACTAATGAGTAAATCGTCTTCTGCGGTTAGACCAATAAACACGGTGGCTGGCTGCTTTAAACGGCGCTTCATCAGAATATGGCCGGTGATGTTCTCTTGTAATCTAACATAGTCATCCAGCGACCACGCCTGCAATAACTCTATCGGTTGTGATTGCCATGTCGTTGCGATATTTGGACCAAAATAGCTGCCGTAATAAGCACTAAGCTCTGCTGGAAACTGTAGTTCCAATGCGCTTGCCAATTCATCTAATTGCGCAGCTGGCGTGCGCGCTACGGCTTGCCATGCAATCATTTGCTCAGCATCGGGTTCACCCTGTTCACACGGACTTGGCCAATCCGTCGAATGATCGACTCTAGGGTTTTGACTTTGAAAGGTTTGGTATAAAGCGCCGAGCGCGGTTGCGATTGACATACTGCTATGCTCTTAAAAATTCGTTATAATGCCGCCATTGTAACGAGTTTTAGCGTAAGTTCGAAGTTAACATGACAGACTATAGTAATTCACCTGAGTTGCAGGCCTCAGTGCTTGGTAAAACCACCCAATATTCAGATCAATACGATGCGAGTTTGCTTCACCCAATTGCCCGCAAACTAAACCGCTCGCAAATCGGCGTATCGGAGCAAGCATTGCCGTTTTTTGGCGAAGATACTTGGACTGGCTATGAACTGTCTTGGCTTAACCTCAAAGGTAAGCCACAAGTGGCTGTTGCGACCTTTGTATTTGCCTGCCAAAGTGCAAAAATTATCGAATCCAAGTCATTCAAGCTATATCTCAACAGCTTTAACCAAACCCGTTTTGATTCACTTGCCTCAGTCCAAGCCATTTTAGCTCGCGACTTATCTGCTGCAGCTGAAACAGACGTACGGGTGACTTTATACAGCCCACGCGAGTTCAACTGCTTGCCGTTTACCGATTTACCTGGTATTTGCCTTGATGAGCTGGATATTGAATGCCATGAATACGCGCCTAACACCCAACTTTTAGTCGCCAAAAGCGACGAACTAGTGAGTGAAACGCTGCACAGCCATCTGCTAAAATCTAACTGCCTGATCACCTCACAACCAGATTGGGCGAGTATTGTGATCCGCTACGAAGGCAAAGCCATTTGTCATGCCAGTTTGCTTAAATATTTAGTGTCATTTCGCAGCCACAACGAGTTTCATGAGCAATGTGTTGAACGCATTTATTGCGACCTACAAAATGCCTTCGCCCCGACTATGCTCGAAGTGTATGCCCGCTACACTCGTCGTGGTGGCCTAGACATCAATCCGTTTCGCTCGAGTCACAGCAACCGCACCAGCATGCTACTGCGCACGAACCGTCAGTAAAAAAAGGATGCTGTCGCATCCTTTTCTCCTTCAGCTCCACCTTTTAAAGGCGCTCGGTCGGCACCGCCACTGAGCATACATCAACATAATCAGGTCGAGCGATAAACCATGCCTCTGGTCGATGGGCGCGCGCCTGAATAAGCTGTTTAAAACTGTCAGAATCAGTATTCATCACTCTAAATTGGCTGTTGTCTTGTGTTTTCACATCCGCAAGGACCACCATATCTTTAATCACATTAAACGCTTGCCCTGCTTTGGCAGTTCGGTCAAGTTTCTGGATATGTTCCATGCCTTCAAGCACGCGACCAAATACGGTGATGTTACGGTCAAGGTAACGCTGCGGTGTCAGCGCCACATAAAATTCAGTGCCGCCGCTATCGGCTTCGTTGCCTCTTGCCATGGCAAATACCCCGGTACAATGGGTTTGCCAAGTGAGTTTACGGCTTGCATCTTGCGCTACTGCAAAACCATTTAGAAAACCGCTGTGTGTTGCATAGCCGTCTGGTCCTGCAACTGGCGTAATCGCTAAAGGCTCGGCAGTGGCCTTAGCAAACTCCGCTGGAATGACTTTTTTTCCTGATTTTGGCGTTTTGCTGTCGCTCATATCACCTCCTTGAGCGACAAAGCCTTCAACAAAACGATAGACTGACAAACCTTGATAAAAACCTTCGCGCGCGAGCTTTTTCATGTTGTCACTATGACCAGGCGCAAGTAGAGGATTAAGCTCAATATAGACATGGCCTGTTGCCAAACTTAAACGCAGCACTTGTTCAGGGTCGACCTTACGCCATGCAGCTTCTGGAGCTGAACTGATAATTTCATGAGGAGATAAGTTCTTGGCAAGGCTATGCGCACTACTTAACAAAGCCATCGCTAGGCATAGGGCTGACATCGTTTTTATCATTATTTTCTCTTATTATTCATTTTAATGTGTTGATGATTGCCACATTTCTTTGCGCCAAAGTGGTGCCGTTGCGGGCAATAACGGGTTAGTTAAGTTGATTTTCACTTTTTCTGCAAGTGCCAATTCCGTCAGCAGCACACCGTAGTGGGCATTAAGTAAACTGTCCAAGGTGCCATTTTGCACGATTTGTTCCATCCCCTTGCTAAGCATTTGATGCAAAGCACTTGCTTCATTGGCGACAAAAAAATACACCGCTGAGGGGTAATAAATTATGGTGTGCGGGGCAATTTGTAATTGTGGATGCGCAGTGATTAAGTCTTTAGAAAAGATATCTAACGGCAAAATATCAAAGCGACCAGAATCCAGCATTTCGAATTCATCCGCATCTTTTGCAAATGAAAACACATCAAAACCGTTGGCGCTAAAAACTTCTTGATCCGGCCAGTCCTCTCTGAGCCCCACGCTGTATTTGCGCAGTGCCATCAGGTCTCGTAAAGCCAACGGCTGGTTCTTACGGGTAACAATATAGCGATAGCCTATCAACCCCTTTTCTATGGGAATGAGCACAGCTTTGCCGAGCTTTTCCCGTTCTTTTGAGGTTACCGCCCAAAAAACGTCGATGCCATCGCGCTTACCTAATAAGCGCATTGCGCGATCTTGGGTGGGGATATTCTGCACCGCTTGAAATACCACCGCTTGGCGTTGTGATGAAAACGCCGCTTGTAAAACAGCAAGTGCGTATTCGTTTGCCCCTGCGCTAACCCTTATAATGACTGGGTTTTCAACATGTTCACCAAGCTCTGACGCCATACTCACGGTAGGCACTAAGAGCCACAGCAGACACCAGCACCCCAGTTTAAACCGATACATTACTGACCCCAGTCAAACCGATAAAGCAGATCTATACTGTCATACAATCCGCTGGTAATTTCCACATATAATTTTGAGAAGATCTGGTAACGAATGGCAATTTCACTCAGCGAATCAAACACCCCAACGCTGTACTTGACCTGCACACTGGGCGTCAAATAGCCTGATACTTCAACTTGCGTGCCCTCGCCTGCCCCTTTGGTACCTACATTCACATCCGACAAGCCAATTCCCTTGCCCACTTTTTGTAGTACCCCTTCGCCACGACCAAGGCCCTGACTCAATATTAAATTGGTCAGTAGCACGTTTTTATCGCTTTCACCTTCACCTAGTGGCTGGCCATTGAGCAAATACGAAAGCGCATGAGATTGGTCCATAGCGGGCTCTGAATAGACAGTAAAATTAGGCGCGCTAGCAGGGCCGGTCAATTGCAATCCAGCAATAACGCCATTGGCAGTAGTTGCTGGATTACGAATGGCGTTCACGTGCAGATACGGCTTATCCAGCGCGCCACTAAAGCCAATTTGCCCGGTTTTTATCTGTAAATCCTGACCGAAGGCTTTAAAAGTGCCATCCACCAGCGACAGCTCGCCACTACCCACGACTGGCGTGTCGTTTTGTTTGCTGAGTGCTATCCCACCTGTGATATAGCTTTTCAGGCCAAACGAGTCGATACGAACATTGTCGAGCACATCCACTTGCAATTGCACATCATAGCGAAATGGTAAAGATTCTGGGGTTTCCTCTGCATTATCAACAAAGATCTGATCAGCCGAAATGCTCACCGCGTTTTCAGGTAACGATTTGATGGCGATACGACCATAAGGCACAGCCAACTTGCCTTTCACCTTTGCCATTTGCTGTTCAAGACTCACGCTGATATCCGAATTCACTTTAAACTCAACACCAGTTTGTGGCGTAAGCAATAAGTCTTGTCCGCTTAAACGCAAGTCCATCCACCATTCTTGTTGCCAAGCAACTTTACCCTCGAGCGCTAAACTGCCTGCTTGGTGATCATTTAGCTGTCCATTGACCTCTAACGTTTGACCTTGGAAACTCATATTGAGATTAGAATCTGTGAGCTGTAAAGGACTTTTTTCGTTTGAAGCAAACAGTTGCTCTACCGCAAGATGGCCGTGCAGTTCAGGACGCGCTAAAGCGCCTTTGAAACTCACTTGGCCCTGCACATTGCCACGTAAATCGAGACTACGATTGAGCGCCTGCGCAACCAATGAATCAAGTTGCGCTAAATCCAGTTTTGCCAAACTGAGCTCACCTTTAATAGGCGGAGTTGCTTGCCCGAGTTGGGTCTCTAATTGTAGTGCAAACGTGCTAAGCTGACTCTCTGCATTTTTCAGGCTGACTTGTAAATGCGAGCCTTTGGCCGTCACATTTGCACTGATATCGCCAAGATCTAACGTAGAGATCAATCCCTCTTGTTCCAATATCACTAAACTGTTGTCAGCATTGAAACTGCCAGCCAAAGTCTGGATACCTTGCGGACCGAAACTGGCGTCCAATTCACCGTTGGCAGCACCTGCCAGCCGCATTTGTCTTGGCATAACAGGCCAAAATTCTTGCCAATCCAAATTGGCCAATGCGACTTTGACTTGGCCTTGCTGTGCGGCATTAAGTGACACACTGCTGCATAACTGGCTGAGCGGTGACTTAATACACAGCTCGTCGAGTTTAAATTCACCATTCCCCGCCACACGCAGCTTTGCTGCCGAGGTTTGTTGTAATGAAAGCCCTGCCAGCACGCCTTGCAACTGGGTTACTTCGCCTTGCCAAGCTTGCTTGACTATCCCACCTAAAGCACCAAAGGCAAAATGGAAATCATCCCCCTCACCTTTAACGCTGAGCGTATGTTTAGCAACGGAACCTTTCACTTGCGCGCTTAAGGCTTTTAACTGTTGCTTGGCTACTTGCAATTCGGCCACATGAATGTCCGCGTTTACTTTGCCTACTTGGGTATGTTGGTAATCTATTTTTGCACTGGCGTCTTGCAGCTTCACATCAGCAACATCCAGCATAGCTATAGCGGCATCTAACTTGAGCTCGGGCGCTGTGCGTTTTCCCGATACTTGCAAAGTACCATTCCCTTTAGCAATAACCCCAAACCCCGATTTTTGGTCTAAATCAAGCTGCCACTTACCAGCCAGTTGGAGCTGCTGCTGAATACGCCCGCTCAATTCAACAAAGCTGCTACCATATTGCAACTCTGCCTTCGCGACTTTCGCGAGTAACTGGTCGTCTACTTCACCTTGTAACTTTAAGGTAAGTGGAAACTGATTGAGTGTACCGCTCGACTCTAAATTATCGACTTTAGCCAGCCAACCCGTTGTAGATTGCTTAAATGAAAACTGCACATTTCCAGCCAGTAAAGAGGGATAGCCGAGCAGTTTTTGCAATTGCACGCCTTGCCAATTTAACTCCGCATCAAGCGCCAGATCCGGCGCTAACGTGACTGCGGAACTGGCTTGCAAATGGCCAAGTTCACTTTGAAGTTTGAGTGTTTTGACCTTAAGCGCTGCTTGCGACCCACTGAGCTCAGTACTCAGCGTAACTGGCCCATATTGACTCGATTGCCCTTGTGCGCTCGCACGCAACTGAAAATCCGACAATCGACCATGTAAACCTAACTTAGCTTGCACCAACTCAATGCTGCCATGTTCCTCTCCCAAGTTATATGCTGGTAGCTGAGCAAACTCTGCATCTAGCGTTATCGGCCAATCAGCTTCGCTGACATTGACTGTGCCTGCAACTTTTACCGGCCATGGCGCTTGGCTTGCAAGATCCAGCGCTAAATTCGACCAAGGCCCAGCTAATTTGGCATTGAGCTGTTGGCCATTACCCGCAATGTTGAGCGCTGCTTCAACTTGGTTGGGTTGGATCAACAAAGTGGCGCTACTTTGATATTGCATAAGGCTTAGTTCAAGCACTGAAATCGCAATTTGGTTTGCTGTCACTTCGGCACTTAAGGCGAGGTTAGAAATATTAAGCGGCTCGTTGCTTGATGGCGTACTCACCTGCTGTGAACTCCCATCAGTTTGGCTAATTAAGCTCACGTCATTGATCCGTAATGATTTCAAACTCGCATGCAAAGGTAATGGGAATAACGCCTCTGGTGAAATGGCGGGCAGTACAATAGCTTTTCTTGGCTCAGCTGAGGTGTCTTTGCTAACACTGGTATGCTGCAGAGTGTCTAAAGATACTTGTTCTAACTCAAGCGCTGAGTGACGCCAAATACCGCTGAGTTTAAGCGCTTTTGCAACGCTCTGTTGTTCAGCCTGCCAAAAACTTAAAGCGGTAATTTGCACATCAAACGCGATTGGCCAGCGTGCCATGAAGCTACTTTGCTGCTCAGCTTCATTTGGTGTCTCATCATTTTCGGGCACCACCTCTGAGCCAGCTTCAGCGGTTGAATTAGTGTCTGCTGTGGATGTGTCCGCTTGGCGTAAAGCCCCATTCACTTCATCTATGGCTAAAGCAATGCAAAGCCCTTCGCATTGCCACCAAGTTAAGTCCAGCTTCACGCCACTGGCGTTGAGTTGTAATGTGGGTGTGTCGATATCAAGATTAAATGCTTGGTTGTCATAGAGCCGCGCCTGTAAATCAGAAATAGTCACACCCGGCACCAATTTATTCACACCCCACACAATGGCCTGATTACCCGGAATGGTAAATAGCAAACAAAAGAGCGTAGTGAATATGCCCACCACAATCCACGAGATAATTTTCAACGCTCGAACATACGGCATCATGGTTAGCGACACAGTTGGCAACTTCAAATTTCCGGTCCTATTACAATACTTAAACGCGTGCTGTTACTTTCTTTACTAAGACCCCACGCGTGGTCAAAACGGATTGGGCCAATGGGCGTCAAGTAACGAAAACCAAAGCCAGCCCCCACCGACAATTTTTCGCTAAAATCGTTGGTTGCCGTACCAGCATCAACAAATAACGCGGCCCGCCAGTTTTCAGCAAACTGGTACTGATATTCCGTGGTGCCTGTTACTAAATAGCGGCCACCGGTTTTTTCACCGTTTTCTTCTGGTGAAATAGATTGATACTTAAAGCCACGAATGCTTTGGTCGCCACCCGCATAGAAACGTAGTGAAAATGGCACGCTCTCGATATGGTCGCTGATGATTGCCCCCAAATCGATACGACCATAAAAATAGTGCTGCTCCCAGCTGCGTAGCCAAGCGTTCTGCCATTGCAGTCGCAGCATACTGGTTGACGAGGCTAAATCCTCATTTGCGCCTTCAATCGCAAACAGTCGCTCTTCCCCCCAGTAAGGTAATGTACCACCGCGGCGCTGTTTTTTCGCCCAGCTGATGCCAGGAATGGTCATATGACTGGTGCGCAAGCCCGTGCCTACGTCGTATTGTTCTTTTTCACGGCGCACAAACGCGGTGCGCACCCAATTTTCTTCGGTAAGCCACTGCCGTTGCAGCTGCAATGTCACCACACGACTAAAGATATCTTCGGTTAAACCATCTTCAAGTTTGTAACCACCAGACACTCGCCAAACATCCTGTACCGGATCTTCAACGGGTATGGTATAGCTAGCCGTGACATCTTGTTGGCGCTCCGACACCGACAAATCGGTATCAAGATAGTGACCATCATCACTTACCCACGGCTTACTCCAACGAAACCGCCCTTTTGCGCCTAGATCTGTACTAAAACCGCCCCCCACTTCAAAACTATTGGCAGGTTTATCAACCACTTCTACTCGTACTGGTACTTGCTGGTTTTGTCTTGCGCTTAATTCAGGATAAATACGCACACTGTTAAAGTACGGTGTTTCATTTAACGACAAACTGTAGTCGCCCAACATACTTGCCTGATAAGGCTCGTTTTGTTTAAACGGTGCGAGTTTTTCAACATAATGTTGTGCACGCGACCCAGCTGCAATAGCAAGTGCGCCAAACTGATAACGCGGTCCAGTATCTAAACTCAACACAGCGCGCGCGCGGCGTCGCTGTTTGGATACCAACAGTTGAGATTTCAGCCATTTAAAATCAAAATAGCCAAACTCCAAGAGATGATCTTCAAGCTGCTTTTTGGCCGCCTCATACTGACCGTGGTTAACCACTTGGTCTTTTTTAATCGCTAGATCTGCGATGATTTGCTTGAGTATCTCATCTTCTTCACCACTGCCGATGACGGTCACATGCACTTGAAACCAACGATATGGCTCGTTGAGCAGCACGTTGACCTTTAACACCTCACCGCCTTTATCCCACTGCAGCGTGACTTCGCTTTCATAATACCCAAACGCTTGCAATGCTTTGTTACTTTGCTCATAAACATAGTCGCTGTTGACTTGCTGCATTGGCTTATCAAGTAAAGTTTGCAGATGCGCGCGGATGTTGTCTGCCAACAGGCTAGGAATACTCGGCACTTCAATTTCTTGCACTTTCACTTCAGGCAGTTGTACGTCAGCGACTTTTGCTGCAACCCCAGCGATTGGTGGAGTATTGATGGTGGAGGGTTCTGGTGTTTGAGCAAGGATTAAACAAGGTAACGACCATAAAAACAACAAGCAAAATCGTAACAATGACATATCCCTAAATTGAGGTGGCAAGCAGACGCTTAATACTATCACAGCAAAATTAACCCTACATGGCTAAAGCAGCGCTTTTTAACAAATTGACCTTTTTATTTGCCCTGAAATCACCGACAATATCAACAAATTCAATATTGGGCTGTAAGCATGCAATTTCCTAATGATGACAATGGTCAACTGCTCGCTGAAATGGCGGCAGAAGGTATCGACCTAACACAAGTTCATCCTGTCGACTTTTTTATTTTATTTGAACAAAAACCACAAGCCGAAGCGTTTATCAAACACATGCAAAGCGACGAACTTGCGCCGCAAATGATCTTGCAAAAATGCCCAGATACCGGTGTGTGGGAAGTCAAAACCACAGTCGCTATGGTGCCGGAACACACCTTACTTGGCCAAACTGAGCAATATTTAGAAAGCATTGCCGACGGCCATGATGGCTATGGCGACGGCTGGGGAATTATGGCGAATTAAGCAAGTTGGTTAACCCAACTGGTTTGCTTTTCTGTACCGTCCCTGATAATCAAAAAGTTTGTCGGTTATTTGCCAACCAAACTTTGCGTGTTTCTTTGCAATCACGAAGTCAGGGGCGCGTAACTGCCCCGCCGCAGCCAGCACCGCTGCAACACTGTTAAGCTCAGCTTCTGGATGCAAGTCCTGAAAGCGTTTCAGATACTCTGCCATAAACTGCGCTTTACGCTGACTATTAGCAAAATCAATGCGCTCTTTTAACTCGACACCTTCTTCATCATGATAGGTAATAGTCAAGACCTGCCCTTTGGCCGTTATCGATAATCCCGCGCAGCGGATCACTAAGGCATGCTTTAAATTCAGCGCATCGCGGAGCTTGTCGTCAGGGTCAACCAACACCATATCACAACTTTGGCAAACTCTGGCTGCAATGTCATTTTCAGCACCGCACTGGCCACAGGTTTTAAACCGGAAACGATAATCACATTGTTGCTGTTCATCTTCGTCCACAAGCAGACCTTGGCAACGACGACCAAAGTGCTCTATTACTTTACCTTGACTATCAGTGCGGCCCCAAAAAGTGTTAGCAAAGCCACAGCCTGGGCACACCACCTGCACCGGCTCAGTATCTGGCGCTGGGCGTTTGCTGCCTACTTCTGGGCGAAATAGATCAAAACCATTGTCGGCATAGTCAATGACTAGGCAATCCGTTTTGTGCGGCGCTAATCGTAGGCCTCGCCCCACAATTTGTTGATATAAACTAATCGACTCAGTAGGACGTAATATTGCAATAACGTCTACATGTGGCGCATCAAAACCTGTGGTTAACACAGAAACATTGACCAAATATTTAATTTGTTTTGCTTTAAACTGACGGATAATTTCATCGCGCTCTTGTTTTGCGGTTTTACCGGTTACCAAAGCAACACTTTCGGTCTGTAAATAGCTCGTAATTTCTTCTGCATGTTTAATTGTCGAGGCAAAGATCATTACACCGCTACGCATTGCACTTAAAGCCCTAATATCTTCTACTATGGTTTTGGTAACCCTTTGTTGTTTATGTAATAAGGTATTTAAGTCTTTTTCACTGATGCGACCATATGGGTCTGCCATTAAGGCAGAAAAATCATAATGCTCAACAGCGGGTTTCAATTCTCGTGGAACTGTTAAATAACCGTGCTTGATCATGTAACTGAGCGGTAACTCAAATATACATTTCTTAAATGGCGAATTTATGTCACCACGGACAAATCCACGGTAGTGCTGATAATAGATCCAACCTATTCCAAGTCGATATGGTGTGGCCGTTAAACCCAAGATTTTGAGTTGTGGATTAATGCTTTTAAGTTGATTAATAACTTGCAGATACTGGCTATTATCATCGTCACTGAGGCGATGACATTCATCAATTATGACTAGTGAATAGTAGCTATCTAACGCAGATAAATTCTTAGCAATTGATTGAATACTGGCAAATGTAACCTGGTTGGCAAGAGATTTTTGGCCTAGACCTGCTGAATAAATACTTGCTTCAAGCCCAAAGCTTGCGTACTTCTGCCAGTTTTGCTCGACTAATTCTTTAACGTGGGCAAGCACCAATAGTTTGTGTTTAGCAAGGCGAGCTAATTCTGCGATGACTAAACTTTTACCGGCACCGGTAGGTAACACAATGACAGCGGAATCGTCACTACGGCGAAAATGAGCGAGAGTATTGCTTACCGCATCTTGCTGGTAGGGTCGTAAATTGTAAATAATTAGTCTCTAATTTAAAAACAAAACGCATGAATAAGTATACCCTAATCATGCGTTTTTTGATGCTAGCTTTTAATGCTAAATAAAGATTAGATCAAGTGATCTTCAAGAGTTACACCTTGGAACGCTTTTGGCGTTTTACCACGGCCAGTCCACTCATATACTTTGCCATCTTTTTCGATACGATATTTTGGTTCAACTTTTGAACGCTTATCTGGCTGAGCACCACCCATTAAATCTTCTACTGTCAGTCCTTTTGCTTTTAGCATTGCCATTACTTCCTCTCTGGCTTGCTCTTGTGCTCTTTGTGATTCAATTGCCTCGCTAATCAATTCAAGCGCCTTGTTCAAATCGCTAAAGCTCGCTGATTTAATGAACGACTTAATTTCACGCATTGCTGTCTCTCTTTTGTTAATATTCAAAGGACCTGATTCAGGTATTTAAAAGTGCCTATTAAATATAATAATAAAACCCTAAGATCGCAATGTATTAACTCAATTTAATATTGAAATATTTTTTATATAAACAAAAAGTGCACCTTTTGGTGCACTTAATGAGTTATTCTTAGCCAACTTGCCAAGTCATTTTATCCCCAGCTTTTATTGGCACCACTGTACCATCACCAAGTGGATAACTGTCTGGTACTTGCCATTCTGCTTTAGTTAACGTAATAGTATCGGTATTACGCGGTAAATTGTAAAAATCTGGGCCATTAAAGCTCGCAAATGCCTCTAATTTATCTAAGGCGCCCGCTTCTTCAAATGCTTCAGCGTATAATTCTATCGCCGCGTGAGCAGTATAAGAGCCCGCACAACCACACGCAGCTTCTTTTTTATCTTTTGCATGTGGTGCAGAATCTGTACCTAAGAAGAATTTTTTGCTGCCACTGGTTGCAGCTGCAATTAAGGCTTGTTGGTGGATATTGCGTTTAAGGATAGGCAAACAATAGAAATGTGGGCGAATGCCACCTGCAAGCATGTGGTTACGGTTATAAAGCAAATGGTGCGCCGTAATAGTTGCCGCAACATTGTCAGAAGCGGCTTTAACAAATTCAACCGCATCTTGCGTAGTGATATGCTCAAGTACCACTTTAAGGTCTGGGAACTTAGCAACAATTTTCGCCAGCTTGGTCTCTAAAAAGACTTTTTCACGGTCAAAGATATCAATACTTGAGTCCGTCACTTCACCGTGCACTAAAAGCAACATGCCAACTTCTTGCATGGCTGCAAGGACTGGATAGATATTTTCAATATCCGTGACGCCGGAATCAGAATTTGTGGTCGCGCCCGCTGGATAAAGCTTTGCAGCAACAATATGACCCGTCGCTTTGGCTTTTTTAATCTCTTCTGGGGTGGTGTTATTGGTGAGGTAAAGTACCATTAACGGTTCAAACTGGCTACCTTCAGGTCTTGCCGCCAAGATACGCTCACGGTACGCCATAGCGGTTTCGGTACAAGTTGCAGGAGGAACCAAGTTTGGCATAATGATAGCGCGGCCCATATAACGGCTAGCATCACGCACCGTATCTTTTAATTGCACGCCATCACGTAGGTGAATATGCCAATCATCAGGTCTGGTTATGGTCAGTAGAGATTTGTTCGTCATTGCCTTTTTCCAACGGTGAATTTGCGTGATCATAGGCACTTGCAAGACAAGAGTAAAGGCGATGGAACGTATTTCAGCGGCAAATTAACGCGTTAATGCGTGATTTTGCTTACCTAACATGAAGAATGTTTGTCAAAATGGTGATAGTTAAGTTAATTTACTCTTACGACCTTTTCAGAGCGTTGTCATGTTTTCACAAAAAAAAATAAAACTAGAATCGAAAACGGAACAGCTAGCCATTATCAATCAATTCTCGCTAAGCTTATTGCATATCACTAAGCTCGATGAATTGTTTAACTACGTTACTCGCGAAGTGGTGAGTAAACTGGGTTTTGTTGATTGCGTTATCTATTTAACCGATCACAGCGGTACTATGCTGCAAGAAGTCGCCGCTATGGGCGTGGGTTATAATCAAGAAAGTAACGTGGCATTAGACGATGCGGCCGCTCTTGCCGAACGAGACCCCTATCAAATCGGTGTTAGCCAAATTCCCATTACTGAAGGTATTTCAGGCTATGTTGCCCGTAGTCAACAAGCGTTTGTTAGCGGTGATGTGTCACAAGAAGCGCGTTATGTTGCAGACTCCCGCCCTGCACTCTCTGAGCTCTGCGTGCCTTTGGTCTACGAAAATAAAACCCTTGGCGTGATTGACTGTGAGCATCCTGAGCGTGACTATTTTACTGAGTCACACGTGCAGATCCTCTCCACGGTAGCGCATCTACTCAGTGCTAAGATCTATCAACTCAGAACATTAGCGCATTTAACTGCAACCGTTACGCAATTAAACGAAGCACAAAAGCTCGAACAATCGCTGCTAAAAATCGCCAATATCACTTATGGTTCAAAGCAAGTTGAACAATTCTATGATGAGCTATACCAGATCATTTGTGCTTTTTTGCCTGCCGATAACTTTTTTATTGGGCTTTACGACACTACACAAGATACCTTAGAAATCGACTTTTTAATTGAAGCTGGGATCAAATGTGATGCCCACCACAAAGTCTCAAAAGATCAACTCAAAGATACCGCGTCTTATTATTTGCTGACCAGCGGTCAATCTTTGCTGTGTGATGAGAATTCTTTTGCTGAACATATTCGCAGTGGCCACTTTACTTTAGTTGGTCGCGCGCCAAAGTCTTGGCTTGGGGTGCCGTTTCAGGTTAATGATAATGTTAAAGGCGTGATAGTGACACAAAGCTATCACGATGAGTTTAGCTACAATAGCCATCATCAAAGCATTCTGACTTACATCAGCCGTCAGGTTGCAATGGCAATTGACCGCCAGTTATCACGTAAGGCTTTAGAGCATCGAGCACTACATGATGAGTTAACCGGCCTAGCTAACCGCTACCTATTAATTGAACACATGAAGCACGCGATATTGTGTTTACATCGCCAAGCTAACAGTCAGCTACATGCCCTGCTGTATCTTGATTTTGACCGATTCAAAAGCATTAACGACTCACTTGGCCATGATGTAGGTGATAGATTTTTAATTGCCATTTGCGGCCTCATTAAAACCTGTATTCGTAAAACTGATACCTTTGCGCGCCTTGGTGGCGATGAGTTCGCTATTTTTATGGAAAATGTGCAAAGTAAACAGCAGGTTGCGATTGCAATCGAACGCATTATTTTGGCGTTATCTAAACCCATCCAAATTGACAGCCACACCTTGCAAGCGTCGACCAGTATTGGCGTGGCATTTACCGAATCTGAGCACGATAAAGCACTGGAATTATTGCAACAAGCCGATGCTGCCATGTACGAAGCCAAAAGCAGCGGGCGTGGACAAATTCGCTATTTTAATAACGCGATGCGCAAAAAGCTTAAACGCCAAGCCGATATTGAAAATGACTTACAACATGGTATTAAGAATCAGGAATTTGAGCTCTACTACCAGCCGATTTTCAGCCTTAATGACCCAAAAGTGGTGAGCTTTGAAGCACTCGTGCGCTGGCATCATCCAAGTAATGGCTTAGTTCCGCCGAGCGAGTTTATTCCGGTTGCCGAACAAACTGGGCAGATCATGGAACTCGACTTACATTTGCTACGCTTAGCCGCCAAGCAACTCTACGCATGGCACTGCCAAGGCATGCGCACGCGGATCACGGTCAATGTTTCCTCGCGGCATTTTGCCAGCCTAGATTTTGTGAAATACATTCACCAGCTCTATGACGACTACGATTTAACCGCAGGTGCGCTGAGCTTAGAGATCACCGAATCAGGACTCATTGAAAACCTTAACTTGGCAACTAAGATCATCAAAGGGCTAGAGCCTTTAGGTGTGCGCCTATATTTGGATGACTTTGGTACTGGCTATTCAGCCTTAGGCTATTTGCATCAATTGCCCATTCACGTCTTAAAGATAGACAAAAGCTTTGTTGATCAACTGACTAATCGCTCAAACCCCTTGGTGGATGCGATTTTATCGCTCGCTCGTTCATTGGAGCTGGATGTGGTTGCCGAAGGCATTGAAAACCCCAAACAATGGGCGCTATTAAAACGCAAAGGCTGTCAATATGGTCAAGGCTATCTGGTGTCAAAACCGCTCGCCAAAGACGACGCTTATCGCTTTTATCACGATTATCAGCATGAAGATCTGATGGTATAGCAAGTGCTCTGGAACGCACCAGAGCACCTTACAAAGACCTTACGCGGCATTTCTCATTTCACGCATTAAAACCCTTTGATTTGAAAAAACCATACTTCAACGGTCAACACGCCCTAGTTCCTCGCGCAATTCTTTAGTTGCAATGACCATATTGCGCAGTGCTTCGCGCGTTTCCGGCCATGCGCGAGTTTTCAGACCACAATCTGGGTTTACCCATAGCCGCTCTACTGGCACTTTTTCCGCGGCTTTGTGGATCAAAGCTTTGATCCAAGCCACATCCGGCACATTTGGCGTATGGATATCATACACGCCTGGGCCAATATCATTTGGGTAGGCAAAGTCTTCAAAGGCATTGAGTAAATCCATATTGGAGCGCGAAGTTTCTATGGTGATCACGTCGGCATCCATGTCCGCAATGGCGGCGATAATATCGTTAAACTCCGAATAACACATATGGGTGTGAATTTGGGTTTCATCTTTAACACCACTGGCCGACACCCGAAACGCATAGGCAGCCCACTCCAAATAGCTTTGCCACTGAGAAGCCTTGAGCGGCATACCTTCACGAAATGCCGGCTCATCGATTTGAATAATCTCAATACCCGCCTCTTGCAATTCAACCACTTCGTCGCGCAGGGCTAAGGCAATTTGTTTGGCTATGGTTGGCTTATCCAAATCGTCACGGATAAACGACCAAAACAGTATAGTTACAGGGCCGGTCAGCATGCCTTTCATTTTTTTATTGGTTAATGACTGCGCATAACGGCTCCAAGCGACGGTCATCGCCTGCTCACGTGACACATCGCCCCAAATAATCGGTGGTTTTACACAGCGCGAACCATAACTCTGTACCCAACCAAATTGGCTAAAGGCAAAGCCGTTTAACAGCTCACCAAAGTATTCCACCATATCGTTACGCTCAGCCTCACCATGGACTAGCACGTCTAAATCGAGCGCTTCTTGTTCTTCTACCGCGTAGCGGATCTCCGCTTCCATCTGTGCTTGGTAATCCGCCGCGGTTATTTTCCCGACTTTAAAATCGCGCCGCGCTTGACGAATTGCCTTTGTTTGCGGAAATGAACCTATGGTTGTGGTGGGTAAAAGCGGCAAATTGAGTGCTGCGGCTTGCTTGGCGATACGCAGCGCAAAAGGACTCTGTCGCTGACCGTCAGCAGCGGTCAGTGCTGCAACACGCGCTTGCACACTCAAATTATTGACGCGCTTAGAAGTTTGCCGTGCCTGTACAGGCGAAGAATAGGCTCGTAATGGCGCAACGTCACCACCTTCGAGCGCAGCTTTTAATAAGCTCAGTTCGGCCCCCTTTTGCACTGCAAATGCCAGCCAAGATTTCAGTTCTTCATCTAGCTGAGTTTCTTGGCTGAGATCAACTGGGCAATGTAATAATGAACAAGATGGCGCCAGCCAAAGTAAATCGCCCCGCACTGCGGCAATTGGCTGAAGCGCAGTAAATAGTTTACTTAAATCTGCCCGCCAGATGTTGCGACCATTCACCACACCTAAAGACAACACTTGTTCACTTGATATCAGCTCTGAGAGCACCGTAAAGTCATATTCAGCGGCAACACAATCAAAATGTACACCTTGCACAGGGTAAGCAGCGATATCATGCAAATGCGCATGTACGCCATCAAAGTAACTGGCTAACAGCAACTTAACGCCCTGTGCTGTCAGTTGCGCAAAGCTTGTTTTTAACGCTGTGCGATACGCACTATCTAATTCTAGCGCTAAAATCGGCTCGTCAATTTGCACCCACTCCACACCTTGCGCTGCTAATTTCGCTAAGACTTGCTGATACACTGGCAAGATACGTTCAAGTAAGGTGAGCTTATCAAACTCTCCACCAACACACTTCGCCAAATACAGATAAGTGACTGGGCCAAGTAACACAGGTTTTACTTGATACCCCAACGCTTGCGCTTCCTCAACTTGGCTAAATAGTTCTTGCCAACCTAAACTGAAAGTTTGCTCAGCGGTGAGTTCAGGAACAATATAGTGATAGTTGGTGTTAAACCATTTGGTCATTTCGCTGGCAGCACAAGTACAGCCCGTTGGTGCGCGACCACGGCCAATGCGGAATAAAGTATCTAAGTTGACTTCACCGGCTTGGTCTTGATGACGGGTTGGCACGGCATTTAATAATAAAGAGGTATTCAGCACATGGTCGTACCAAGCAAAATCTCCAATTGGTAATAATTCAACTCCTGCTTGTGCTTGTAGTGCCCAATTTTCTGCACGGATAGCTTTGCCACGCGCTTGCAACTCTTGCTTATCAATCTCACCAGCCCAATAGGCCTCGATAGCGAATTTTAACTCCCGACGTTTACCTATACGTGGAAAGCCTAAGTTATGTACTGTTGCCATTAAATTACTCCTTTTAGATGTTTAGACGTCCAAAACCTTAACTTTTTCACCGCTTCACTACAATTGATGCTTTCTCAGAAGCAACTTGAACAAATTTACATTGAAAAAAAGCAAAATATTTTAAAATAAATAATGACAACGCTGTCATGTTTGGTGTTATAGTGGTTTTGTGAAAACAGCGTAAAAATTCACATTTAATTTGGACGTCTAGACATTGAAATGGCGATTTGTACCGCGTAAACTGTGTTCAACCTGAGTTTGACTCACTATTTTTATGAGATTTACTAAAGATGATTGACATTAAGCACCTCAAAACTATCTCCGTGTTAAAAGAAACTGGTTCTTTGGTCAATACCGCTCGAGAATTGTACTTAACGCAATCAGCTTTATCTCATCAAATCAAAGATTTAGAGAACAAACTCGATTGCCAGTTGTTCGAGCGTAAAACCCAACCAGTGCGCTTTACGCCACAAGGTATGCTGTTATTGGAACTGGCGAATGAAATATTGCCAAAAATTGAAGCAACTAAGTGCCGTTTGAAAGAAAGTCTCAATCAACCTATTTCGCAGCTGCGTTTAAGTGTTGAGTGTCACGCGTGTTTCCACTGGTTATTGCCGACCATCAAAGAGTTCAACAACTTCTGGCCAGACATTAAAATCGACTATGAACGCGGTTTTAGTTATGACGCTATTCCTGAACTATTAAACGATGAACTTGACTTGGTGCTGACCTCAGATATTCGTGAGCCAGATTTGCTAGAATATGCGCATATCTTCGACTTTAAACTTAAGCTTATCGTTGCACCGGATCATGAACTGGCAAAAAAGGCCTACGTCACGGCATTAGACCTTAAAGATGAAACCATTATCTCCTACCCTATTCCGCGTGAACGGCAGGATATTTTTAAACATTTTATTCAAAATGCCCGCTTTGACGGCACCTTAAAAACGGTTGAGCAAGGCTTATTAATATTCCAATTAGTGAGTGCGGGTATGGGAGTTGCGGCTTTACCGGATTGGCTCGTGACGCCATATGAAAGCCAAGGTTTAATTAAATCAATTCCACTCGGTGCGCTAGGTTTAAACCGTCCGATGTATTTAGCAATGAAAAAGAATATGCGCGACAACCCAGTTTATCGCCACTTCCTAACCACTTGTAAGCAAACTAATAGCCGCTAAGTGAGATTCAGGTTAGACTCAACATCGCCTTAGTATGCGCCAGTTAACGCTTCTTATGTTAACTGGCCAACGATACCCACATTACTTGTAGCAGCAGGCAAACACCAGTAAGGCGGGTATATACACTAAAAAGGAAGTGAGTTGTTACCATGTTCGAAATGAAAAAAATCATCGGCAGTTTGCTGATGCCTTTGCCAGTATTGCTTGTTACACTTTTTATCGCTTTACTGTTTTGTGTAAAGCAAAAGAAATTGCCATGGAGTGTTAGTTTTATTTCTGTACTGTGCTTGTGGCTTATCAGTACACCTTGGATGGCAAGTATCCTCGTCGCGCCATTAGAAGCACAATTTCCCGCCTTTAACGCCAGCAAACATCCAGTGGTGCAAAAAATCGTGGTGCTCGGTTGTGACGTGCGGCCGAATCCCGCTTTGCCCGCCAATAGCCAACTTGGCAACTGTGCCATCACCCGTTTAGTTGAAGGGGTGCGATTAGCAAACCTGTATCCAAATGCTGAGCTATTTGTCTCAGGTGCTGGAATAGGTAAAGCGACCAACAGCGCGTTAATGACCCAAACCGCGATGAGTCTTGGTATTGCTCGTAGCCGTATCAAGCAAAACCCCATGGCTTTGGATACCGCTGATGAAGCACGCTTTTTGGCACCACATTTAGTCGACTTTAAAGTTGCACTGGTGACCAGCGGGTCGCATATGCACCGTGCAAAATCACTTTTTAACGCACAAGGGATAGAGGTAATTCCAGCGCCCACCGACTTTGCTAATTTTGAAAGTTGGCATAGCAGCCGAATGTGGATAGCCAATGCGGACGCACTTAGAATAGTCACAGCGCATGTCCATGAGTGGGTTGGCCTAACTTGGTTAAGCTTGGTCAGGCTGATAGACCCTGAAGCGATGTAAGCGGAAAATCAGCCATAATGCCGATTATATCAGCGAAAATCTTTGCTATTCTTACCATATTGCGCAAAAAATTGAAAAATGGCGTAAAACTCGGTATAACTGAGGTTTATTCTTAATCCCGCGAATTCGCGTACAGAAGACTAGGAACTAGCAATGAGTAAACTAGATAAAACTGAAGTATTGAGCGCTTTTGAGGCGGCTTATGAAGCTAAACATGGTAAAAAGCCAGAGATTGAAGTGAAATCTGGCTGGTATAGCATCGATGGCGGCAAGAACGTTCGTTTAGCTGAAATAACAGCAATGACTGACGAGCTTACTTCAGGTGTTTCTTCTCAACCAGCAGCTGCGCCACAGAAGAAAACTAAAACAACAAAACCAGTCGCTAGCAAGCCTGCGAAAAAAGCACCTTTTACAATCGTGAAAGCGAATGAGGAAGGTGATAAAGCTGAAGATTTATGGATAATCATCTTAGCTTCGAAAGATCACGACTGTCGTCTGCCACGCGGCGTAGTTTAAGCTTGAGTGAAAAAGCCGCATAGCGCGGCTTTTTTATTGGCTTTAATACGGGCCTCAATTAGCCCGTAAAATGACTATTTTTCTTCAAAATACAGCTTCTCGCGCGCTTTTCCATCCACTTCGTTCATTGTCGCCGCATCATACAAACGACCATTTAGCATAGTGTAGTGCACTTTGTCCGTATCGCGGATATTGTTCAGGGGATCGCCATCAATAACGATAAGATCAGCCAATTTACCCGCCTCTAATGAGCCGATATGCTTATCTAAACCAATATAGGTTGCCCCATCGAGCGTTGCTGCACGCAAAGCTTCATGTGGTGTCATGCCACCTTGGGCAAACATCCAAATCTCCCAATGCGCGGCTAAGCCTTCACGTTGACCATGAGCACCTAAATTAACCAGTACGCCCAAATCTTGTAGCTCAGCGGCAATACGCGCATTGTTAACGTGATTGTAGTGATGTTCTGGCGCTTTAGTGCGACGCATCGAACGCGGCAGCAATTGATTCTTCGGCACATATTTACTGAGTAATGGATGATTCCAGACATCAGTTTTATCGTACCAGTAATTTTCACCCCAAATGCCACCATAGGCGACGCCTAAAGTTGGCGTATAGCCTACATCACTTTGCGACCATAATTGACGGATATCATCATAAATCTGTGCAGGTGGAATGGAATGCTCAATGCCAGTATGGCCATCAACAACCATGGTCAAGTTGTGCTGTAATAATGAACCACCTTCAGGCACCACCATCACCCCCAACTCACGACCTGCTTCAATCACTTGCTGACGTTGATCACGGCGTGGCTGATTGTAGGATTTAACACTAAAAGCACCGACTTTTTGCAAACGCTCCAAATGGAATTTAGCGTCATCAAGTGAATCAATATGCGAGGTATAACCCGGCATATTGGCACCGTACAATATGGTACCGGTCGAGAAAATACGCGGTCCAACAATACTGCCAGCCTTTTGCATTTCACTGGCGGTAAATACTTCTGAGGTATCGTTGGATGGATCATGGATAGTGGTCACGCCAAGCGCAAGACCCGCAAGATTTTTCCAGTTTTGCTCGGGAATAATTTCTGCGGTCCCTTGTGCGCCGTGGGCGTGCACATCAACAATCCCTGGCATAATGGTTTTGCCACTCACATCAATCACTTTAGCAGCTTTAGGAATAGCGACTTCACCGACTTTACCTACCGCTTTAATATGCTTACCGTCAGTTAAAACCACACCTTGCTCAATCACCTGCTCACCTTGCATCGTGATCACTTTGGCACCCACTAAGGCGACCATGCCCTGAGGTGCATCAGTTGGTTGCGTAAAGCTAATATTGCTACCATTGGCAACGCTAAATTCAGCCTTTTTATCTGTGGTGATGTCAAACATACCCGCTAAGCTGGCATGATATAGTTCTGGGCCAAGCGTCCAGTAAAGCTTGTCGCTTGTGGCGTTCCAACTGAGGTTTTCACCTGCACGTACGGACAATTCGCGTACCGGAATTTGCTTATCTTTTGGGCCAATATCAATGGTTGAGCCACTTTCCACCAGCGGCGTAACATAGACCTTAAAGCGCTCTGCAAACGCCATATATTGGCCATTTGGTGCAACTCTAAACTCAGTGGCGTGCTTTGACTGGTACAGCACCCGTGACTTTTTGCTATCTAGCTCAATCGCCTTTAGCTGCGGCTTGGGCGCTGCATCCATGACATAAATACGATTGTTATCGGCGGCAAACTGTGGTTGAAAACCTGAGTTAGTAATAAGTTCCGGTTTGCCACCTTTGCTCGCAACGCGGTAAATCCCAGTATTCAGCGACCATTCTTTGGCGAGTAAAGAAGAGCCAGAGGTTTTGCGATAAACCACAGTTTCGCCATCAGGACTAAATGTTGGCTCGACATATTTACCCGGTTCATCCGTTAAGGTTTTACTTTTACCGCCATTAACCGAAATGGTGCGCACGCTGCCCTGTGCTTGGTCATCCCATGTAACGTATACGAGCTTTTTGCCATCGCGAGAAAATTGTGGGAAAAATTCAAAATGGTCAGTTTGCGCGGTTAAACGTTTTACTTTGCCGCTCGTTAAGTCGCGCTTGTAAATATGACCTAAAGCATCAAATACTGCGGTTTTGCCGTCTGGAGAAATCTGCACATTGCGCAGCATTTTAACGTCAAACTCTGCTTGGTCGATATTCTGAGCAAAACGCACTGCTTTTTGCATTTTCTTCGTGGTTTCAACACTAAATTCAATCACACTGCTTTTACCACTGGCTACGTCAAGGCGATGAATTTTGCCCCCAGCCCAAAACACCATAGCTTTATTGTCACGTGTCCATGCCATGGTTGGGTAAACACCATGAATGGCCCAAGTTTCCTGCATATCGCGGTCAAGCTGATCATACAGTTTGGTTTCTTTTCCTGATGCTAAGTCGTATAAATACAGTGTTGATTGGAAGTCATCCCGTTTGATATACGCAAGCGATTTCCCATCCGGTGATGGCGTTGGGCGAATAGCACCACCAGTGCCTTGTAATATGGTTTCAATCTCACCCGTTTCGCGGTCTAAACGCTTAATCTTATAAATCCCAGCAACAGAATCTTTAGAATAGTGGAACGTTTTGCCGGGCGTATCGTCCTGTGAAAAGTACACGTAGCGGCCATCAGGAGAAAATGCTGGCTCGCCTAAATCTTTTTGGTCGTTAGGGCGCTTGGTCAGCTGCACACCATCGCCACCTGATTTATGATACATCCATACTTCACCAGCACCGAGCGAGCGCGTGCCAGTGTAATGCTTACGCGCGACGATAAAATTACCATCTGGGCTCCAAGCTGGGCTATTCAGTAAACGGAAAGTCTCGTTGCTGACCGCTTGTTGCTCACTACCATCGGCTTTCATTACCCAGATATTGTCACCACCGCCTTGATCTGAGGTAAAAGCAATATATTGACCATCTGGGCTAAAACGCGGCTGCATCTGCCATGCGATATCTGAAGTCAGCTGCATCGCTTTGCCACCTGTAGCTGGCATACTGTAAATATCACCGAGTAAATCAAACACTATGGTTTTGCCGTCTGGACTGATATCTACGTTCATCCAAGTGCCTTGATTTACTGCAATTTTGGCATCAAAAAAATTGCCTTGTGGCGCATCGACCTGCCATTTTGCTTTATCATCGGCTGCTATTGCCGAGGTCTGGAATGCCAGCGCTATGGACAGCGCCAGCGTAGTTTTAAGCCTATTTTTCATCGCAGAGTATTCCATTTTTAGTTATTTGCCCCATCACAACAAAGTTAAGCTTAGTGCAAAAGTAAAATGTGACTAACTGCGGTTTTTTGCGTTTAATCCAAGCAATACGTTAATAGCTCGGATGCCAATGGCTGGGGTCAAAGCGAAAATATTGCACTAACAAATTAAATAACTCGGGTTCTTCTCTTCGCAACTGCGAAGGCTTTTCGATAAAGGTCTCGGTGACCACGGCAAAGAATTCGGCCTCATTCGTAGCGCCATAGGAATGAATGGTATGGGGCATTTGGTAGGCTAATTGGGTTTTAAGACGCTGATATGCTCGGGTTAGCACTTCACCCCATTGCTGGTAACTGATCTCTTTTGGTAAGGCTGGCGTGCCATTGGTGCTACCGGTTTGCTGATCAAGCTGATGAGCAAACTCATGAAATACTAAGTTATGACCATCGCCTGGGAGCCGATTACCCTCCAGCACATCATGCCAGCTCAGCACTAAAGTGCCACCCGGCCAAGATTCCCCTTGGCGAATAGCGGTGTGATAGTTCACTAGCCCTGCGGCATCAGTACTCGTTTGGGAAGCATAATAGCTACTTGGATAGAGCAACACTTCTTTCACATTAGGATATAGCGGCCAAGCTTGTTGCAATACCAATAAGCAGGCATCTGCCGCCACTATCACCGCCATAGCTCGGTTTACCTTTAGCCCATCGCGCCCAAGCACCCGTTTTTCACCTAAAAACCACACTATATGGCGCTCTAGTTGCGCTCGCTCATGGGCTGATAAATTGCGATAAATAGGCATGTACTGCAGCAGTAATTGCTTATCTTGCGCGGATAAAACTTGCGTGGCGTATTGTCGCTGCCACCACCAACGCTGAATATCAACAAAGCGCCAATAGCCGATACAAAATACCACTAACAAGCCGATTAATACTAAATTGACCATAATTTTTCCTTGCTGTCCTTGCGAATAAATGACTCCAAGGCGCCCCCTTTTCAAGTCAGTTTTGCTAAAATGCGGCAAATATTTATTTTCCTTGGTTGCGAATGACCTTACCGATAGACAGCATTCAGGTGCCCTTTTTAGCGGCACTGCGCACTCAGCATGTGGTGGTATCTGCCGCCACCGGCTCTGGCAAATCGACCCGTTTACCTTTGTGGGCAAGAGAATTAGGTAAAGTGCTAGTCATTGAACCGCGCCGAATTGCATGCACTGCGCTGGCTGAGTATGTTGCGGCACAATCTGGCCAACCGCTTGGCGTTGAAATTGGTTACGCCATCCGCTTTGAACAACATCTCAGTGAGCAAACTCAGGTGGTATTTGTAACGCCAGGTGTCGCGCTGCGTTGGTATTTTGAAAACCAATTGCACGACTTTAACGTCATTATGCTTGACGAATTTCATGAGCGGCGTTGGGATATGGATTTGTTATTGGCAGTACTTAAACAAGCCAAGCAACATCGTTTGATTTTGACCTCAGCCACCTTACAAGGTGAGCGTTTGGCGCACTATCTTGATGCCCAATTGCTGCATTCCGACGGCAAGATGTATCCGGTAGAGGAGCGTTTTCAAGCTGCAGATCTACGCGCCATGCCAGACAAACAGCGCCTTACTGAGCGAGTCAAGGCAGCCTGCGCGCAGGCCTTAGCTGATACCCAAGGCGATGTTCTGGTATTTTTGCCCGGCAAAGCTGAAATTCAACAATGTGCCAGCGCGCTGCAATCGCTCGCTTGCCAAGTTATTAAGCTCTACAGTGGTTGTAGCAAAACCGAGCAACATGCCGCACTCCATGCCAATCAGCAAAGACGCGTGATTTTAGCCACTAACGTCGCCGAAACCTCGTTAACTATCCCAAATATCAGTTGCGTAATAGATTCAGGGCTTGAGCGCCGCACTCACCTGCGCTTGGGGAAAACCGTACTTGGCCTTGATGCCATCGCTCGCGATTCAGCGCAGCAACGCCTTGGCCGCGCTGGGCGCACGCAACATGGACTATGTATTCGTTTATACGGCCAATATGCGCCGTTAATCGCCACAACCCCGCCGGAAATACAACGAGAGTCCTTAACTGAGTTTATGCTTGCGGCAGCTTGTTTAGATGCCGATATCAATACCCTATCATTGCTAGATAATTTGCCTGAGCGCGCTGCAGCCTTGGCATTGGATACCTTGCAGCAAATTGGCGCCATTGATGCGCAATATCGTGCAACGCCGCACGGTAAAAGCTTATACCCGCTCCCCATAGATATTGAACTTGCCCATCTAGTTGCTACGATGCCCAACAACACGTTGCGCCAAGCTATGATAGATGCAGTCGCCGTTATTGCCGTACCTGCCAGTGTTTATCAACTGCCTAATGATGTGGCGACACTAGAGCTACTCAATCAACACCTCCCCAATGCGTGCGACCTTGAGCTGGTCATCGCTTTGGTGCGCGGTCAACTGCCGATGCTGGAAACCGACTCAGAAGCACTCAGCGAAGCTCGGCAATTTAGTGCTATGCTGCGCGATGCGTTTCAACTGCCTGAATTGGCAAAGGCTGCGCGATATGACCGCGTGGCACTTGTTCAAGCTATTGCCACCGCTCGACCAAGCTGGTTGTATGTGAAGCGGCAAAATCGTCGCGGTGCATTTGGCAATGGTCAAAGTGAAGTGATGCCAAGCAAACAATCACGGCTAACAGCGTCGAGTGAAGCTATGCTGGTATTAGACACCTTTGCCTTAGCTGGAAACGGCGCCAAACAAGCCACCACTCTTGCTACGCTTTGCGCACCAATCAGTTTGAAGCAGCTTGCCCAGCTCAACATTGGCGACACTTTCGCTATTGAGTATGAGCTGCTAGACGAGCAATTAATACAGCACTGTGAGCAGCGCTACGCTGATGTGGTATTGAAGCGCTTTAGTCGAATCGCACCACCAGAGGATTTAGTGTCTGGTATCGCCAGTTTAATTGCAAGCGGTCAGTTATTACCTGAAGTTGCACCTGCAGTGCAAGCCTCTCTCGCCGACCATGTACTTTACTACCAAGCAAGTTCCTGCCAAGCGCCGGGTAGCAAAACGCCACCACCAATCCCAACACTTCACGAATTCTTATGCACCCGTTTGACCATGCTTGGTATTGAAAGTGTAGCCGATCTCGACTTGATAAACGCTGAGGATTTGGCCTTTAGTGAAGTGGAACCTTGGCTGCTCAAAGCATTTTGCGACAAGCACCCCCGCACCCTTTCTTTACCTGAGCAAAACCTGATAGTGCATTACCAGTTTGCCGCCAAACGTATTGTGGTCGAATATCAAGCAGGACTGCGTAAAGATGCGCCTAAACGTTGGGAACTGCCTGCATGGCAAGGCTTTAGCATTAGTTTTCAAAAGGCCAGTAAAGTCGTGGCAATTAGATAATTTTTGACTTTAAGTGACAGGTTAATACTTGAGAAAAGTTAAGCCCCACTTAAGTGGGGCTTAACTTGCTCGGTTAACTCGGTTTAAGCGCCTGAACTTATGCAACTAACCAATGTGCCATCAAAACAATCACAGGTAGCGTCACTAAGGTGCGCAGGATAAAGATTAAAAACAGCTCCCACAGATTAACTGGGATTTTGCTGCCTAATAACAATGCACCGACTTCCGACATATAAATCAATTGCGTTACGCTCATTGCCGCGACAATAAAACGCGTCACATCACTTTCAATACTGCTCGCCGCGAGGATTGAAGGGATAAACATATCGGCAAAGCCTACCACGATAGTTTCCGCCGCTTTTTGCGCTTCCGGCACCTGTAATAGCTCTAAAAATGGAATAAACGGCTTGCCTAAAATTTGAAACACCGGCGTATATTCAGCAATGATAAGCGCTGTAGTACCCACCGCCATAACCACTGGTAATACCGCAAACACCATATCTAAAGCGTTATGCGTACCTTCTTTTAACGTTCCGCCAATACCGGGGGCATTACGGGCTTTGGTTAACGCCACATCCAATGCATGCCTAAACAAAGTTTTACCTTCAGGCACGGCTTCAGCATTATCATCACCCGGCGTACCGTCGATATAACAATGCTTTTTAAATCGCAGTGGCGGTAAACGTGGCACTATAATCGCGGCAATAAACCCTGCTGCGCAGACCGTTAAATAAAACGGCGCAAACAGATACTCAAGTTTAACTTGGCCTATCACCACCAAACAGAAAGTGATCGAAACCGCAGAAAAAGTGGTACCAATGATCGCCGCTTCACGCTCAGTATAATGTTTTTCTTCGTATTGGCGCGCAGTCATCAGAATACCGACGCTACCGTCGCCAAGCCATGAAGCTACGCAGTTAACCGCAGAGCGACCGGGTACGCCAAACAGCGGACGCATCACTTTGGTAAACAAAGTACCCACTAACTCTAACAGACCAAAATTCAATAATAATGGCAGCAATAAACCCGCCAAAATAAATACCGAAAACAACACTGGCAGCAAATCATGCATGACCAATTTACCAGTATTGTCGGAGTGAATAGCGACTGGCCCGACTTTAAAATAAGTCATTAGAATAAAGGCCATACCGAGTAAGCGAGTGATAAGCCAAATTGGGCTTACTTTAAACAGATGCTGGATAATATGAATATTACTAAGCACCTTAGGCTTCACTAAACTGACCAGAACGCTCATTACCCCAGTAATACAGATAATCGCGACAATAAGAGGATGGATAAACGGAGCGACCAACTCTTGCACTTTTTTCGCCATCACTGCGATGGGAATGGTCACCACTTCACCAACAGGAACCGGTGTCATAAACAAAAATACACCTATCAGTGACGGTACTGTGAACGCAATCAGCGTACGCCAGAAATCAGACGTGACTTGACTTGTTGCCATAAAAAACTTCCAGATATATAAAACGCAGAAAAGAGCTTGCGCTCTTTTCTAACCTCAGACTTGTTGTCTATTTTGTTGTATTTTTTTAGTTTACGTCCTTTTGCTGCACGGCTGCGAGCAAACCTTGCTGCAACGCCTGTACAGTAGCTGTATCCAATAACTGGCCTTTTCCATCGCGCCAGGTGATCACACTGCTGCCATCTTGATTAGCCGCAATGCTAAGCTGGTACTCACCACTTTCAATTGGTAAAGCTGGTGTGTCATCGCCCCAAATTGAGTCCCACACGGAATCAGTTGGCTTGTCGTAGCGAACATTCATGGTTGCTTCATCGACATTAATTTTATCAACCGAGAAACTCAATTCTTCTAGCACAGTTGATAAACGGTCAAATACGCGTTCAAACGGCACTGAGGCGACAATAGCAGCATTCCCCGCTTTATCAAAGCCCACATTGAACGCCAGTTGCCCTTCTGTACGGCGCACATTTGACTGTAATAAACGATATTCGTAATCGTATTCAGCAACCACAGCATTGAGCGCACGGACTTCTAATTGTTGCTTAAGCAAGTCAGTAAGTGGCACATCATCGCTACGGTAATCTACCAACTCAGCAATTAAAGATGCGGTACGTTGATGCTCTTGCTGCACCAAAGTAAATTTAAACTTTTGCTCTGAGGGCGCTTTAAGGTCTTCCCAAAACCAGCCATCCGCAGGCTTTATCAATGCCACCCAACCACTGACGACTTCACGTTTTGCTTCATCTTTGGTACTTACTTGTGTACCAAGTGTTTGCAAAGCGCCGTTGACGGCTTGCCAAATGCTAGCTGATAAATCCGTAATGCCGTCATTTTTGTCAAAAAACACCCTAGGTACTTTGTCGCCTTCTTCTATCCAAGTGCCTTGTGCAACCGTTAGCACTTGCTGTGGTGGGCGATAACCAATTGGTTCTTCAGCTGCCTGATATTGCGCTACATCCATCTTAAAGTCAGGGTCCTGACTAGGTGCTTGCAATGAGGCGGGTACCTGGACAGGCTGGTTTGCGCGATAATTTCGGGGATGATGGGCATCATTGATAAAAATACTACAGCCAGACAATGATAACAGCACACCTACAGCCAATGATGATTTGATCCAGTACTGCACTAAAAATTCTCCTTAGCAAACCCTTTATTATTTACCACATATATGAGTGGGTAATGCCAAAATGGTTCAGTTGTTGTCGCAAATTATTGCTGCAGTTCACCTCGTTTTACGGATTTTCACCGTAAATGCCGATAGTTGCGACTGCAAGCTTAGCTTTAGAATTGGCAAAATTGCGCCTTATGTTACTTTTAGCCGCCAGTAAACACAAGCAAAGGCACGCAATTGGCGCTGAATTGTGAGTCATGCCATGACCTAGGCTCGGATTTAACGAAGTTTTTCTGGTGTGGTCGTAGCGGAGCAAAAACCAGATATGTTAAGCTCGGACGCTTGTTACGCGTAAGCGTGTGAAACTAGCAATAAAGAACTAAGCTGCGACTAAAAATTAGGTATTTTTCATGGCAACTTTTGCAAATCAGCAACTGGTATTGACTGCAATTGGCGAAGATCGTTCCGGGATCGTCAGTGAACTCACAAAACTCGTCAGTGACTGTCACTGCAATATTATTGATAGCCGTATCGCTATCTTAGGTAACGAGTTCACTTTTATTATGCTACTGGCAGGTGACATGGCGGCTATCTGCCGTGTTGAACATTTGCTGCCGGTCAAAAGCATGGAACTAGGCCTCTTGACCATGATGAAGCGCACGTCCAAACACCAACAAGGTGAATACAGTGCTGGCTATACGTTGGAGTACCATGGTATTGATACACCAGGCACACTCAGCAAAGTCACGGGCTTTTTTGCCGAGCAAAATATTAGTATTAGCTCTTTGAAGTCAGATACTTATGATCAAGATGGCGAGCTGATGATGCGCTGTGAACTGGAAGTGAATATCCCAGTTGAAGTGGACAGCGATGAATTTAAAATTAAATTCGAAGATCTTTCTCGCACCCTGAACGTAGATTATATTTTCAGACGCATTCGCTAAGGATATATTATGAACCGCTTACAAGCTGGCGACCAAGCACCGCAATTTACACTGCAAAACCAAAACGATGAATCTGTTTCACTCGCAGACTTAAAAGGTAAAAAAGTACTCGTTTACTTTTATCCGAAAGCTTCTACCCCAGGCTGTACTGTTCAGGCTTGCGCGTTAAGAGACACAAAAGCTGAGCTTGATGCACTAAACGTGGTGATCTTAGGTATCAGCCCTGACACACCAAAAAAGCTAACTAATTTCATCGATAAACAAGCCCTGAACTTTACCCTACTCGCTGATGAAGACCACGCTATTTGCGAAGCCTATGGCGTTTGGCAACTTAAGAAGTTTATGGGTCGTGAAAGCATGGGGGTTGTCCGTACATCTTTCCTGATTGATGAAAATGGCAACATTGAACACGTTTTCGACAAGTTTAAGACCAAAGACCACCATGAAGTGGTTTTAGACTATCTAAATAGTCATTCTTAAGCTTTAAAGTGGCTCATAAATGGGCCACTTCAATTCCTCACGCAATATTTACACTCTCTAGCCAGTCGAGGCATTAAAGCCTGACAATCCCAGTGTTGGCTCTTGCTAGTGCCATAAGCGGTATAAAAGAGAGCAGCGATTTAAAGTAAGGTAATCCCCCCTTAAATTAACTGGCTTTAAGCCCGACACCTTGAATAGTGCAAGCAATAGGTTAACCAATGAATGTCTGGTGCCCCTGCTTTCAGTAAGGATACTGAGATCAGCAGGCGCTCATTGAGAGTGAGATAAGAGAGCCCCGATATGTGTTTGTTGCAAGCCATCACTTGGCAACCATGATAACAGATGAAGCAGTCTATCTTGCTAATGGGCAATAAACTGACCGCTAACGCGGCCAAAAGAATGATATTACCTATTGACTCTGAGAAGGCTCATATGTGTTAGGGCTATTTTTTGATAACTTTGACAAGCTCTGTGATTACCTTTATTAAGTTGGGATCATAGTCTTCAGCTTTATAGTTATCAGCGCCTTTACTTGGCGTTGTATTCCAGTTTTCAAAAACCTTATACATTTCTTCTTTGGTAAAATCATCACTAAACATCTGAATGAATACCTTACCAAATGAGATGGCATGGATTCGCTCACCTAGGGTTATAGACTCATCGAGCGCAATCTTTCCCATAAGAAACGAATAGCGAGACATCGCAATCAGGAATGAAACTACCAAAATAGATTTTATGATAACAGCAACAGCGTGTGATGAGCTTATATCAATAGCTGTATCTGACAGTTTTGATAGTAAAAATATGGTCGAAATTACTAACGTGAAAAAACCTATAACGTTCCATAGATAGTAAATTCGTTTAGCACCGACTTGTTTTTTTTCTAATTTTGATATTTCGTTCATAATATAATCATCTGTATTCTTTTTCTTTTCTTCGCCTCTTTCCTTAATCGCTGCGCGCCGCCCTTGAAATTTATTAATCGCATCTAAAACTCTGGTGGCAGCCAAATCGACTTCTTCAGGCGTTACCTGAATGTACAACTTGTGCCTTATTGAATCAGGTATTTGTGGCGACCCCACAACTAGGGGGAATAACCCGAAATTCTTTCTCTCGGCCGAATAGGAAAGAGCAGCTCCTATTTCGTTTTGTACCCATTTTGAATCAACAGAATTTTCGCTGATAATAACAATCATAAAATCTGACTGTCTTAAAGCATCAAAAAGGGTTGAGGATATGTCTTGGCCGGGCAGAAGCGTATCTACGTCTATTAGAATTTCATGGCCGGCATCTTTGAGAGATTCGCTTATTTTACTGGCAATCGCGCTATCTCGATTATTGTATGAAATATAAACTTTAGCCATATTCTCTTCTCTGCCCTAACATCTTAGTATTTATGGGACACGTTGTTTGTGTCACGTAATCCCTTGTTGAACTGAGGCGCTACCTGCACGTAGCTTGGTGTAGTTTATGCTATGGGAATTTGCTTTTTAAGCCTAAGAGGGTAAATGGCTGGTTTGCTCAATCCGTTACCTTACTTTGCGCTTCCTAGCATCGCTCAGTCGTTTTTTATGATTTCATTACAGCCAATTCAGGGAGTTTAAGCAACCTTTTTTAAGCCGCGCAGCACATCCCCTCCCAATTTTTTCATTAGGTTAACGCATTAAAGTTAGGCAGTCCTTTGCGCTGTGAACTCAGCCGTGTAGTAGCCTGTGAGTCGTCTTGGTTTTGTCTTTGAGCTGTGAACAGCAATTTTAGACTCCGTCGTCCATACCCACAGACCTGACAGGTCCCACTCGGTAAAGGCGGTGGTTGGGCTTCTCTTTGGGATGTGGGTTGAACCTCTTGTTCAATTGACCGCGTAATACGCTGTGTTCGCTTGTCGCTCGCGTTGGCTAAAAAGCCATAGTGCCGTATTCGCATCAAGCCTTTTGACGCGACATCTAATAAATACAGTCGAATAAACCCTAGTAGCTCAGCGAGCTAGAATCAGTTAATTCCTAAATACTTGTGAACTTGCACCGATAAACGCCAGTTTTTCGCTTTGCAGGTGTCAATCGCCAGTTTTGTCGCCTTGGCCTTTTGGCTGATTGGCTGCAAATAAACCAGCTTAGGCGTCACACCAGAGTCGGCAAACAATTGCTCCAACTCATCAACATGCTTTTGCATCGCAACTGGGTGTTTGATTTCATCCGCACGTTGCATTGCCGAGGTTAATACTTTATAACCACCACGCATATTGATTTTGGGTGAAACCGTCACCCAGGTTTCTGCTGGCGCTAAAATTTCAAATGTGCCGCTGGTTTCAATCTGGGTGCTATAACCGTTGGCGTGCAGTAAAGTGCAAAGTGGATTTAAATCAAACATACATGGCTCACCACCCGTGATCACCACATGTTTGGCCTGATAACCACGCGCTTGAAACAAGGCAAAAATATCCTCGGCTGATGCATTCGCCCATAACTCAGAATCGGCTTTTTTCTCAACTGTGGTCTCTAAGCTCACTAAGTAGGTGTCATTGACGTCCCACGTTTGTTTGGTGTCACACCATGCGCAGCCTACCGGGCAACCTTGTAAACGCACGAAAATGGACGGCATACCAGTATAACTGGCTTCACCTTGGATGGTTTCAAACACTTCGTTTACTTTGTACAACATGTCTCTCATATTTACCGCTGTGCTATTGTGAAACGGGCAGCAATTGCGCTCGATTGGCTCAAGATATTTGTCATTTCTTGAGCGGCCGTGTAGTATATCGCGCCCTGAAGTAAACCTCTATCAAAAATCGAGGCAAAGACAATGAGCGAAAAAGTTGTTGTGATTTATTCTGGTGGTATGGACTCGTTTACCGTCCTCCACAAAGCCGTACAAGCAGGCCATGAGGTGTATGCTTTGTCGTTCAACTATGGCCAACGCCATGTTAAAGAGTTGAAAGTCGCCGAATCGGTATGCGCTTCTCTTGGTATCAATCACAAAGTTGTCGACATTTCTGCCATTAATCAGCTGTTAGCGGGTTCTTCTTTGACGGACGACATTGATGTACCTGAAGGTCACTACGAAGAAGAAAGCATGAAAAGTACTGTGGTGCCAAACCGCAATATGATTTTACTGTCATTGGCGGTCGGTTACGCGGTTTCTATTCAAGCCAATAAAGTATTTTATGGTGCGCACTCTGGCGACCATGCTATCTACCCCGATTGTCGCCCAGAATTTGTGCGTAAGATGGATGACGTATGTCGTATCGCAAACTACGAAGAAATCGCAATTGTGTCGCCATATCTTAATGAGAGCAAAATTGAGATCCTGCGTGACGGTTTAGCTATGGGACTAGACTATGGCCAAACGTGGACTTGCTACAATGGTCGCGAAAAAGCCTGTGGCAAATGTGGCGCCTGCCAAGAACGTTTAGAAGCCTTCTCATTAAATAACGCTCACGATCCGCTGAGCTACGAATAATTCTTACCACGGGCAAGTACACATGCTTGCCCGTAACATTTGCTGACATATGTCACTTTCCTGAATACACTTACTTCCCATATACTGTATGAAAGTTTAGCCACGGAGATTGATTATGGCCGGCACTACTATGGTATTTTTAATTGTTGCTATTTGCGTTATTTCAGGCGTGTTTGGTGAAGTGCTCAAGCGCTTTATCGAGTATAAGAAGCTGCAACAAAACCAAAACTTCAATGCAGCAGGTAACGAACAATTAAATAAAGAAATTGCCGAGTTAAAAGCTCGCGTTCAAGTTTTAGAACAAATTGTGACCGATGAAGGTTATCAGGTAAAACAGCAGTTTAAGAGCCTGTAACCAAATTTGAATTAAAAAAGCGACCTCGGTCGCTTTTTTTATGTTATTCGCCAGACTTTTTCGGTTTATCAAATATACCTAAACGAATGCGAATAAAATGCAGGATTTCACGAGCAACATCAATCCCTAAGGCATTTTCCAAACCTTCAAAGCCGGGGCTTGAGTTTGCTTCGCAAATTTTGAAATGTTCTTCGTCAAACAGTAAATCAATGCCCGCGATATCTAAGTTCAAGATATTGGCGGTTTGGGTTGCTAACCACTCAATTTCCGGTGTAATGGGATGTGGTGAGCCTGATGCCCCCGCGCTGATATTGGCTTTAAAGTTTTTCCCACCCGAATTGCGTTCCATACACGCTACTGCTCGGCCACCTATGGTGAAAATACGTAAATCACGGCCATGGCTCGACTTCACAAATTGCTGCAGAATAATGTTGGCCTTTGGATTGGTGGCTTCAATCAGCTGCATCAAGTCGTCAAACTCGCTGCGGGTTTTTGATAAAAACACCCCACTACCCTGCGAACCAGAAAGGGTTTTGATCACCACAGGGAAACCGATTTGGCTTTCGACCAAATCAATATTAACGGGAAACTTCACCAACATAGTGGTTGGAGTCGGTAGATTCTGTTGCGCCAATATTTGTTGGGCATAGAGTTTGTCTTTGACTGTTTCAATCGCATGTGAGCTGTTAAAACAATGCACACCAAGGCGCTCAAGGTGGCGAATAATGGCTAAGGCGAAGTAAGTAGTACCGGCTCCCATACGAGGCAAGACAAAATCAGGCAGTGTAACGGGTTCACCATCGATGAGAATGCTTTTCTCATCTTCACGCGTTACCATTAAATCAAACTGATCTGGTGAGTAAACTTGGAGATCAATGTTCTCTTCTTTGGCTACTTCTAAGAACCGATCGATTTCGTAACGTTCTTGTTTTATTAAGTTTTCTACGTCTTTATAAATGATCCAACCGCGCATACGCTTACTCACTTGTTAATTATATTTGCTCTACAACCTAAGCAGTTAAAAGCCTGTGATGACTGTTGCGCTTAATTGCGCAAAATCGTGAAAATATCACCATCAATATCATTAAAACTGAAATATTTAGCTGCTTTTAGTGCAAAAGGGCGAATTATCAAAGCTAACTCGCTCGCTGTACAACAAAAATATTATATCGTTTCGATTCCGTACTTTAATCGTATACCGTAATAGCCAAAGGTGCCTTGTAAAACGCGAGCATCAAAGATTTAGTGTAGCTCAGTAATAAACTCACTGGGCCGCGAGTGAGGATAAAGAACGAACACTTTCTGTTTGGCGCGGGTGAGTGCCACGTAAAACAATCTACGCTCTTGAGCATGAGGAAATGGCTCGGTTGGTGGTAATAAAGCCGCAAGTAACGGCGCTGTTGGCTGTTCAGCTGGAAAACCAAAGCGACCACTGCTGACATTATTAATTATAGCAAAATCCGACTCCTGCCCTTTGGCTGCATGAACCGTCATATAACGCAGAGCCAAATGTGGAAATTGTCGCTGCCAGTGCTGACGTAGTGCCTGTTCTGGTAAGTCTTTATTAAAGCGCGCAAGGATCACCACACTACAACCTTGTCGATTATGCTCAGCAAGCTCGGCTAAAACTTGTGCTATCGCTACTTTATCTGCGCCTTCGGCTTCATCATGACTCAAAGTCACTACCGCCTCTCGTCGCTCAGAATCGAATGCCGTCAGGGCTTTTTGGCATTGGCTCGGGTTTTGGCGGACAAATTGGTTGCTGATATCAACTAAACCTTGGTGAAAACGAAAGGTTTTATCTAGCTCCATTTGCGCTGCGGGGCTGAAATGTGCAGCAAATTCTGTGGTGAGCCTAATATCTGCGCCACTAAAACCATAAATGGCCTGCCAATCGTCGCCCACTGCAAAGAGTCTGCTATCGTGCTGTTTAGCTAATAGCGCCTTTAATAATGTGGCACGACTGCGTGAGATGTCTTGAAACTCATCCACCAAAATATGCTGCCATGGCGGTATATAGCGGCCGGAATTGACGTATAAAGTGCTGCGCGCAATCATATCTTGATAATCAATACACTGCTGTGTTTGCAAGGCTAATTGATACTCTGCAAAAAGGGGTAAGAAACAATCCAGATCGGCACGGTGCTTTATTTGTAGGTCTCCCACCTTTTCTGTCGCACTATATTCTTTGTAAGCACTCAACAAGGTTTCTAAATACTGGCAAACTTTTTTACCTGCGCTACTACCAAGCCACGTTTGCCAATCGGTTAAATTGGGCAGCTCAGCAACATTATTCGTAGAGACACCTAATGCCGCACTTTGCCGTGCGATAAATTGCTGGAATACCCCTTGATAACGCGGATCGGCAAGTAGTTTAAGCAAAGTTTGCTGGACAAAAGCTTTTAATGCCTGTGGCTCAGTGGCCAAGGGGCTGAGCTGTGTTTTAGTCCCTTCAACCTGCTGCAAAATATGTAAACCTAAAGCATGAAAGGTATAAACTTTCACCCCTTGTGTTTGCGGCTGTGTTGCCAAGCGTGCCTGCATTTCTTTGGCGGCATCGTTGCCGTAGGCAAGCAACAATATATCTTGTGGCACAGCTAAACCATGCTCAATAAGATAAGCACAACGCGCCACCATAACGCTAGTTTTGCCACTTCCTGCTGCTGCCAGCAACAACTGATGTTTGGCACTACGGATACAAGCCAAGCGCTGTGTGCGCGTGAGTGGCTGCTTATACAGCTGGTTAAAAAACGTCTCATATTGATTAAGATAAAACGCTTCAAACGCTTCACGAAATGCCACGATATCGTCGTTTTGCCACTGGCAAATTTCTCGCAACGTGTTTAAAGCTGCATGTAAGGTAGGATCAGCCAGTGTGCTTACTTGCCAATAACGCCAAGGCTTTAGGAGTTTTGTTGCCTGCTGTTGTACTTGCGCCAATTCGGTGTCGCACAGGTAATGACGTTTGAGTCGCGCTTCAATTTGCGCTACCTGTAATTTCAACTGCGGAGCATAGTGCAATGCCCAAAACTGATGCAATTGGTTGATAAACTCAGTCGCGGAGGCCGCGAAGCGAAAGCTGGCTTGCGCTTTTTTAATCGTAAAGGTGTACCAAGGAAAGCGCCTTTCTAGTTGCGGAGGCTCAGCGATCTCCGGCCAAGATAGTGCTTTAGTCTTATTATACCGAGAGATCACAACCCCCTGTTCAGTGGCAACGACATTGCACCAACGACAAAATGGCCGCAACAGCTTCACAGGTTGAGTTTGAATGGCTGACAACGGCATGTTCCTTATACTTTTTTTGCCATTCTACAAAATGAAAAAGCGCAGTAAAAGCTTTCACTTTTAACTGCGCTTATTAATGCTTAAATATCAAACGATAAGGTTATAATTCAAACTCTTTTTTGAACTTTACGCCAAACTCGCTACGGTCGTTGCTACGCATTACGCCAACAAAACCACTTTGTTGTAAACGACCCACATCGTACACCTCGTTGAAGATGTTTTCGCCGTACACTGTGATTTCCATATCGCCATATGGGTTAGTGTAAGACATGTTAAAGCCGAACAATTCACGCGACGCAATACGCTCACTAGGACGTGATACCGATTGGCCTTGCATATCACTGCGGTATGAGTAGTTAGCATTGAATGACAAAGTACCACCTGACTGTAAATCATAGTAGTAAGATGGCGCCACCATGACTGTCCAACGTGGTGTTAACGCTGGTGCATCACCTTTACCAATACCGATTACGCCTTCATCCACCTTAGTGATTTCTGAATCTAGGTAGCCGATAGCCGAGCGAATGCTGAAATCGTCAGTAATCGCAATGGTCGTTTCAAGCTCAATACCTTGTGCTTTAGACTGACCTGCGTTTTCAACGATAGTCACGAAACCACCGCCCGCAGTTGGGTCGTTAAACGGTAGCGCTAAGTCAGTGTAATCCGTCACAAATAACGCTAACATCATAGAAACGCGCTCATGCACTTGGCCTTTGAAACCCACTTCGTAGTTAATTGCTTTGGTTTCTTCAAATGGTACAAATTGCGCTGGGCCGCCAAATGGACGAGGTGGGAAACCACCACTTTGATAGCCTTTTTGAATTTGTGCATACACGTTCATGTCGCTGTTGAGCTGATACGCTGCGTTCACATCCCAAGTCACTTCATTAAACTTAGCCGTTTCAAACTTACGTGCTGGGAAGCTTGGGAACATTGCATTAGCCGCTTTTTCGTCTTTTGAATAACGCAGACCACCACCCACTTTAAACGCATCGGTCAAGTTGTAGCTAGCATTGATATAAGCCGCATAAGACTCAGTTTCTTGCTGAATATCGAAGTAACCATAGTCACCAAAAGACGCGGTAGTACCATCATTTAATAAACCATTTGGCGTGTTCCATGGACTGAATACAAATGGACCAGACTGGGTAAAGCCGTCCTCATTGAAGTAGTAAAGACCAGACACAAAATCCATGTTTTCAAATGAACCATTTAACTGTAATTCAAATGAGTATTGATCAGCACCACCCTCTTCTGGGAATTCAGAGAGATTCAACGCCGTTGCATCGTCATCTAAGCCGCCAGTGTACTCAGAACTTCTAAAGCTAGTGATAAACTTTGCTGTGTATTGGTCGTTGATGTCCCACTCTGCCGTTAACGCAGAACCCCAGCCTGAGTAATCTGTACTTTCAATGCCTGCAACTGTAGTTGCTAAGTCATCTGGATTGGCAGGTAACATATCTTCTGTTAACAGCGGGAAATCACCATTGAACGAGTCATTTGGGTCTAATGGCGCTGTTAATTCAATAGTGTAAGGTGATTGACCAGAGTCGTTTTCTACTTTATCGAATGATGCCGTGAGGCTGAAATCGTCACGTACTTGCCATTTGAATGCAACGCGGCCGCTCCACTCTTGCTCTTCACCGATTTCTTTTTCGGGATTGGCTAAGTTAATCGCTTTACCAACGCCATCACGCTGCTTGTAAGATACACTACCTGAGAATGCCAATTGGTCATTTAAGTGCGTATTCGCATATACGTCTGTGGCAAAACGACCACGAGAACCCGCAGTAAACTGCGTGGTTAGAATGTCTTCGTCACCCGGTTGCTTGGTGATGATATTCACCGCACCACCTAAGGTATTGCGACCATATAGCGTACCTTGAGGACCACGTAATACTTCAACACGCGCCACATTTGGTAGCGACAGGTTAGAACCCATTTGACGGCCTAAGTACACCCCATCAACATACACACCTACACCTGGGTCAGTGGTAATGATATGGTCTTGTAAACCGATACCACGGATAAAAACAGATGCATGTGCCGCGTTACCTACACCGTAACGGGTAATGTTTAAGTTTGGTACGTATTTACCAATATCATCTAGGTTGCCAATATTGGCTTTTTCGATAAGCTTTTCGCTGATTGAGGTCACCGCAGTCGGTGTTTCATAGAGACTTTCTGTACGTTTACGTGCTGTGATTTCGATTTTCTCGAAGACGTCATTTTTTGCTTCTGCTTGTTCTTGAGTATTTGCAAAAGTAGGTAGAGCAAGCGCCGAGAAAATGGCAGCAGACAAGGCAGTTAGGCCTGCATGAGGGAAAACTGATTTCATACTATCTCCAAAGGAATGATCACCGTGTGTGTTGCTTGTCAAAGCAAGGAAATTCTCCCGCCAAAGCGATGGACAATTTCAGGCATAAAAAAAGATGCGTGTAGCATCTTTCCTCTGGAAGGGTATTATATCCAATAATTCAAAAATAATGAATAAGAAAGTTCATAAAACTGTAATTTGTTAGATTTATGTTTCTTAAAGCTCGACAGACGCAAAAAAGCCAGCAAATGCTGGCTCTTTAATTTGGTGCGGATGGAGGGACTTGAACCCTCACGCTCGAAAGCACCACCCCCTCAAGATGGCGTGTCTACCAATTCCACCACATCCGCGTGGTATTTTGTTTTCAACAGCTTAAGGCTGTTACTCTTAAATTGGTGCGGATGGAGGGACTTGAACCCTCACGCTCGAAAGCACCACCCCCTCAAGATGGCGTGTCTACCAATTCCACCACATCCGCAGTAGTTGAGAACTTTTGGTTCTCACTCGCTGCTGAGCCCAAAAGCCAGCAGCCAGTTTTATTAATTAGGAACGTCTGATGACTTTTCTTCAGTGGCTGGTACATCTGATGCTGCAGGTGCTGCGGCTTCAGTTGCAACTGGCGCTTGAAGATTTTCCCACTCGTCAGTCTTTTTGATCTGACCAGCAGTTAAGTTACCTAGCACAATACTTAGCACAAAGAATACGGTTGCTAAGATAGTGGTGGTTTTAGTCATAAAGTTACCTGCGCCTGACGAACCGAAAACGGTTGCCGATGCACCAGCACCAAATGACGAACCCATGTCTGCGCCTTTACCTTGCTGAATTAACACCATACCAATCAGTGCTAAAGCAACAATCAAATAGACGACTAATAATACTTCGTACATCTACACATTCCCTACCGCACTTGCACAGATAGTCGAGAAAGCATCTGGTTTTAGACTTGCGCCACCAATTAAGCCGCCATCAATATCTGGTTGTGCGAACAATAATTCACTGTTCGAATCGTTAACACTGCCGCCATAAAGGATTGGCAATGTTGCCGCAATTTGCGCATCTTTAGACGCAATCAAATCACGAATAAATTTGTGCACGCTTTGTGCCTGCTCAGGCGTGGCAGTTTTACCTGTGCCGATAGCCCAAACGGGTTCGTATGCTATCACAGAGTTTTGTAAACACGCTACACCTAATTTATCAATTATAGCGTTCAGCTGTGTTGCTATTGTTTGCTCTGTGGCATCGGCGTCGCGCTGACTTTCAGTTTCACCCACACATAAAATCGGCGTTAAACCGACTTGCTGCGCTTTGGCAAACTTCTTCACTAACACCGCATCTGATTCTGCAAATAACGTTCTGCGTTCAGAATGCCCTATCAGCGTATATTTACATCCTAATTCGCGCACTAGCTTGGCTTCCACCTCACCAGTAAAGGCTCCAGCATCATGTTCAGATACTGTTTGCGCGCCCGTGTTAAACCCTTTTCCAGCCATAGCTGATAACAAAGGGGAAGGCGGGAAGAAGATCACTTCAACATTGGGATATAAATCCGTTTTTATGGTCTCGGCAAACTGGTTAATCAGCTCTAATGAGCCGTTCATTTTCCAATTTCCGGCGACAATACGCTTACGTTGCGTCATGGTTTGCTCCGCACTGAAAGCGGGCGAGATACTAGCGCGACTCGCCCGAAGTTACAAGAAGATTTTTATAGATTTCAATTAGCTGCTCACAGTTTCGACAACTTTTGCAATTTTTTGTGCAAAGTCGATAACCTGCTTTTCCTGCTCCGCTTCAACCATTACTCGCACCACAGGTTCAGTCCCTGATTTACGCAGTAACACACGTCCTTTTCCTGCCAGTTTTTGTTCAACTTCAGCAACCACTTGCTGAACTTCTGATGCAATTGTTGGATCACTGCCCGGTTTGTAACGCACATTGATCATTTTCATTGGATATTTAGTAAAGCCCGCGCCGAGATCTTGTAGAGTTTTGTTCTTTGCGACCATAGCTGCCAATACTTGCAAGCTTGATACAATGCCATCACCCGTTGCTATCAAGTCTAGATTCAATACGTGGCCTGAACTTTCACCGCCAATTTTCCAGCCTTTCTCTTTTAGCAGTTCAAGCACGTAGCGGTCGCCTACTTTTGAGCGCGCAAACTCAATACCTTTAGCCTTAAGTGCGTTTTCCAAGCCCATATTAGACATAACAGTACCCACTACCCCGCCACCTAACGAACCATTTTCGTTGGCTTGCGAAGCGATGATGTAGACAATATCATCACCATCAAAAACACGACCATTATGGTCAACCATCATCACACGGTCGCCATCACCATCGTAAGCAATACCGACATCGGCTTTGTGCTCCAGCACTTTGCGCTTTAAGGTATCAACATGCGTTGCACCACATTCGTGGTTAATGTTAACACCATCAGGTGTACAAGCATGACAAATAACTTCTGCACCTAGCTCGCGCATCACCGCAGGGGCTATGTGATAAGTCGCGCCATTAGCGCAATCTAACACAATCTTCACGCCCTCTAGTGAAAGCTCTTTGGGAAATTGACCTTTACAGAATTCGATATAACGGCCATCGGCATTATCTAATCGTCTCGCTTTACCTAGCTTATCTGAAGCGACGCAAGTCATGGTCTGCTCGAGCATAGCTTCAATTTCGAGCTCAACTTCGTCAGGTAACTTAGTCCCTTTGCCACTAAAGAATTTAATACCATTGTCATGATAAGGATTATGTGAGGCACTGATCACAATACCCGCTTCAGCACGAAAAGTTTGGGTTAGGTACGCAACAGCGGGTGTTGGCATAGGGCCTAGCAGCACTACATCAATACCTGCCGCGATTAAGCCCGCTTCCAGTGAAGTTTCTAGTAAATAACCAGAAATACGTGTGTCTTTCCCTATAATAACCTTCTTGGTGCCTTGTTTTGACAGCACTTTACCCGCTGCCCAACCGAGTTTTAAGGCAAACTCAGGAGTGATAGGAAACTCACCCACTAAACCACGTACGCCATCGGTACCAAAATACTTTCTATTACTCATGCTCTACTCCATTGCATGCAGCGTGTAACACTTGCAGTACATCTGCTGTTTCTTGTACATCGTGAACACGGATGATGTGCGCGCCTTGCTGCGCGCACAACAGTGCACCCGCTAAGCTGGCAGCTAAGCGTTTATCAGTGTCACGATTTAATAATTTGCCAAACATAGATTTGCGCGATAACCCAGCAAGTAGCGGCAATTGAAAATGCGAAAAAGCCGCAAAACGTCCTAAGAGCGCAAAGTTATGCTGTAAGTTCTTGCCAAAACCAAATCCTGGGTCAAGAATAAGTCGCTCTCGCTTAATCCCCGCTTGCTCACATGCGGCGATCCGTGCATCAAAAAACGCATTAATATCACTAAACAAGTCCTCGTAGTGAGGATTAAGCTGCATGGTGCGCGGCGCGCCTTGCATGTGCATTAAACACACTGGCACATCGTCAAACTGTGCTGCCACCTCAAGCGCGTTAGCTTCCTGTAGCGCTCGTACATCGTTGATGATATCAGCGCCCGCTGCAATAGCAGCAGCCATGACTTCGGCTTTACTGGTGTCGATAGAAATAACACAATCGGATATGCTGCGAATTGCCTCAATAGCGGGAATGACTCTTTGGAGTTCATCTTCTAGAGTGACATCAGGCGCGCCGGGACGAGTGCTTTCACCACCAATGTCGATGATAGTTGCACCTTGCTTGAGCATTAATATAGCTTGATTGACAGCGCTGTCGGTTTGGCAGTAACTGCCACCATCTGAAAACGAATCAGGCGTGACATTTAAGATCCCCATGATCTGGGGGCAGGTAAGATCTAATACCCTACCTCGAGGTAACTGCAAGTTATTCATAACTCACCTTAGGTTTAAGTTAAAACTAAGGGCCTGGGGAAGCTCCGGCCAGGTATAAAAAAGCCCCTGATCAGGGGCTTTTGAAGATTGCTGTATTGTAACGGCTGTTAGAGGCTATCATCAAGCTTAGTTTCTGAATTATCAGCACTTGGCTCTACTTTTTCCTCTTTTTTAGCTTCCGCAGCAGGCTGACTCGAAGCCGAACCACCAGACGTTGGCTTTTTGTCGTGCGCGTCACGCGGCTCGCGTACTTCACGGCGTGCCATTAAATCGTCAATTTGGGCTGCATCGATGGTTTCATACTTCATTAACGCATCTTTCATCGCATGGAGAATATCCATGTTGTCTTTTAAGATTTGCTCTGACCGCTGATAGTTACGGTCGATCACTGATTTAATTTCTTCGTCAATCAGTTTTGCCGTTTCATCAGACATTGACTTGGCACGGCTTGAGCCACCACCCATGTACATTTCGCCATTCTCTTCGATGTACAACTGTGGCCCTAATTTGCTGCTAAGACCCCATTGCGTGACCATTTTACGAGCGATTTCTGTAGCGCGCTCAATGTCGTTACTCGCGCCAGTAGTCACCTTATCTTCACCATAAATAATGGCTTCAGCTAAACGACCACCATAAAGGCTTGAAATCATCGACTCTAAATGTTGCTTAGAGTGACTAACACGGTCTTGCTCTGGTAAATACATGGTCACACCAAGAGCGCGGCCACGTGGAATAATGGAGACTTTATATACCGGATCATGTTCAGGCACTAAACGACCCACAATAGCGTGGCCCGCCTCATGGTAAGCAGTCATTTCTTTTTCCTGCTCACTCATCACCATAGAACGGCGCTCTGCACCCATCATGATCTTGTCTTTGGCTGCATCAAATTCGGCCATGCTGACCAAACGTTTGTTACCACGCGCCGCAAACAAGGCTGCTTCATTAACGAGATTTGCTAAATCAGCACCAGAAAACCCAGGTGTACCACGGGCAATAGTGGCAGCATCAACGTTTTCGTTTAATGGCACTTTACGCATGTGGACTTTAAGAATTTGTTCACGACCACGTACGTCTGGTAGACCAACCACAACTTGACGGTCGAAACGACCCGGACGCAGTAATGCTGGGTCTAAAACATCTGGGCGGTTAGTCGCAGCAATAACGATAATACCTTCATTGCCTTCAAAACCGTCCATTTCAACTAGCATTTGGTTCAAGGTTTGCTCACGTTCGTCATGACCACCACCCATACCCGCGCCACGCTTACGGCCAACCGCATCGATTTCGTCGATAAAGATGATACAAGGTGCCGCTTTTTTCGCTTGTTCGAACATATCACGCACACGAGAAGCACCAACACCGACAAACATTTCTACGAAGTCTGAACCAGAGATAGTAAAGAATGGTACTTTGGCTTCACCCGCAACAGCCTTAGCTAATAAGGTTTTACCTGTACCTGGAGGGCCTACCATCAATACGCCTTTAGGAATTTTACCGCCTAATTTTTGGAACTTTGATGGGTCACGTAGAAAATCAACCAACTCAGTCACGTCTTCTTTGGCTTCGTCGCAACCTGCAACGTCCGCAAATGTCGTTTTAACTTGGTCTTCGCTCATCAAGCGCGCTTTGCTCTTACCAAAAGACATGGCACCTTTACCGCCACCGCCTTGCATTTGGCGCATGAAGAAAATCCATACCCCAATTAGCAATAGCATTGGGAACCAGGAAATGAAAATGCTGGCTAAAAATGATTGCTCTTCTGGTTGTACACCCTTGACGTTGACGTCGTTTTTCAACAAGTCATTTAGTAAGTCTTGGTCGTACATTGGCATGGTAGTCTGGAAACGCTCACCATTGGTTTTTACGCCTGTGATGCTGAGTGTTCCACGGTCAATCACCACCTCGCGGATTGCACCCGCGCGGGCTTCCTTGACAAATTGAGTGTAACTAGTTTGACGATCTAATTGCTCGCCGCCGTTAAAACTCTGAAATACCGACATTAGCACGACGGCAATGACCAACCAGAGTATCAGATTTTTAGCCATATCGCTCAAGGAGTTAACCTCTTGTATCCAATTAAAATGAAATCTTTTCGAAACACCTGTTCACTGTACTACAGTTTGTAGCCTGTCGCCACTATATACACCTCGCGTGAACGTGGCCTTGACGCTTTAGGTTTACGAATTTTAACTACTTTGAAGTATTCACGGACGGATTGCACAAATTGCTCAAATCCTTCGCCTTGGAACACTTTAACTGTAAAAGCGCCGTCTTTTTTCAACACTTGATGGCACATATCCAAAGCAAGTTCCACAAGGTACATGCTGCCAGCTTGGTCGATTGAGGTGTTGCCACTCATATTTGGTGCCATATCTGAGAACACTACATCAATGTTTTTACCATCAATGCGTTTTAGCAATGCGTTCAATACCGCTTCTTCGCGAAAATCGCCTTGTAAAAAAGCAACCCCCGCTAGTGGGTCCATTGGCAAAATATCACAGGCGATAACTTCGCCGCGCTCACCTAGCTGTTGCGCCAAATACTGGGACCAACTTCCTGGCGCTGCACCTAAGTCGACAACGTTCATGCCTGGCTTGATTAATTTGTCCTTTTGTTGGATCTCCTCCAACTTAAAAATTGCCCGTGAACGATAGCCACGTTTTTGTGCTTCAAGGACATAAGGGTCATCAAAGTGTTCTTTTAACCAGCGCGTCGAGCTTGCCGAGTGCTTTTTATTAGCCATATTTGTGTTTAACTCATTAGTAATATTGTCTAGATGGCGGTAGAATAACGATTATTCAAGCCTATTCATTAAGTAAATTGTATCAATATGACATTATCAAATAAACAAAAGCAGTTCCTAAAAGGTTTAGCGCATGATCGTAAGCCTGTGGTATTGCTCGGCGCAAACGGTTTAACCGAAGGTGTTTTAGCCGAAATCGACAGTGCTTTAAACATTCATGAACTGATCAAAGTTAAAGTGCCAACCGAAGATCGCGAAGTAAAACAGCTGATCATCGACGCTATCGTGCGTGAAACTAAAGCTTTCAAAGTACAAACGATTGGCCATGTATTGGTATTATATCGTCAAAGCGAAGAGAAAAAGATCCAATTACCACGTTAATTGTCGGCTTTTTCGCGTTGCTGCTCGAACTTTTCGTTCAGCAACGCATCCATATCCAACACTTCATTGATAAAATCTGTCGTCAATTCATTCAGTAGACCTGCTTCTGCATTTAGCAACAAACTAAAGCCGATTTTTAACCGTGGCAAAATCACCACATCAGTGCGATATCCTTGCACCCAGCCACTGTGATAATAAACCGTTTCTTGCTGATAGTCATAGATCCGCCACCCCAAACCGTAATGCGCTTCGTTCACATATTGTTGCCACGTACGGCGACGTAATTCTCGTTTAGTTTGGGTATAAGGACGTGCTTGAATGATAAGTGCGTCTAACGATAACACATCGGGGTAATAACCCAGTTGCGCAAGCAACCACTTTTCCATATCTTTGGCACTGGCATTTATACCAGCCGCGGGCGCTACCTTATAATAGTTAGGTTTGAGCTTAGCGGTGTGCCAACGTTTTTGCCCTTTGACATGTGGAAGTGCGTAGTTGTCATCCCTTTGCATGTTATCAAAGCCCACACCACCGTCTTTCATACCAAGCGGTTTAAAGAATGCCTCGCGCACCCAAGTTTCATAACTTTGTCCTGTGGCTTTGGCGATAACATCACCGACTAAACTGAACATCACGTTTTGATAGCCATAACACTTACCAGGTTCACACAGCGCGTCAACGTTCAATAACTTGTCGCGAATATCAGGGAACGGCATACGTGATTCAATTAAATTATCGTAAGCATTGGGCACTAAACCACTGGAATGGCTGAGCAAATGGTACACTCTTAAATGCTGGTAGTTAGTGGTGTTGAAATAAGGTAAGTAGTCCGACACTAGGGCATCTAAGTCCAATTTACCGTCTGCCGCTAACTTTGCTGCCAAGGAACCCGCGAAGGTTTTCGAAACCGAGGCTAAACGAAACCGAGTATGTTCGTTCACTGCGTGACCATTTTTCTGTTGTGTCACGCCAAAACCTCGCACGAGATCCGGAAAATCGCCATGTACAATGGTCAAAGCAGCTCCAGGAATGGATTTCTCTTTAAGTTTTGCGTCCACTTGCTTAGAATACTTGGCTAAAAATTGGTTCCATTGTCTGAGCGCAAGATCTTGGTCCTGCGACTTTACGATGAATGGCATAAACAGCAATAGATAAATCAGGTACTTCATAACGCTTCGCTTAGATTAGAGCGGGGCAATACTAACATGAAGTTTTGATGTATCTCACGTAGAATCATTGCTTTTCGATAAATAACATAAAGGCGGGCGTGCATGACTTTGAGACGAAGTTTACCACTGGCGTTAGTATTAATAGCAGGTTGTCAAATAACCAAAGAACCTGCGCCATTACTTGCGACACCCAAGAAGCCACTCTTGGCTAAGCAAGTTTACGAAGTCACTTATGTTACGCAAAAAGAAAGTGCCCGTGTCAAATCCGTGCAGTTGCCAGCACACCCGATTGCCGAAGCCGACACAGTGCGCATCGTTGCCAACAAAGTGAGTCTGACCGATACACTGGCGCAACAAATCGCGGTGGCATTGCAAGCCAAGGGCCTTAAAGTGCAGGATGACGAAAAAAGCCATTATGTACTGACCATACATCAGCTGGACTTAGATTTTGCTAAAGATAAGAGCTATCAACTACAGATCTCTGGCAATAAAGACCGCTTAGCAGTGCTGGCACGACTACCACAGCAGCAACAGTGCAAAAGCATAGTTGCATCGGTAAGTATGCGTTTAACTCATCAAAAGTCTTCTGACGTAGTATGGTTTGCCAAAGCATCGATAGACAGCGCGAGTTTTCAAAATCAGCCGTTACGCTATCAGCTTACCAAGCAGCAAAAAGTCACTAATGAACAGGAAGTGATCCAGTTTGTGCAAGATCAAAACACCGATGAAGCACGATTAATGCGTACCGAGCAAACGGTGACAATTCCTAAATATAAAGTGGTTGAGTCTGTGTCTGAGTTAGAAAAAACCAGCGGAGCATGTACAGAAACGGAAGTCAGTGCGCTGGTACCTATGATGCAAAAACACTTAAGCGATATTCTAATTGAGAAAATCGCAGTCAAGTAACCTCCCTACCCGCACTACTGGGTAACGGCGTAACATTCACTCAGCCGTTACCCTACAATTTTTAACAGCATGACAATAAGGACAATTTATAATGCTGCTATCTTCACTCGTGGTATTTCTGACAGCGCTATGCGTGTAATTGCGTTATTTCTTTTGTTTCTGACAGTCCATCAATCGGCATTTGCAGCGAATCGTCTATATGCAGACAATCAGTTTGCAAACAACGCAGGCTTTACGTGGGATTGGAGTGTTGGTGCGCAATATACCTATGAAGACCCTTATTTAGAGGGCCTAAGTGATGCAAGCCAACACTTTGAGGCGAACTTAAACTTAGCGCTCAGCTACGGCAATTTCTATCTCGACTTTGATCAAAGCCAGCTTAGTGGTGGACTTATCCTCGGTTACAATCTGTTTGACCATAACTCATGGAGCCTTGATGTAGTCGGCCTGCAACTACAACCAGGATTCAGTGAAAGCGGCAGCGGACTGCACAATAGCAAAGTCATTAAAGAAGCCCTACGCGGCATAAAAACACGCAATTATGATTTCGATGTTGGGGTGCGCTTAACGCGGCAATACCACGATACCCAGCTGAGCGTTGAATTGCTGCATGATGTTACCGGTTCACATAATGGCTGGATAGCGACATCATTTCTAAGCCATATTCATCCTTGGCGGAATTGGGAGTTTCGCTCTGGCGTTGGCTTCAACGCGTATTCTGAAGCGTTTGCCGATTATTATTTCGGTGTGTCACCAACTGAAGCCACCACCTCTCGCAACGCGTATAAAAGTGATACTGCGTTTGCGCTACTGTTTGAGTTTCACGCGGAGTACCCGCTTAATCAGCATTGGGTATTTTTAGCAGGCTGGATGTCTACCTGGTTTTCACCGGATATTGCCAACAGTCCCTTAGTACAACAGGACTATCAACATAAAGCCATGGTAGGCGTGCGCTATGTATTTTAACTCTTCAAGGATGATTTTGAACACGCTCGGCTATGTGCTGGTCATACTGAGCCATACCGCACAGGCCGAACAACTTCGTACTGCGGCATTCGATGTGACACCAAGCGGTGGCAATACCCTTGCGACCACACCACAAACCTGTGTTAGCTTAAGACAAGGTCGCAACTGTTATATAGAACTTGAGATAAACTGGCAGGTTAACGCAGCGCAACCAGTTTGTATCAAAAATCGTAATACCGACATCGTCTTGGAGTGTTGGCAAGATAGCCTGCAAGGCGCCTTTAAATACGATTTTAATCATACAGAAAGCCAAACTTTTGAGTTGATCACTCAGCATGGTGGTCAAAGTCTGGCAAGTGCAGATGTGCAAGTACAATGGGTTTATACTAACCGACAAGAAAAAAGACGGTGGAGATTATTCTAATGGAAAACTACGGAACTATTTTATTGGTTGAAGATGATGTTTCGCTGGCTCAGTGGGTCGCTGAGTATTTGACCAATCAAGGCTATACCACCGTCTGCTGTGCAAGAGGTGACTTAGCTGTTGAACAAGTTAAAAAGCTCAATCCTGACTTAGTGTTGTTGGATTTAATGCTGCCCGGCCAAGATGGCATCAGCGTATGTCGCGCATTAAGACAGTTTTACCACAAACCTATTATCATGATGACGGCAAAAGACGAAGAAATGGACGAGGTCATTGGCCTTGAAGTCGGCGCCAGTGATTACGTGATAAAACCGGTCAGACCAAGAGCACTGCTCGCACGTATCAAGTCTGCGCTACGCTTACCACAAGAAGCCGATAGTAGCAAAACAGCAGCAACTCAGCTGGTGGTCGGCAACTTAGTGATAGACTCGCAAGCGCGAAAAGTACTACTTGATGGCAGCGAAGTGATAGTATCGACTTCGGAGTATTTGCTGCTGAACTTTCTTGCCAGCCACGCTGGTGAAGTTGTCTCTCGCGATGCCGTCTTTAAAGCCACTAAAGGGCGCGAATATGATGGCTTGGATCGTAGCGTTGATGTACTGATCTCTGCGCTGCGCAAAAAATTCAATGACGACCCACAAAATCCTGAAAAAATTAAAACCATCTGGGGCCGTGGTTATCTATTAGTTCCTAGTGCTTGGTAACAGCGAAACTTAAGGTGATCTGATTGCGTAAACTGTACTTTTATTTGCTGGCAAGCGCATTGCTCTCGCTGGTGATCCTCGGCTGGTTAATCGACAGTTTTAGTCAACAGGCGCTGCCAGTTGAAGACCGTTTTGCTTGGGAAAGTAAAATTGCAGCGGGGATAAGCGCACAGCTGGCAAAAGCCCCGCCACCTGAGCGGCAAGCGTTAGCAGCCCAGTTTGCCACCAGTTTTGCTCTCGATATTGCCCTCAAAGGTGGCAATAGCCTTGCTCTACCCAACGAGCTAAAAACCGATATTCTTGAGCCCCAAGGACTTATCTTGGAAGATCAGGTCGGTTACTACTTGCTAAAAAGTGTGCCTGCCTTAATGCCAGATTATCTTGAACTGCGACTATCCAAACCCGACGAACTATTTGAAGACAACGACATGCTGCTCACGTTGATGTTCTACGCTGGGGTGTGCATCTTTATGTGGTTTATTCTTGCCCCTCTTGCGAAGCGTTTAACACAACTCACTAATGCCGCAAAAGCCTTTGCTAGCGGCGATTTGTCTGCGCGCATTGAAGTGAATCATTTTACTTACATTCAGGATGTTGAGCTGACGTTTAATCGCATGGCAAATCAGATTGAGAAACTGCTTGCCGAAAACAAACTAATGGCGTCCAGTTTATCTCATGATATTCGTACCCCAGTCGCCTGTTTAAGATTTGGCGTTGATGCCGCGCTCGATGCAGAGGATTTCAGCGCTGCCAAAACTTACCTTGAGCGAATGGAGCGAGATCTTGACCAAATGGAGGCTATGCTAAAAAGCTATCTTTCCTTTGCGACTTTGGAACAAAAAGCACAACAACTTAATTTTGAAACCACCTCTTTGGCACCTTATCTCGCTTCAGTTGCTGACCAAATGTTACCGAAAGCCCGCGAGCGCAACATTACCATCACCACCTTTTGTCATCAGCAAGTCAGTATCAGTGCGGACCTACATTGGCTGGCCAGAGCACTTGGTAATCTACTTAGCAATGCGTGCGATTTCGCCCAGAGCCAAATTCAACTCAGTGCAGTAGTGCGCAATAAACAAGTGTTCATTTATGTTGAAGATGATGGCGCAGGTATTGCGAAGGAAAATTGGAGTAAAGTATTCAACCCATTCTATCAGGAACAAAACCACCGCAACCGAGCAGGACAAAGTTACGGCTTAGGCCTAGCAATCGTCGCAAAAGTGGCCGATTGGCACCACGGTGCAGTGGAAGTCTGCCAAAGTGAGGTATTACACGGCGCCAAGTTTATTTTTTCGTTTCCACTACAACCGCTCAGAAAACTGTAAAGAAACTCACACAGCTGTACATTTTTGGCCATCTTGCTGTTTTTATAGCAGTTTTTAAAGTGCCTGAACTCATAGGGATTAAACTTGGATTTACAGCATCTTAGCTGTGGAGATCTTGAGCCAGATCAACAAAAAAATGCCTTTTTATTTAAGACTTTTTCCAGTAGATTGTGGCGCAATAAAGAAAAAGAGAAGTATAACAACATGAGCAGTGTGCGCGGAGAGTTCAGCTCTCGCTTTGGTTTTATTATGGCCGCAGCTGGGTCTGCCGTTGGCCTTGGTAACATTTGGGGTTTCCCCACTCAGACCGCCAGTAATGGTGGTGCCGCTTTCGTATTCGTCTATTTAATTCTAGCTTTTTGCCTAGCATATCCAGCTTTTATGGCAGAATTAGTGATAGGTCGCCACGGTCAGGCTAATGCTGTGACCGCGCTTCGTAAAATCGCCCCCACACAGCCTAAATTCGCTTTTGCCGTCGGTTTCGGTGGCATCATTTGTGCTGCACTCATTCTGAGCTTTTATGCCATCGTTGCTGGCTGGATGTTGTCTGCTACCCTAGCCCCGATTGCAACGGTTACGGATTTAAAGGCAACCGCAGATTGGTTAAACCAACAAAGCCTTGGTCGCGACCTGTTATTTACTGCACTATTTATTATGCTGACCATTGCAATCATCAGTAAAGGAGTGGAAAACGGCATCGAGAAGTGGTCCAAACGCCTCATGCCCGCACTTTTGGGTATTTTGTTTTTATTGATTGCCTATGTATTGACCCAAGAAGGCGCAACGCAAGGCTTGCGTGCTTATTTGGTACCTGATTTCAGCCAAGTATTTAATCCTGATTTGCTGGTAAGCGCGTTAGGCCAAGCGTTTTTCTCTTTATCTCTCGGCACCAGTGTGATGATCATTTACGGCTCTTATATCGCAAAAAATGAAAACCTTGTTTCGCTCGGTGCGTATGTCACTTTGATTGATGTGTTTATTGCTTTCACTGCGGGTCTGTTAATCATTCCTGCCATGTATGTTGCCCAAGCACAGGGCGTCGAAATCTTCAGCGCAAATGGCACGCTGTTATCCGAAGACACTTTGGTATTCCAAGTGCTACCAGCGCTTTTCAACAGTATGGGCACTATCGGCTTAGTGGTTGCGTTTGCATTCTTTGCCCTGATGAGTATTGCAGCCCTCACCTCTTCGATTTCGATGCTTGAGGCGCCTGTGAGCTATACGGTAGAAAACTTTGGCATGAATCGCTTACAAGCGACTTGGCTAATAGGCGGTGTGATTGCTGTGGTAAGCTTTGTGATTGTGTTTAACTTCAGCAGTTTATTTGGCTTTGTGATTGCGCTTACCACGCAATTTGGGCAGCCGCTGATTGGCATGTTCTGCTGTATTTTTGCCGGTTGGATGTGGCATCGCCATAAACTATTGGCTGAAATACAAGCTGGCTTTGAAGGCGTAGAGCACAGCCTATTTTGGAAAATTTGGCCGTGGTATATCAAGTTCATTTGCCCACTGGCCATTGCATTGGTGTTCTTTAACTCACTGTAAACGCATATCTTGATGAGGTATACCATCTTCTAGGTATGCCTCTCCCTCAGCTATAAAGCCAAGCCCAGCGTAAAAGTCTAGCAGATAGGTTTGTGCACTTATGACAATTTCAACACCATCGTAGCGCTTGCGACATACATTGATTGCTTCAAGCATCAGTTTTTTAGCTAGACCTTGACCCCGTGCCCACGGTGCGACCACCACGCGACCGATAGCCGCAGTACCACAAGCTTTGCGGTAACAGCGTGCGTAACCGGCTAATTTGTCGTCCTGTAGTAAGGACAGATGTAAACAATCTGGCGCTCTATCGATGTCATCAAGCTCTGGATAGGGGCAGTTTTGCTCCACCACAAATACCGTGACACGAAGTTTCAACAGCTCATATAAACTGTCGGTATTCAATTGCGCGAAGTTTTGGACCTCAGTTCTCATTCTTTTGCTCCCGTAAAAAAGCCCGGCAAGCCGGGCTGTTATTTCGCTTTGCGTGGCGCCTAACTTAAGCGAACAAGCGCTCTAGCTGATCACAGAGCTGCGACAAATTCACTTGGTCGTGCTCAATCGTTAAATCAACATAACCGTCGCCGCGAAATGCTCTGTCGAGTTCAATCAACACATGGGTGCGGTGCGGTTCGGGCACGAACGATAATTCCACTTCCTGAATACCGAACATTGAGCGACTACGCGGTCGGTATTCCAATTCTTGATAACAACCGGACACTGAATGAAAGTTGCTAGCACGTAAAAAGCCTTTTTCTACATCAGCCTTCACTAAGGCAAAACCTAGTTTGTCCATGGCCTGCATACAGGTTTTAACCGCATCATTGGGATAAATATGCAGGAAATCTCGATCGCTTGGGTCTAGCGCCAAGTCGATATCTAATCCGGTTTCGATCCAAATATGAGTTTGATTTAAACCACCTGAGAGTTCAGTAATGGGGGTTTCTGAATGCAATCTGGCTTCAAAAGGCACAATACGCGTCTCGCCTGGGGCAATGGTAAATTGCTCAGCAATGCGCCATTTTTCAATAATATGATTTACAAAATAACTGCCGTCGTCACCTTCAACCTTTACCCGAGTCATGAGTGCTAGCTGTAAACCGCTAATATCCTGAGCGGTGCTACCACCTGTTACATGGATCTGGGCTTGAAACTTTTGCCCAGGGTGTAAATGTTCTGTCTCTAACACGGTGTCTACTTTCGCCGCACCGATACCAACTGATGCGAGGATCTTTTTAAACATCTGCTCTCCTAACGAGGATCTTCCTTCGTCTTGCATCTTAACCACATTTTTTTCAGCTTGTCAGCGAAAATTTGCGGCCGACGGCATGATTTTCCTTGTTTATGCACGGTAACTGCCGAAAATGTTGCATTTTTGATTTATATATCAAAACGTTTTGGTACACTGATAGGCAGGAATAACTCAATAAATAGCATTATGGAACTCTTGTTTTTTGCCGCCGCGTTCCTTTGCGGCTTTGCGGTGTATCAGCTTAAGTTACCGCCTCTCATCGGATTCTTAATGGCTGGATTCGTTTTAAACGGCTTTGGCTACAGCTCAACCGAGGCTTTGTCACAAATCGCTGATTTAGGTGTGACATTACTGCTATTTAGCATAGGTTTGAAGCTAAAGGTCAGTAACTTGACCAAGTTGCAAGTTTGGGCGCCCGCCTCCCTACACATCATTGTCAGCACTATGCTCTTTTGCGCCATAGCCTTGATGCTCGGCACCTTAAGCTTGCCTCTATTTACCGACCTCAGCTGGCAAAGTGCGGCATTGATAGGTTTTGCGTTTAGCTTCTCAAGTACCGTATTTGCCGTAAAAGTGCTTGAAGAGCGCGGTGAAATGAACAGCATGCACGGTAAAATCTCTATTGGTATCTTAGTTATGCAAGATATCTTCGCTGTGATATTCCTTGCTGTTTCAACTGGTAAAACCCCCAATATTTGGGCATTTGCGCTACTCGTCGCGTTGCCGTTATTGCGCCCAGCCATGTTCTGGATCTTAAACCGCTCGAAACATGGTGAGTTATTGCCTTTATTTGGCTTTTTCTTTGCTCTGGTCGCGGGTTATCACGCTTTTGAATTTGCTGGTTTAAAAGGTGATTTAGGGGCTTTGATCATAGGTATGATCTTCGCACCACACAAAAAAGCCAGTGAGCTTGCTAAGTCATTACTCAATTTGAAAGACATTTTACTGGTCGGTTTCTTCTTGAATATTGGTCTGAATGCGGAAATGAGTTGGCATGCGTTGTTTGTCGCTCTGCTGTTAGTAGCAATTTTACCGCTTAAAGTTGCGCTTTATTACGTCTTTACCAATTTGGTTAACCTCCGTGCCCGTACTTCATTATTAAGCGCGTTTAGCCTCGCGAACTATTCAGAGTTTGGCCTCATCGTGTGTGCGGTTGCCTCCACTAGTGGTGTGATTACGGGTGAATGGTTAGCCGTTGTTGCAATAGCCGTATCCATTACCTTCGTTATTGCATCACCGCTAAATAAACGTTCAAACGATATTTATGTCAAAGTAGAAAACTGGTTACTGAAATTCGAAAGCGATGTACGTCTAGAAGAAGAAATGCCGGTGAGCCTACCTTCAGCAAAAATTTTGATATTTGGAATGGGCCGCGTTGGCACAGGCGCATACGAAACCATCGAGCAAAGCCACCCCGGCAGCATTGCAGGTATCGACATCAGCGCAGATGTGGTCAATAAGCATCTGTCCCACAATCGTCGTGTCATTGTTGCCGATGCAACGGACCCTGATTTTTGGCAGCATATAAACCACCACTGTATAGAGATGGTGATGTTAGCCATGCCAAAACATAACCAAAACTTGTTTGCTTTAGAGCAATTGAAAGCCTGCGGCTATCAAGGCCAAGTGACCGCTATTGCTAATTACCCGGACCAGCAAAAGGAACTGGAAGAGCTCGGAGTCGACTCAACTTACAACTTTTATCTTGAAGCCGGTAGTGGTTTCGCAGAACACGTCAAACAAAAACTATTCAGCTAAAAATAATTGTTCTCAACGTTTAGATAGCGTTGAGAACAATTTTCATTCTCTATCAGTGACTTGCATCTAGACGTCTAAAAATTGCAGTTTCCAATATAGAGAATTTTTCAAGTTGATTTACAAACCTTTACATCCAGATTGGCTTTCGAGGTCAAAATCAGAGTAAACTGCATTTATTGAAATTATCTAAGTCGCGATTTTTTATACATAATTCTCGATTTTGGTAACATTGCATACGAATTCATTGCGATTGGCAAAAGACAAGATGAGGGCCGTTATTATGAAAGGTAAATCTGCTTTACGTTTTACTCCCGTCGTTGACGACAGTCAGGCTCGCCCATTTGCGGATCTACAAGAACAGCTCGATATCATCCAAGATAATGGAATGACAGCGTTTGACATTCGTAGCGTATTGTTCAGCAAAATGCTCGATTTACACAATGTGCCAAAAGATCATTATTTACGCGATTTAGATACACCAGAGCGTCTCGACGACCCAAGTATTATTGAACAGCTTAATGCGATGGGTTTTTATCGTACTCGTCAGTACGCCGTTCACTGAGTTTAAAATCTGGGAGCCTACTCTCCCGTACTATAGGCTGGCACTGCCCGTCGCCAGCCTATCTCTTCCCTATCTATGATTAACTAAGCTTATGCCCCCTCAAGTTGAGTTAAACAGTTTTAGCTACCTCGTCAATTTATTCTCTTAGATCATTCTGTTACCTTGCTGATTACAGCAAAACATTACCCACACAGCTGTGATATTGATTAGTTCTTGCATTGATTAACCGATAATACCATTAATCTGCATTAACCCTTGGTCATTTGAAATGATTAAATTTTATGCTTACTTTGTTGAAGCTTCCTCATTTACAACTGTATAGATACAAGAAGTAGAGTAATGCAGGAGCAATTACCAAGAATAACTAAATTCGCATTATCGAAAAATTTACCCGCCTTAAAAAAGACCACTTACCCCTTTTCTGAGTATCGTGACTGCTGTTAGCAATCAAATGGACGTAAAGGGACTACTTAGGATAAGACTAGGTGTAGGATAGAAATGAAGCTTTTTTAAAAGCACTATTAGCAAGCTCACAGCCTTTCTCGGCAACGTTCTTAACTAACAATAAACCAAAAAAAACGGGACATGCTGGTCCCGTTTATCAAACTTGCTTATAAAAGCGAAGTGTTAAAATTTGTAGCGTAGCGCAACATCAAAACTACGTTCAGTACCCACGTAAATACCTTGGCGCAAACTGGCGATATACTCTTTGTCTGCCAAGTTTTTAACGCTAGCGCTCAGCGTTAGAGCACTGTTGACTTCATATACAGCATTTAAATCTAACAATGTGTAAGCGTCGATTTGACCAGTAAAGAAACCTGACGTTGATTCTTTTAACGCAACGCTATTCTTTACATCAGTGAACTGATCGCCAGTGTAGTGCACGCTTAGTGAAGTACGTAGCTTGCCGTAGTGGTGTTCAAGCGCCATATTCGCAATCCATTTCGGCGTATAAGTAACGCGATTACCATCAGGCGTAGTGACGTCACCTTGTGCGTTATAACGGGCACCATCAAACTCAGCATCAGGTACATAGGTCGCATTTGCGGTTAAATTGAATGCATCATTCAGTTGCCAATTAAATTGACCCTCAAGGCCTTGATGCAGAGTTTCGCCACCATTGGTGCGCTGGAATTGGCTGTTTGAGTTTGCTGGAATGATTTGGTTGTCAAAGTCCATGCGGAAATACGCGAGCTCGTACTTAAACTGTTGCTGCTGACCACGTAAACCAGCCTCAAAATTCACTGAGCGCTCAGCCGCTAACTCTTGGTCATCCAAACCATTTAGCGCATCGCCATTAAGCGCAGGTGAGAACGCTTTGTAAACGCTAGCAAATGCTTGCAATTGCGGTGTAAGTTGATAAGTCATACCTAAGCCAGGCAACACTTCTGTGTTGCTTGTTTGCGCTTGCTCTGCTTTACGTTTGTCTTCACGGTTTTGCTCGTAGTGTTCGACACGCACGCCCGCTGTAATTGCTAAATGTTCGTTTAACTCGAAACGGTTTTGCAAATGTAGCGCTGTACTTTTCGCAGAATCAGTCACGTCTTTGCTGAGGCTACCCGTACGTGGGGTTTCACGAGTGGCGGCAATAGTTTGGTCGTCCATAGACTCATACATATAACGCACACCGACTTCGGTTTCACTCTTAAGACCAAACAACGTGTGTTCTAACTGTAAACGGCTATCTACACCAAAACGCTCAAATGCACGGTTATTACCGTTTAGCTTGTCTGTGTAAATCCAACGACCAGCAGCCATAGACGCATTGTTGTCAGTGCCGTAACGCCAGTAATCACGGTACATTTCACTGCCATACACCAAAGTGCTTAATGTCGTCTCTGCGTTAATTTCCCATTCGTGGGTAATATCTAAAGAACGACGACCAGTTAAGAAATAGTCATCAGGCGCTGGGTTGTAACGCTCGCCATTTTCATAAGCACCTAAAAACAAACCACGGTAAGAAATATTTGCATCATTGTCATAGTCTGTGTATTTAACGCTGACTGATTGATCTTGCCCTATATCCATGCCAGCCTTGATCATGATGTCAGTCATGTCATAGTCTTTGTCCATAAAGCCATCACTCTTATCGTGGCTAATTTGTGCACCAAAATAAGCGTCTTTGCTTGGGTTACTACCACCGACTTCTAAAGTCACCGACTGAGTGTTGAATGAGCCTGCGCGGGCATACACTTGCACGCCATCTTCAGGCTGCTTAGTGACATAGTTAATCACGCCACCAATGGTACTTGGGCCAAAGCGTAGTGACGCTGCACCTTTTAGCACTTCAATCGCTTCCATTCGTTGGATACGCGGATTGTAATAGCGGCCATTACCAACGAATAAACCTGGTGCGACAGGTACACCATCTTCCAAAATTAAGGTTTTATAATCTGCCGAGCTTAAACCACGCACGCCGATATTTGCGACAACTGCTGATTCTTCTTCAGGCTTAACCGCAACTCCTGACACGTTGCGCAGTGCTTCTTCGGTTGAGCGCGGTTGGCGGATCTCAAGTTCGGCAGCAGTAACAAGTGCCACAGAGCCAGGCTGACGAAGTACGTCATCAAGCTTGTCGCCAACCACAACGATAACTTCTGGACGCTTTTTGGCTTTGTCACCCGCATCATCCGCTATTGCATTAAATGAAACAGCACTAACAGCCAGTGCGATACCTAGCGCAACGCGAGAATAGGACGAAGTCAACAATGGAACGCAAAGAGTAGAATGGTTTTGCATCAGAATACCTATAATTATTAAATACAGAATAACTAAGTAACGCGAACGAGTCGCGATTAATGAAGTATATGATATAAAAAATGAGAACGCTTTGCATCTGCATTTGTGGCAAAAATAAAATTATTCACATTTTATTTCAGCAAAGGAATAGGTATTCTTTGAAGAGAGGAATGGATTTGCTTGGTTAGGGGGAAAGTTTACCCGTGTCACAAGGGTAACAACTCTACGATTAACGAAATTTACTTTTTCAATAAAAAAACATGCAATATAGGAAATAATCCTGCGTTTTAGATACGTTTATCTAGCAGTCTGCCACGATGCGCTGCACACACTGGCAAGCAAGCCAATGCGCACAATCCATCGTTTGTTTTTACCAAGCATCCGGTACTAAACAATAACCTTGTTTCCAAACTGTTTTGATCCGCTCCGGACAGCCTTCATTATCAAGTAGTTTTTTACGTAACTTGGAAACCCGCACATCAATGCTGCGACCAATACCATCGTACGGACGACCCAAGATCTGCTCAAACAGCTTGTCTCTGTCTATTACTTTGCCTGCATTTTCTGCCAGGATCACTAATAGCTCATATTCATGGCTGGTGAGCATAATATCTTGATCTGCTAATTGTACACGACGATTCAGACGGTCAATAAACAGCCTGCCCAACCTTATAATGCCGGTTTGCTCTTGGCTCTCCGTGCATTTTAAACGTCTTAATAAGGCATTTAATTTTGCTGCAAGCATACGTGGTTTAACCGAACGCGAAATCACATCATCGGCACCTAATTCAAGGCTGATAATTTGGGTTGCTTCATCAGCAGCGTTAGAGGACACCACAATCCCGCCCTGATATTTGCCACGTAAGTCTGGTAAATAATGCGTCAATTCAGTTAACTCACCATCTAAGATAATGACCTCACAACCACGATAACTCGGCCATTCGCTGATATCTTGGAGTTGTAATACGTCAAAGCCATAACGGGCTAAAAACGTGCGATACTGACTGAATACCGCTTCATTTCTTTCATTGAACAAGATTTTAGTCATAATTGTCGGCAGTTTAGGGAATGTAAAGACAGTGTATATTTCGTTCCTGAATCTAAGCTTTACGGCGTAAATATTTCTTGGCTACACAGCCAAAATGATTGGATAACAGCTTCATTCACTCGTCTTTTTTGGGCTACTAGACCAATCTCAATTTCTGCTATGCCATGGTTTGGCAGAATTTGTACTTTGTCTTTAAACGGACTTTGCTGCAAAACCACATCTGGCACTAAAGCGATACCAAATCCCAAGCTAACCAGTGCGACTAAGGCCTCATGGCCGGCAACATAGGCATAAACTTTTGGCACAAACCCTTCTTGCTGTGCAAGCTGTTCAAAGCGCTCTTTTACCACCCCCTCTTCAGCTACAATAAAAGTCAGCTCAGCTAAACGACTACCTTGCTGGATTTGTTCAGTTAAAGGACACTCTAATGTAGGCGCTATCAAATGGAGTGACGATTTACCTAATGCAACAAACTCCAACCCATTTGGTAACTGCGCGGGTTTTACCGCGACGGCTAAGTCGGCACTTTCTTTTTGTACTCGCGCAATCGACTGGGCTGGATCACCGGTGGTGAGATGTAGTTCAACATGAGGATGACGCTTACGAAACTCAGCAAACAGCTGATAAACAAAGCTATAGCTGGCGGTGACTGAGCAGAACAAATGTAATTGACCCGTTAATGGTGCGTTTTCATCCTGACATTCTGATTTAAATTGCTGCCATGAGGCCAAACTGGCTTTGGCGTAACGCACGAATGCAGCACCCGTTGCGGTGAGGCGTACACTGCGATTATCACGATAAAACAGCGCTTCCCCTACCTCTTGCTCCAGTTGCTTAATTTGCCGGCTCAAAGTGGGTGCACTAATAAAGCAGCGTTCGCTGGCGCGACTAAAATGCAGCGTTTCTGCCAAAGTTAAAAAATACTGTAATTGCTTGTGGTCCATGTAACGTTTCAAATAATGAAATACTACGTTTTAAATATATCATTTTACGTAAGAAGAAAAGCCTTTTAATGTGGAACCCGTAACACGTTCTCTTTTCTTTATAGGATCTAACATGGCGAATTATTTTAATACCTTGTCACTGCGCGAACAGTTGGCACAGTTGAAGCAGTGCGAATTTATGGACCCACAAGAGTTCAGCGAAGGCGTTAATGTTTTACTGGGCAAAAAACTGGTTATCGTTGGCTGTGGTGCACAAGGTTTAAACCAAGGTCTGAACTTACGCGACTCAGGCTTGGACGTCAGTTATGCTTTACGCGAGTCTGCAATTGCAGAAAAACGCCAATCTTACCGCAACGCTGCGGATAATGGTTTTACCGTTGGCACTTATCAAGAACTTATTCCAACAGCAGATTTGGTGTTAAACCTCACACCAGATAAACAGCATACTGCTGTTGTTAGCGCGATTATGCCGCTAATGAAACAAGGTGCGACACTTGCTTATTCTCATGGCTTCAATATTGTTGAAGAAGGCATGCAAGTTCGCCCTGACTTAACCGTCATTATGGTTGCACCAAAATGCCCTGGCACCGAAGTGCGCGAAGAATACAAGCGTGGCTTTGGTGTACCAACGCTCATTGCTGTGCACCCTGAAAACGACCCTGAAGGTAAAGGTCTGGCGCAAGCTAAAGCCTATGCGGCAGGCACTGGTGGTCACCGCGCTGGGGTACTGAAATCTTCCTTCATCGCAGAAGTAAAGTCTGACTTAATGGGTGAGCAAACTATCCTTTGCGGCATGTTGCAAACAGGCTCACTACTGTGCTTTGACAAAATGGTCGAGCAAGGCATCGATGCTGGATACGCTTCAAAGCTTATCCAATTTGGTTGGGAAGTCATCACCGAAGCACTAAAACACGGTGGTATTACCCATATGATGGATCGTTTGAGCAACCCAGCCAAACTTAAGGCTTTTACGCTCAGTGAAGAATTAAAAGGCATTATGCGTCCACTATATAACAAACACATGGACGACATCATCAGTGGCGAATTCTCTCGCGGTATGATGGCAGATTGGGCAGAGGACGACGCTAAATTGTTAACTTGGCGTGCTGAAACCGCACAAACTGCGTTTGAAAAGCAAGCCAATAGCGATGCTGCGATTTCTGAGCAAGAATTCTTTGATAAAGGTATCCTCATGGTTGCTATGGTCAAAGCTGGGGTTGAATTGGCGTTTGAAACCATGACAGCTGCGGGCATTATTGCTGAGTCAGCCTACTATGAATCGCTCCATGAAACACCTCTGATTGCAAACACCATTGCACGTAAGAAACTGTACGAAATGAACCGTACAATTTCTGATACTGCTGAGTACGGCTGTTATCTCTATAACCATGCCTGCGTGCCTTTATTGCAGCCATTTATGAGCAAAATCAACGTCGATGTCATCGGTAAAGGACTTGATAGCAGTTCAAATCAAGTTGATAACCAAGCACTTATCAAAGCTAACCAAGCAATTCGTAACCACCCAGTTGAATTGATTGGCACCAAATTACGCGGCTATATGTCTGCGATGAAAAGTATTGTTTAACATTCGGTTCGCTTGTTAGAAACCAAGCCCACTCGCTTTATGCAGTGGGCTTTTTTTTACATTTTTTTGACAACGCTTTGTCGCCAGATGCGCAACGATCATTCCCTATGCTAGAATAAACTTTCCAGTGGTAACTTTATTCGGCACCAATGATACACACGCGATTTTCTATTACACAAAAAATCACCCTACTCGGCAGTTTAATTGCATTGACAGTGGCTATTCTGATTGGCGCAACGGCACTATTTAGCGCCAAAGACATGATTGAGCAGCGCATGATGCAATCTGAACTACCAAGTAAAGTTGAAAATATCAACCGAGCTTTAAGTCAGCAAATCAAAGAGCTGAAAAACGCAGCCGAGCAATTATCCAGTAATCAATTACTGCTTAATGCCGCAAGTCAAAACGCGTTAAATGAAGCTGTGTTGGTTGATGAACTCAAGCGCATGACAAAACAATACAATTTGGTCACAGCCTCGTGGGCAAATCGCCAAACCGCACAGTATTGGAACCAAAACGGCTTTTTGCGGGTTTTAAAGCAAGATCAGCAAGATGGTTGGTTCTTTGGTTTTACGCAATCTGGCAATGCTTTTTCGATTAGTATTTATCAAGAGTCGCCAGGCGATGTGAAAATGTTCGTCAATCATCAACAATTAAATGGCATTGGTTTGGCCGGGTTAGCAAAAAGTATTGACGATATGCAGACCATGCTAAGCCGCATGACCATAGAGCAAACTGGCTTTGTGTTTGTGGTTGATAAAACGGGGCAAGTGCAGTTACATGGTGACGCCAGTAAGGTAGCGAAAGCAAGACTTAGTGATTTTTATGGCAGTGACGCTAATAACCAATTATTGGCGAGCGAAACCTTTACCATCAAAGAGTTTAACTTAGATGGCGAAGAGACTATCGTGGCTGCAAGCCCGATTGCTGGTACTCAGTTATTTGTTATCGCTCAAGTACCGCGTGCAGAAGTATTTGCTGGTATTACTAAATTACAGTGGACCATTATCAGTTTTGCTTTGGTGATTGCACTTATTGCCAGTTTTATCAGTTTATTTTTAGCTCGTACTTTAAGCGCACCTTTATCAAAAATGGCAGAGCTGTTTAGCCGATTAGGCAGCGGAGATGCGCGCCTTAACTATCGCGTACCAGATTCACCTCAACCTGAGCTGCAAGCACTAGGTAAAGGTTTCAACGAGTTTATCGCCAAAATTGAGCAAGCGATTGCCCAAGTTGCGTGTGAAAGTAGTGATATTCGCCAATCGAGTGAGCAAGTCTTTAAACAAAGTCAGCGTAATTCGAAGCAACTCGACAATCAAAAATCACAAACCATTTCCGTTGCCGCAGCAATCAATGAAATGGGCGCGACAGTGCAGGAAATTGCACAAAGTGCCAACAACACGGCAAAATTAACGGAAGACAGTAAACTAAAGTCGAATCAAAGCCACGACCATGTGCAGGCTAGCCAGAAAACCCTATTACAACTGGCAAAAGATATTGAAGGTATGGCGCAGCAAGTCAATATGTTGGCTGGTAAAACCCAATCAATTGCCAATATTGTAGATGTGATCCGCGGCATTTCTGAACAAACTAACCTTCTCGCTCTCAATGCGGCGATTGAATCGGCACGTGCTGGTGAACATGGCCGGGGGTTTGCGGTGGTGGCGGATGAAGTGCGAGCACTGGCAAGCCGCACGTCGAAATCGACGGACGAGATCCAAGCCATGATTGCCGAGTTAACCAGCGCATCGGATTCGATTGTCAATCAAATTGCACAGAGCAAAAAGCAAGCTGACAACAGCGTAGCTGCGATGCAAACCTCGGTTGAGCTTATCAAGATCATTTCCGACACCGCTGATCAAATCAACGACATGACCACGCTTATTGCCGCTGCAACTGAAGAACAAAGCAATGTGGTTGCCGATGTGGGCCGTACTATCGAGCAAATAAGCACCATCAGCGATGATGTGATGCAAGAACAGCTTAATAGTGAGCAAGCCATTCATGCCCTTGCCGATTCTGCCAAAGCGTTAGATACGCTGGTTGCCACATTCGAGCGATAATATTCGCTTACAAACTCAGTCTGCCTGTCCTCAGTTTTTATACTATGATGAATTTAAGTAGTAATTAAAACTGAGGACAAGCTGATGTATACGCGTTATTGCCCGCTGCTAATCACTTTTATCGCCACCTTGACCTTAACTGCATGTCAAAGCACTAGCGAACAGGCTAAATATCAGCTCGCGCCGATGAATTTACTCGACACCCAAGGCTTTAAAGTCTATGCGGTGGAATCGCAAGAAGAGATTTTTCGCCTTGACCCTGAGCTAAACGCCCATCTCGACGCGATGATGCTAAGACCGCTTGACGGTCTTTCTAAAGCGAAGCGCTTGCTCAATTTCCTAATGGATAATGGTGATGCGTCTTTGTCTTATCAATCTGGTGCTAACTTAACTGCAAGTGAGGCGTATCACAGTCAAAACGCCAACTGTTTATCCCTCTCTATTTTGGCTTATAGCATTGCGCAAAAAATGGGCTTGCAGACTCAATTCCAGCGTGTCCTTATTCCTGAATACTGGGATCAAAGCCAAGGCTATAGTTTGCTCACTGGCCACGTCAATCTTAAGGTTGTCAAAAAAAGAGAGCGCAGTAATGCTGTGGTGTCAATTCAATACAATGCTGAAGAATCATTGACCGTCGACTTTGACCCGAATAGCCGCCAACAACGATTTCGTGTGGTGCCTATCTCCAAAGAGCGCATCACCGCTATGTATTACAATAATAAAGGCGCCAAAGCACTACTCGATCACGACCTAGATAGCGCATTTAGCTACTTCAAAGCTGCAGTTGATATCGACACTAGCTACTCTGGTGCCTGGGGAAATTTAGGGGTGTTATTACGCGTCAGTAACCACTTGTCAGAAGCGGAACAAGCGTATCAATACGCCATTACGCTCGATGCCAACGATACTGCATACGGTAATTTGGCGTTACTTTACTATTTGACCAATCGTGAAGAGCTTGCCAAGCCTATCGAGGCAAGACTTGCCGCCAAACGTGACTCCAACCCCTACTATCATATCTTGCTTGGTAACGAAGCCTTCGATAACGCCGATTATTCACTTGCACTCGCGGAATATCGAAAAGCCCGCTCACTTGATAGTTCGCTACACAACAGCTATTTTGGCCTAGCTAAAACCTTTTACACCTTAGGTGATGCAGAGCAAGCGCGACATTATTTGCAATTGGCACTTAAACACGCTGACTTTGAACACGATAAATTGAAATACGACGGGAAACTCAGATTTTTAAATGCGACTGCAAAAAATTAATAGCTTGTTGCTGTGCCTCGGCTGGCCGTTATTGGTATCCGCCACCACAGTGATAGAAGATCTGCAAGCACTGACGTCCAGTGACTTCGCAGGTCGTAAAGCTGGTAGCGAAACGCCTAATCTTGCAGCTCACTATATTCATGGGCGCATGGCGACTCTCGGACTTACACCACAGTGGCAGCATTTTCGTTATAGAGTCGGGTTTAGCGAAGATAAATATGGCCACAATGTGCTCGGCCATTTACCCTGTAACCAAACTTCTTGTACTCAAGCATTGGTTATTAGCGCCCATTATGATCATTTAGGTGGCACCAACACTCGCTTCTATCCCGGAGCCAATGACAACGCCTCTGGTGTTGCTGCCTTATTGGCGCTCGCCCAAAAGCTCGCCGATCAACCCCGCCATCGCGACGTCTGGTTTTTAGCCAGTGACGCAGAAGAGGCTGGGCTTCACGGTGCTTATCATTTTTTACAAACCTATCAAGGGCCGCCGCTTGGTTTAAACATCAATCTCGATATGCTAGCAGTAGGTGCCAACAACACCTTATATTTACTGTCATCAAAAGAAACTGAACTTCAACATTTTCTCCCACAACTCAAGCATATCCCGCTTAAAGTGCGTCACACCCATTCATCTCGGCATCTTGGTCGTATGACCAAAGACGAACGTGTCGATTGGTTAAAAGCCAGTGATCACTACGCTTTTTACCGCAACGACATTGCCTTTATATATGTTGGTATGGGGAATGACAGTAAACATCATACTGTGCAGGATGACTTTGCCAGTGTCGACCAAAGCCGTTATTTAGCCGCTGTTGAGGTAGTTAAGGTACTTACAGCACATTTTGTCGGTAGCTCCCGTGTTGGTAGTTTACCAAGTACTACAAATTGACGCTTTTGCGCTTTGCTCAACTGTTTGACTTGCCATTCCAATTTCGCCGCGTCACTGCGTGTTCCGACCACCTGATTAAACACCAGTTTAAGTGGCCCTTTGCCACGCAAGTTCTTCGCGCCTGTGCCTTTTTCATGCTTATCAAAACGGGCATTGACGTCTGTGGTTATTCCTGTGTACCAAGTGCCTAAGCGAGTTTCGATAATATAAAGTGACCAAACGGGCGAATTTTCTGCTTCCACGTTAAACTTTCTCTGCTTTTCTCGGTCGAACAATTCCAAAAGAGTGATTGACCTTATGTCTGTCTACAGTATTATGCTCCCTATAAAAAATAAGGATACACAATATCATGCTGTCTTATAAATCGCTGTTGGCGGGAGTTTGCACCGCTGTTTTGATGCTCTCATTAGCTGGCTGTTCAAGCTGGGTTTACCGCATCAATATTCCTCAAGGTAACTTTCTTGAGCAATCTGATATCGATAAATTACGTGTTGATATGACCCGTGAACAGGTGCTGTTCGTCCTTGGTAACCCAGTGGCTAAAAATGCGTTTGATAACAACACTTGGCATTACAGCTATAGCTTTAATTTAGGCCGTGAATCTGAACAGCGCCAAGCCTTGGAAGTTTATTTCGAGAACGACCGCTTAAAACGCATTGCTGGCGACTTTGAAACCCCTAAAGACTTTAACATCCCGCTTGAACAGTAAAAGTCAGCAAGCTATCAGCAAAAAAGGGTCAATGACCCTTTTTTGTTATCTCTGGACGTTATCTGCACCAACTCTACAAAACAGACTTATTTTAGTGGACGACCACCGGTAATTTTATTTGCCCTACCCTCATCTTTTGCTTTTTCTGCACGACGACGACGAGCATCTTTCGGGTCTGCTATCAAAGGGCGATAAATTTCAATTCTGTCCCCTTCTTGCACCACTTGCTTACCTTTGCAGGTTCGATTCCAGATCCCAAGGCTCAGATTGGTCGGATCAATTTCTGGGCATTTTTCCAAAATGCCCGACTGCATTACCACTTGTTCAGCGCTGCTACCTTCAGGTACTTCGATATGCAGACAAGTTGCTTTTTCTGGCAGTGCAAACACCACTTCAACCTTAATCATCCCCGAACCCCATAGACATTCTTTGCTCGTTGTGTAAATGCGGCAACCATGTTTTTTGCCACTTCATTAAACACTTTACCAAATGCCAGCTCAATCAATTTACTAGCAAATTCAAACTCAAGGCGTAATGACACTTTACAAGCTTGTTCATCGAGCGCCGTAAATTGCCATTGGCCAGTGAGAAATTTAAATGGCCCGTCCACCAGCTTCATTGATACTGTTTTGCCCGCAATTAACTGATTTTCTGTGGTAAACCACTTAGTTATACCTGCCTTTGAGATTTCTAGGCTAGCAGTCATAATATCACCATCTTGCGTGAGGATTTTTGCACCAGAGCAATTGGGCAAAAATTGCGGATACGCGGCAACATCATTAACTAGTGCGAACATTTCTTCACTGCTATACATTACTAACGCACTTTTTTCTATTTGTGGCATAGTTACTCCAAACGCTTTGCGTTATTCTATCAGCCTTTTAGGACATTTGACCAAAAGAAATCGGCACTTAGCCAAGTGACATGGCTGAAAACCCAGCAAAGCTCGTGGCACTTAGTCATCTCCAAAGTGCTCGCGCTTGAATTTTCGCAATGTCAGCCTCATATTGGCAAAGTTACAGCTGAGGTTCATGTGCTTCTTATTTATTAATATTTTTCGGCCCACCGCTTTAAAAGCGCTGTCATGTCTTTCGCTTTATAGGTAAACTACGCCATTATGACAAAGAAAAAATCACCTAAATCAACCAGCAATACCATCGCGTTAAACAAAAAAGCGCGTCATGAGTATTCATTGCATGACAAATTCGAAGCCGGTATGGAATTACAAGGCTGGGAAGTTAAAAGTATCCGTGCAGGCAAGGTAAACATTTCAGATACTTACATCCATTTGAAGGATGGTGAGGCGTTTTTACTCGGCAGTCAAATTCAACCGCTCAATAGTGCTTCAACTCATGTGGTTTGTGACCCAATGCGTTATCGCAGGTTACTACTATCAAGAAGGGAGCTAGACAGACTGGTCGGTGCGGTAGAGCGTGAAGGTTTCTCTTTAATTGCCACCGCTATGTACTGGAAAAAATGTTGGGTAAAATTAGAGTTTTACCTCGCCAAAGGGAAAAAGCTCCACGACAAGCGTGCTGATATTAAAGAACGCGATTGGGCGCGTGACAAAGACCGCCTCATGAAGCACCAAGCTAAATAGTCTCCTATCTTTTCATAAATGAAGCAGAACTCCTTAGGACTCTGCTTTATTTTTGCCATAAATATGTCAAAACTGCCAAAAAGCGTTACAACATATTTCAAATTGCATTTTATCGCGTATTTTGCGCACTTTAACGCAACGTTTAAGCTACAGCTTTTACTTTTTTGCTAGCAGTTACTGCGCTACTCAGTAAACTTAGGACATAGCTTTATTATTCGGATGTTGTCATGAATTTAACCAAAGGCGCCCTGAAAAACCCAGCTGGGGTTTTAGTCATTTTGGTACTCATTGTGTTGTTTGGTACATTAAGTATTTTTAAGCTGCCCATCCAACTTACACCTGATATTGAACAACCGCAGATCTCCATTATTTCCGGTTGGCGCCAAGCCGCCCCTGAAGAAATGGAATCTATGATCATTGAACCGCTAGAAAATGCGGTAAAAAATACTCCCGGAGCGCTTGAGGTAAATACCCAAATTAGCCAAGGGTTTGGTTCAATTAACCTGACCTTTGCAGTGGGCACCGACATGCAACAAGCGATGTTGGATGTGCTAACCAATCTTAATCAAGCCCCCCCGTTGCCGTTAGATGCACTCGACCCAATCGTAACTGCAGGTGGTAATGGTCAACCCGGCGCAGGAGGTCCAAGTATCGCGACCTTATTGGTGGTGCCGCTTAGCTATGGCGAACACACAGATATGGCGCAATATCAAAAAGCCATCGACGATTTAGTTGAACCTAGATTGGCTCGCATAGCTGGGATTTCGCGAGTAAATCTAGCCAGCGAACGGCCAAAAGAACTTAGAGTCACCTTTAACCCGCATAAAGCCGCGGCACTTGGCATCAGTATTGGCGATATTCGCCGGACATTATCCGCCGCTAACGATACCTCAGGTGGTATTGCTGATGTTGGACGGCGCCAATATACCGTGCGGTTTACCGGCAAATATAATGTGCAAAACTTAGCGCAAATGCGCATCGGCTACTCCGGCGATAGACCAATTTACTTAGGTGATGTGGCTGTGGTGGAAGAAACCACCACAGATAGACGCGCCTTTTCACTACGTAACGGTAAACCTGCCTACTACATCACACTTTCGCGTACTAACGAAGCGAACACCGTTGCGGTGTTAGATGAGCTCAACGCAGCGCTCAGAGAGTTAAATGAAGGTGCTCTCAAGGATGCGGGCTTATCTATTGAACTCAGCTACGACGCTTCCGTCCACATTCGCAATGCTTTGCAATTGGTAAAAAGTAACCTAGGCCTTGGGGTGCTATTGGCGTGCAGTATTTTATGGTTGTTCTTTCGAGGTTGGCGCACTACGCTTTTTATCGCCGCGACGATCCCCGTGTCATTGATGGTGGCATTTTTAACCCTTGCGGTATTTGAACGTAGTCTCAACGTGGTGTCGCTGGCAGGTCTTGCCTTTGCAGTGGGTTTAGTGCTCGACGCGGCAATTATTGTGCAAGAGAACATCACCCGGTTAAAAGACGAAGGCATGGCAAACAATAAAGCTGCCCTGCGCGGTGCAACTCAAGTGGCGGGCGCCTTGTTTGCTTCGACTGCAACCAGCGTCGCGATATTTTTGCCAATTTTATTTATGGCCGGCATTGAAGGTCAGTTGTTTTCAGATTTAGCCCTCACTTTATCGATTGCCGTGGTTGCATCACTGGTCAGCGCCGTGACCTTAATCCCCATTGCTAATCGCTATTGGCCGGAGTCATGTCAGCAAGACCCATATGCAAGTTACTGGGTCAAACTCACCAATACCGTGATGAAAGCCACCAATACTCGAGTCAAACAATGGAGCTGGATTGCCGCTTTACTTGGTAGCTCAGCCCTCGTAACGATGACACTATTGCCACAAACCGACTTTATGCCAAGAGCACCAACTGACGGCTTTTTCTATAGCCTAGTCACACCACCTGGGGGCAATATCGGGTATATGGAAGATGAATTGGCAAATCGCGTAAATGAACGCCTATTGCCCTATTATCGTAAGGAGAAAGAGCCTTATATCAAAGACTTCAACTTCTATGTGTTCGGTTCAAATGCCGGTGGTTTTATTTACTCAGCCGATCCACAACGGGTTGAGGAATTAATGAAAGTCGCGCGCGAAGAGATTTTTACTGACTTGCCGGATACCCAAGTATTTTTATTCCGTGGTTCGATGATCCAAGTCGCCAATGGCGGTGATGGCCGCACCATCAATTTAGACTTGAGCGGCCCGGATATGACGGTGTTACTTGAAACCGCTAAACTTGCGCTGCAAGCGGTTAAAAAGGCCATGCCAGAAGCGACTGCGCAGCCGCAACCTAGCCTTGATTTGTCTGAGCCTGAGCTGCGCTTACACCCTAACGACCGCCGCATCACCCAAGCTGGCATTACCCGCTTAGAAGTAGCGCAAGCAGTACAAGCCTTTACCAGTGGCTTGTTTATCAGCGAATACTTTAACGGTAATGAGCGTATGAATGTTATTTTGCGCGCAGAGCAATGGCAAACACCGGAAGAGCTCGCAGAGTTGCCGATTACTACACCTATGGCCGGTATTCAGACTTTAGGAGAGTTGACCCACATAGAGCGTACCGTAGGGCCAACTGAGCTAAGACGCATTAACGGCAACCGTACCGTCAGTGTATTAATAACGCCCCCTGCCGATATGAGCCTACAGCAAGCGCAACAAATTCTGCAAACGCAAGTTCTGCCTGAAGTACGTGCCGCTCTCCCAACTGATGCCAGTGCTATCCTTGCTGGTAATGCGCAGAAAATGGACTCCGCAGTGCAAGAAATGGCGATTAATTTCGCTTTAGCGCTGTTTATTCTCTTTTTGCTGATGACTGCGTTGTTTAAATCCGCTAAAGACAGCGCCTTAGTGCTGTTAGTGATGCCAATGGCCGTTGCGGGTGGCGTTTTAGCCTTATGGCTGTTGAATTTGTTCACTTTCCAATCGCTCGATTTACTCACCATGATAGGCTTTATCATTTTGCTCGGCTTAGTGGTCAATAACGCGATTTTGCTGGTTGACCAAACCCGCGCCAGTGAGCGCGAAGGTGTACCACGCCAAGCGGCGGTACGTCAGGCGGTGCTGATTCGTGCCCGTCCAGTTTACTTAAGTACCCTCACCAGCTTGTTTGGCATGTTGCCACTGATGCTGATGCCGGGGGTTGGCTCTGAGATTTATCGCGGCCTTGCCACCGTGATTGTGGGTGGCATGGCGATTAGCGCCGTCTTCACCCTCTTTTTAATGCCAAGCCTGCTGTTACTCGGTAAACACCCAAGACCGCAGGCTAAAGCTGAAGAACGCAAACCGCAACTGAATCTTGTTGCTAATCAGTAGGAGTTAATATGTTAAACAAGATCCATCCGCTCGTTTTTATCGCGTTTGCAGTGACAACCCCAACCGCCTTTGCAGCGCAGCCCGTAAAGGTTGAAGCTATTCAAGCCGCTTCGCTGCAAAAAGAATTGGAAATTCATGGTACTTTGCATGGCAAAGGCGATGTCGAACTGGCTGCTGGCACAGGCGGTCATCTACAGATGATCAAAGCCCCCGGTGAGTCCGCCAAAAAAGGCGAATTAATCGCCCAAGTCGATGTATTACCGCTTGAAATTGAGCGGGCACAACATCAAGAAAGCTTAAATCGGGCCAAAATTAACTTGCGTTACTACGAGCAGGAATCCGCTCGCTTACAAGCCTTGGCAAAATCCAATAGTGCGGCAGCCTCACAAGTAGACTTAGTTAATAATCAACGGGATTTAGCCAAGTCAGATATCGCCATGGCTGAGCTGAAAATTCGCCAAGTCGACGACACCATAGCTCGAGCGAGCTTACGAGCACCGTTTAATGGTGTGATAAGCGAGCGTTTTAAAATGCCAAATAGCGAAGTGAATCGCGCTGACCGCTTACTGCGCTTTGTGGATATTCATAACCTTGAAGTGCGTGTGTACGTGCCGATGAAATACTTAGGTTATGTCTCTGTCGGTGACAAGTTAAACGTTAAAGGCGCCGATAATCAGCTCCTTAAACGTGCCGAAGCTGTGGTTGATGCGGTGATCCCAGCCAGCGACACTCGTTCGCAAACCTTCGAAGTGCGCGCGAAATTAATAAACTCGGAACAAGTATGGGCAAGTGGCCAGCTGGTTGACGTCACCATGCCCCTTAGTCAACAACAACCCGCTTTACTGGTTAATCGCGACGCCTTGATCTTACGCCAGCAAGGCGTACATATAGTCAAAATTAACGCAGATAATACAGCAACCAAAATTGCGGTAAGCGTTGGCAAAGGCCAAGGCCAACTAGTAGAAGTGACGCCAACCCAACAAGATGCCCTCCTCCCCGGCGATAAAATTGCCGTGCGTGGCGCTGAACGTTTAAGCGATGGGCAAGCAGTCGAAGTACAATAGCAAAACTGGCAGGCGAGCACTCGCCTGCCACAACACATTGATATTCATCATTTAATAAAATTTAATCAGCGTGAAAAGCAGATTTCATAAAGTTTAATTGGCGCAAAGTGGGCCAACCTTGCTAAGAGTGAGTAAACAGCAAGGAGAACAACAATATGAACAAGTATTCCACTATCAAACCAATTATTCTAACGCTCAGTACAGTGGGCCTCGCCTTTTCTAGCCATACATTTGCCAGCAAAGCCGCTATCTTATTCGATGATTTCAGTTACCAGCAGTTTAGCGATGCCAAACAACACGGTTGGCTACAGCGCACCGAGACCGGACACCCAGGTGTAAAAGGTGCTACTTGGTGGGAAGAAGGTGTGAGCTTTCACCCTGACTTACTCAACCCAAGCAACCAAGTTATGCGTTTAACCTCAAAAACCGATGGTACAAGCGTTAACACCCGCCAAACCCAAATTTGCCATCAACGTAAATACTTTGAAGGTACTTACGCTGCACGCGTTAAGTTTAACGACACGCCACAATACGGTATTGATGGTGACGGTGTGGTGCAAACCTTTTACACCATTAGCCCGCTCGCCAAGCCTTTAGATAAAAACTACAGTGAAATGGATTTTGAATACTTACCAAACGGCGGCTGGGGCGAGGAAAACATGGCACTTTTTGCCACCTCTTGGGAAACCTTCCAACTGACGCCTTGGCAACCGGTCAATGCATACGACGCACGACGCGGTTCGCTACAAGGCTGGCATGTGTTAGTGCTACAAGTGGCCGATAATAAACTGAAATACTACGTCGATGGTGAACTGTTCGCAGAACATGGCGCCGATGTCTACCCAGAAGTGCCGATGTCGATTAACTTTAATCTGTGGTTCATTGGCGAACAAATAATCCAACAACCAAGCATGCGCCAGTATTACCAAGATGTCGATTGGGTTTACCACAGCCAAAACCAAGTACTAGACACCCAAGCAGTACTTAAAGAGGTCAGCGCACTACGGGCCAACAACACCGCTTTTGTGGACACCGTACCCGCTGGCAAATATGAGCCTTATTGCAGTTTGTAACTGAGCGGTTGTCGCTCAATTGACAAGATAAAATGCCGCATTACCCAGCCAAGTGTCGACCCGAGCAACCAAAATCGGGTCGTCACTTTGTTTTGCGATTGCATGGGCTTGCATAGCAAATTGTTGTGCTTGTTGGTGATCCGCAAGTTGCTTCGCTAAATCCGCTTTGGCTAACAACACCCAAATCTGATTTGCCGCTACTTGGTACTGATTAGCAATCGTTTCTGCGGCCGCTAAATATTGCCAAGCTTGACTAAAAGCAGCTTGCGCTGCCGCCACTTTCGAGAGCTCAATTAACGTTGCAGTTTGTCCGTAATTACCACTTAATTGGCTGTGGATGGCCAAAGCCGCTTGCAAATGTGCCTGCGCTAAATCGAACTGCCCCTGTAGGCGTTTTATTTTGGCCAGCTCCTCTAACGAATAAGCAATAAATACTTTGTCATCTTGTGCCACTGCCATGTTTCTTGCAGTTTCAACATGTTGCTCGGCTTGCTGGAGCTGCTCTAAATCATCAGCAAACCAATTTAACTGTAAATAGCCAAGTAACAAATGAGTGCGTAATACTTCTCGCGCGTCTTGTTTATGCGCCGTTTGTGTCTCTGCTATCCGTGCTAAGCCTTGCGTTAATACCTCAAGTGCAGCTTGAATTTCACCATTATTGGCATAACTCGCTGCCAAGTAACGGGTTGCTGCCAAAGCATCTGGGTCGGCCAAACGTGCCGATGCCAAAAGCGCAATTGCCGCGCTGAAATCGCCTTGTAGATAATGCTCAATACCACTGACCAAGGCCGCATTACTAAAGTCGCGCTGTAGTCTCGGTGGGTTTTGCGCACTGACGCTAAGCTCAAAACGGGCGGCCAAACTTTCCACTAATTGCGCAAAGCAGGCTTCAACACTGGCGCCAAACACCACGCCTCGCTCATGGGACATAGGTAAATATAAATCGTATTGCAGTTGGAAATCTTCGGGATACCCCAGCAGTTTTGTTGCCACCACCACATCGGCGGCTAAATGCTGTTTTACATCGTGGCTGTCACCTTGCGCCAAGCGCACTAAAGCATCGCCCGACAAGCGCTCCAAGCCAGATAAAACGCGCTCAGCGGGGATCACTTGCCAATAGCTAGCATGGTCGTCTTGGCTCATCGCTGCGGTGAGAAATCTTTGTCCGGCTAATGGCACCCAACTATGTAAAGAGTCAGGCACAGCGTTGCTCACGGGTAAAAATGCAATAGCAAGCGGCGCGGCTTTGTGTTGTATAGACTGCAGCCACCAACCTGCGACCAGCACAACAAGGACCAAGCTTGCCGCTAATAGATACCCTCGAGTTCGTGATGAATTCGCAGCGGCTGGCGTATGCCGCACAGTGACTGGCGCAACCCAACGATAGCCTTGGCGTGGAAAGGTTTTAATCACTTCATTGCCGAGTATGTCGCGAATTTCTTTAATCGACTGCACTAATACTTGCTCTTGTACCACAACGTCCGGCCACACCACTTCGAGCAATTGCACCTTAGTGACAACGCTGTCTCTGTGCGTCAGCAAATATGTCAATACTTGCAAAGTCTTAGCCCTTAAAGTGTGCTTATGCTCTCCATAAAGGACTATTCCTTGGGTTAAATCGATTTCAAATCCGTCACCTGAGTAATTCATATTGCTGATATTTTGTTCTTTTTGACAATATAAAAGACTTAGCTGCTAAGGTACAGTAGCAAACGAAAATCAAGGCCAGACATTCACATTGTCGGCAGTGGCGAAATCGTCACGCTGAGGATTAACCACACAGAATTTATGGCCTGTTGGCGCTTGCATGACTACCCAACGCGGGAACCGCTCCACTACGCTTGCGCCAAGTGTGCTTAAACGGGCAACTTCTGCCTCAATATTGTCCGTTTCTATATCAATATGAACACGGCTTTCATGGCTGACTTTTTGTAACAACACCTGCGGCTGACCAGCGGGTACATCTAAATGCGTATAACGACTCGCCCACTCTTCTTTGCTGACTTGATACGGCATGCCCAAAGCCTGTGGCCAAAATTGATTGGCGGTGTTGATATCATCTACTTGGCTGTCTATGACGATGGCGGCAAATCGACTACGGTGCATAATATTATCCTCCCTAAAAAGACCATAAGTTCAGTTTGATACAAAAACTGACATATTAGCTTTAGCAAGAAATCGCACCTCTGGCAAACTGGTGCGCTGCAAAGAAGGAATTTGTCTGAGAAGCAAACACGCGGCTGGTGGCCGCGTGTTAGTGGTATTTAACGGTGCTGAGGCACCAGAGTGAGGTCTAATTTTAAGATTTTTGAGCGGCGTTGGTAATTATATAAAGACTTTTTCTTCTGCGGTAAGTCTTCAACTTCCGCAAACTCAAAGCCTTGCTCTAAAAACCAATGAATGCTGCGCGTAGTCAGCGCAAATAAGGTTTTAAATTTCATTTGCTTGGCCTGATTAATCACAGTACGCAGCAGCACACTGCCACGGTCTGCATCACGGTAATGTGGATGCACCACCAAACAAGCAAACTCTCCTGCTTCCTCTTCAGGGAAAGGGTATAAAGCAGCACAACCTATTATCAAACCATCACGCTCAACAACGGTAAATTGCTCAATTTCCATCTCTAATTGTTCACGCGAGCGGCGCACCAAAAAACCTTGCTCTTCAAGTGGGCGAATGAGATCTAAAATGCCGCCAATATCCCCAATGCTAGCTCGGCGTAATTGCTCCGAACTTTGTGGCGCAATTTGTGTTCCTATGCCATCGCGCGAGAACAGCTCTTGCAGTATCGCCCCGTCTTCACAGTAGCTCACTAAGTGACAACGGTGTACGCCACCACGACAAGCATCAATTGCCGCTTGTAAGAATGCCGTTGTACTCATGCATGGCGGCACAATTTTCTTGTAGCGCTCTAAAATACGCTCGGCTTCATTTGGCATCAACTCAGCGATAACATCCCCTGCTTCGTCAACGATACCGTTTTCGTAGCAGAAACCTATCATTTTATCGGCTTTAAGTTTCAGCGCGACTTGGGTAGCAATTTCTTCCGCCGTGAGGTTAAAGCTTTCCCCTGTAACGGAAGCAGCAATTGGGCCAAGTAGTACGATACTGTTGTTGTCTAACTGGCGACGAATACCGTTTACGTCAATGCGGCGCACTCGGCCAGAGTGGCAATAATCAACCCCTTGGTCGATGCCGATCGGCTGAGCAATAACAAAATTACCACTCACGACATTTAAAAACGTGCCCGACATTGGTGTGCTGCTGAGGGATACCGACAATCTGGCAGTAATATCAAACTGCATTGCGCCTGCAACTTGTTTAATAATGCCAAACGAGGCTTCGTCGCTCACGCGCACGCCTTCGTGGTATTGGCTTTCGATATTGTTCGCAGCCAGCGCCGCATCAATTTGTGGGCGAGCACCATAAACGAGCACTATCCTGATCCCCAAACTGTTTAACAAAGCCACATCGTTAATGATACTTCGGTAACCAGGCTGATTAACGGCTTCTCCACCTAACATGACAACAAAGGTTTTACCCCGGTGAGCATTCACATAAGGGGTAGATTGGCGAAATCCATCAACAAGTTCAGTTGTGCGCACTCGTTTTGCTTCCTCACAAATTAAAATTAAGACACCTAAGCGATAAGGGATCGAAGTCTAAAGAATTTATATTCACAAATAAAGCATTTTTATGCTTAAATGTGAAATTTTTTCACGTCTTTTCCTTACTCACTCACACATTAGGGATCCTCACGCTTGTACCATTGAGCTTAAACTCAAACTATGACAAATAAGTGTAGACGTAAATCGCCAAAACTTGAGCGCTAGACACCAAAAATTAGGATAAAAATGCAGCAGCAACTAGGGCTATCGTCGCTCGCCTAAAGAAAGGATAAAATGATGGTCGGCGTAGCTTTTACCGCCAATTTGATACGCATTGGGCACCACGGGCCCAGTTTTAAATCCGCATTTTTCTAATACCCGCATTGAGCCGATATTCCCTTCGGTCACTACCGCGGTATAGTTGGCAATACCATGCTGTTGCCAAGCCCAATCAATTACAGCCTGCAAGCATTCCGTTGCGTAACCCTTGCCATGGCTTACTGGTAACAGCAAATATCCTACTTCAGCCTGTGTGCGCAAAGAGCAGGTAAAGCCTGTCACACCAAGTAGTTCACCGCTTTGTTTGTCACGAATGGTTAAACACAGAGGGGTTTCACTGTCAGGCTGCCACGGTATTAAGCGCTCGGTAAATTTAGCTCTCACTTCCAGTTCAGAAGGCGGGTCGAAACACAGCTTTGTCACTTCAGGCAATTGGTGTAACTGCAAAAACAGCGGCCAATCTGACTCCGTCAGCGGCGCTAGCTGCAATCTTGTGGTTTCTATCATCTGGTACACTCCTTATTGGGCTGCCAATCATTGACCAAAAAATATAACTACCTTGCTCAACCATAATTTGCAAGCATTTTGCAAGCATGTAGTGGTGAACTGTTCGCCAAAGAATTGTGATAATTTTGTGATAACTTGGTGCTCTTTTCGCGACTTTTGCCCGCCACACTGCAATGGACCAAATCAAATGTTAAGGGCAAATAATGAAAACGAAACTCCACTCTTGTTACCTCGCTGTTGGCCTTGTTGTAAGCATGTCAAGCCATGCCGCCGAGCTTGAAATCACATTGACCAATCTCACTCATGGGGTCTACTTCACGCCGCTTATTATTGCGGCACATAACCAAGACGCACACCTCTATCAACTCGGTGAGCCAGCCTCCTTAGCATTACAAGCGATGGCGGAAGGTGGTGACATTGCCCCTTTGCAAGCTGAGCTACAAGCGCAAAATAGCAATATCGTAATGAACCCTGCAGTAGGTTTGCTGGCACCATCAAAGTCGACTAGTGCAATGCTGATGACTGACAGCACTAATCAATACTTGTCGTTAACCGCCATGTTATTACCAACCAATGATGGGTTTGTTGGATTATCGGCGTGGCCTATTCCGACCACAGCAGGTACATATCATATTTATCTCGATGGCTATGATGCCGGCACGGAAGCCAATAATGAGTTGGTTGTTGCTGGTTCTGGGGCGTCAGGCATGCTCGGCATTCCAGCTTCACCAGGAATGGAGCCGGGTAGCAACGGCACAGGGGTAACCAGTAGCGAAAGCAACAAAACCGTGCATGTTCATCGCGGCAATGTTGGTGATAACGACCCCCAAGGTGGCGCAAGCGACTTACACAATACCGTACATCGCTGGTTAAATCCGGTTGCCAAACTCACTGTCGTGGTGAAATAGGAGGCGTTATGAAATCTTGCTCTTTATTGGCAGGCGCTGCTGTCTTGTTGCTATGCGCCTGTGGCGACAATGACAATATGCAAACCACCCCAGTTACTCCGCCCCCCCCTCCTGTTGAGATGAAGGAATATCAATTCAGTATCAAAGTCATAAACCTAACCGAGGCACAACCTATGTCGCCTATTGCGTTGGCTCTACATCAAGCTGGGCAGTGGTGGCAATTAGGTATGCCTGCAAGTATTGCACTGGAGCAAATGGCTGAAGGTGGCGATAACTCAGCGCTACTTGCAATGCCGGAATTTGCCATCCAAGCCAGTGCCTCTAGCCCTTTACCTCCTGGCGAAACACAGGAATTTACACTGACCAGTGAGTCACTAGAGAACATGAAGTTGTCTCTTGTGACCATGATGGTGAATAGTAATGACGGCTTTACCGGTCTTAATAATCTTGATGTGTCTGATTTTACACTAGGCGATATGCGTCGTTTATACAGTGTGGCTTATGACGCTGGCACGGAAGCCAATAGTGAAGACTCTGGCACCATTCCCGGACCTGCGGATGGCGGCGAAGGGTTTAATAGCGAGCGCGACGACATTAATGTGGTCACGATGCATGCTGGAGTGGTCGGCCGTGACGATGGCTTACCACTTTCGGTGCTTTCGAGTGTGCATAAATTTGATAACCCGTTACTTGCAATCACAGTGACAAGAACTAAATAAAGCTGGCACCTCACAGCGCCGGCTGTGGGGTGACTATGCAAGAAAAAATACTCTTGATCGAAGATGATCTTGAATTGGCGACAATAATGACACTACAGCTGCAACAATTGGCATTAGACGTTACCGCTGTAAGCACGTTGAATGAGGCGCAGCGCGCGTTGCAACACCACCACTTTGCCCTAACTATATTAGATTTAACCTTACCCGATGGTGATGGGTTGAGCTTGTGTGGGCAGTTACGACTTTGCTATCCAACCATGGCCATTGTGCTCACAACCGCCAAAAGCAGTGAACTGGATCGGATACTTGGCTTGGAAATGGGCGCCGATGATTACATTTGCAAACCATTTAGCTTGCGTGAATTTCAAGCTAGGATCAAAGTGCAATTACGCCGCATTGCTTTGCTCACCACCCCTTCCCAGCCTTCACCCCACAATCGCATTCATCTTGGGTGTTTTGAGCTAGACAGCTTAAGTCATGAAGTCCATATCCAAGGCAAGCAGCTATCACTCACGGCAACCGAATTTGAGTTACTGCACTTTTTTGCCAAGCACCCCAATCAAGTCTTTTCACGCGCACAATTGTTGGATTCAGTGTGGGGCTACTTGCATGACGGCTATGAACACACTGTTAACTCACATATCAACAGACTACGACTGAAACTCACTGAATTGGGGATGCACGATTTGATCCTCACCGTCTGGGGAGTCGGCTATAAGTTCAATGACAAGCAATTACGTCGAGGCGCAGCATGAGGTTTTCCCTCTACACTTGGTTGGCACTCACCTTTACCGCCTTATTTATTGCCATTACAACCACTTTTGTGTGGTGGACAGACAATCTTGCCACTGTGACCCGAGCCCAAGCTGAACAGCAGTTACACTTACATTTGGCAGCGCATTTAGTGCAAGATAACCCCTTATTGGCCGAGGGTGTTTATGATCAATCAGGTTTAGAAAACCTTTTCCATACTTTGATGTTGTTAGGCCCCGCATTTGAGTTCTATTTTATCTCGCCACATGGCGAAGTGCTGGCTTTCTCGGCCAAACTTGGCGAGGTAAAGCGCCAGCAAATTGACCCTACTCCCTTGGTATTGCTACAACAAACTAAGGCACAACAAGATAGTGTAAAATTACCAGTCTATGGCGACGACCCAAGGCAGCTCACCGGCACTAAAATATTTTCGGCCGCCCCCGTGTTTCGACACCAGCAACTACAAGGCTATCTTTATATCATTATTGGCTCAGCTAAATTTGATTCAATCTTTGCCCAGCTGTCAGGCCATAGTCTGCTATTGCAGGGGGGGATAGGAATAGCTCTGCTACTGGTATTTTTGTTTGCTGCCATGTTAGTGATGTTTTTGGTGATCACCAGACCCATTCGACAACTGAGTTTGTTTATTCGTCAAAGTGAACAAGTGCAATTCGATTTAACCCGTGTACCTATGCTTACTTGGCCACATAGCCATAGTGAAATCGCCATGTTAGGCAACAGCGTGAATACCATGCTCACCACCATAAATAAACAGTTTCGTACCCTCACCGAGCAAGATAGCCAGCGACGTACCTTACTGAGCCACCTATCCCATGACTTACGTACACCTTTAGCGTCTTTACAAGGCTATTTGGAATTAATCGACAGTAAACTAAGACAATGCAGCCACGACAATATACCCACCGAGGGCCTCGCTCTTTGGTGTCGTAATGCTTTGCGACAATGCGACAAATTAAAGTTATTAGTGGGGCAAATTTTTGAGTTGGCACAGTTAGAAGCAGGCCAAGCCAAAGTCAATCGTGAGCGTTTTCCCTTGGCTGAGCTCGTGCAGGATATTTGTGCCAAATTTGCCCCTTTAGCACAGCAGCAAGGTATTCAATTGATTGCTCCAACACAGAAGCAGAATGTCAGCGTATTAACAGATATGGCTAAATTGGAACGGATCTTAAGCAATTTACTCGACAACGCTCTAAGGCATACGCCGAAACAGGGCAAAATTGAGATAACCGTGACAGCGACCCACACCCATACCAAACTTTGCGTAATAGATTCCGGTATTGGCATCGCGCCTGCTGACTTACCTCATGTCTTCAAAACTAGCTATCAAGCCAGTAACAGCAACGCGCAATCAGGCATCAACGCAGGGTTGGGTCTGGCAATTTGCGCAGAGCTATGCCGTTTACTGGCAATTGAACTATCCGTCAACAGTGAACTTGGTACAGGCACTCAATTCAGCTTACTGCTCAAAAATACAGACGATTGTGATAACCAATTATGAATGCGACTCGGTGTTTAATTGCAGGTCCTCTTTTGCAAGCGGTGTATCTGGGACTATTCCTTTGATAACCACAGTGTTGGAGATTTTATCGTGAATACATTGGCGATTAGGGTCCCAAAAAATCTGTAAAAACCCGAGTAACCCTGTAGCAAAACCAGCGCCATAACCGCCATAGCGACCAAAACTATCCCAAAGCGTTAAAGGTGTGCCATTGAGCGCAGCAACACGCACCCCAACTAAGCGTTTACCCGGGGTTTGCCCGTCCCATAAATACGTGAAAAGTGAGAAATACGCAGCTGCCCAACCAAAACCTAGGCCAAGATCAGCAATTAAGGTATTAAACCATGCAATTAAACTGCTCGGTCTGGATGCCTGCGAGGTAGGCTTAGATTCAGCAGGCACGGCCTCGCGTTGTTCTTCAAGTACAGCAAGTTGTTGTAACGCCTCAGAAGAAAGTGGCGTGATGTTAGGCTTAGACTCTGTGGTTGTGGTCACAACTTGCTTGCCGTCGTCACTGACTTTGGCTGGTGATAGTAAATCTATGATATCGCTAAATATCAGTAATACAGCAAAGGTCATCACGGTAATGGCAACAAATTTCATCGGCCCACGCCATAGCCACGCAAGTTTTTCCCCCGCCCCTTTACGTTGGCACAACAACAAGCCATAAGCTACCAGCAGCCAGACAAACTCACCACTGATCTCCGCGGCCAAAAACACCAAAGCAATATCCACCATTAAGGCGAACGCACGTTGCCAAGGTAATGCAAGCGGGCAACCCAATAAATTCTTCGAAACCTTAAATGCATACGGTGTCACAATTTGCCGAGTTTCAGCGCCACTTAAGTGCAGCTGTTCAAAATCTTTTGCATCCATCTTTTTACATCCATGCTTTATTATCATTATTGAGCGGATCAAGATATTTTAAGCAGATCTGCACTTATTCAACAAGTCAGCCGCTTTCGTTTATTGACAGTCACAGCAGAGCGTTTTACTTTTCTTGGTAATTGCCAGTTACGCACTTCTTAAAATGACACATGCATTTCAGGAATTTATCCGACTCTTACAAGCTGCAGATAAAACTCAATTAACGACTTTCTTTGCCGCCCAAGAAACCAAAGAAAAACTCGCTATTTTAAAATGGCTATTTAACCAAGCGTAGCAAGACCAAACGAATTACGCCCATTGGCAGGCTATGGTGGAGGTGTTGTGCGTTGATACCGCTATCCCTAACGAGTTGATTGCGGGCATTAATGACGAGTCGCGCCTGACTTTTTTTACCCCAGTGCTACTTAGCAAAGAAGCTTTTGCACAGGTTAATCATCAAGGCAATACGGTGCTACATATCTTGTTTGCCAGCCCACTTGCCGCTTACCCACCGTTTAATTATGTGAGATCGTTACTGTTATTTGAACGTAATGAAAGCTTAAGCAAGGCGCTTGCTGTTCGCAATCAACAGCAACTCACCGCTATTGAAATGTTTTTTAGTCATCGCAAAGACTTAACCGCCCTGCCCAATCACGAACTTGGTGCGTTGCTGGCTTTAGTCGAGGTTGAGCGCAAACTGCAAATTACCCCGCTAAAAGCGAATTTACCTATGATTGTTAAACACTTACGCAAGCAGCATAAAGCAACTTGGACGGGTGCGGAGCAATGTCATATTATGCTCGCCAGTTACTATCAATGCCCTTTAGCACTGGTGTTAAGTATCAAATAATACTTAGAACTAGAGCGTTAAAAAGTTGCTCAACTCACGCATCAAGATGCCGGCATGCCTTGGTGAAGACAAGGTTTCGAGGAGCAACTTAGAGGCAGGCGCACTTCGCACGTCTTTATGACCTTATTTTTTAGCCGCTCCACTTTGATGACGACTTAAGTCATGGTATTGCCACACCACATTGACAATTTGCCATTGCCCTGCGTCATTTTTGAACAGCTGCATATAATCAAGCCATTCATCGGCGGTAAGTTTAACCATAGCGATGCGCCCATCCAACGCCAAAATCTCAACTTTTTTAGTTGGCTCTGTTGGAAAGCGGTCGCCATTTTTATTGTAACTTGCGGCAACTCTGAGCATCACCTCTTTAGACGTTTCCATGACAAACTCTTGGCCTTCTTTATCATGCCAAAAAGTGCGTTTAACCAGTTTTGGGTGTAACGCCCTATCCATCATCGCCACATCAACTTGATGCTGCGATTCAATATAATCCAAGGCTGCGCGGGTTATTAGTGTTTGGTCATCATTTTCGCTCGCTTGCGCAAAGCTACCAATGAGTAACGTACTTAAGAAAAGTTTTTGCCAATAAGTCATAAAATTCCTTGAATATTCAGTAAAGTGTTACAACGCTAAAGTAAGACCAGAGCCCCCATAATTTTCTTTCAAGCGTTTTAACGTAACCAATGGAGAATAAGTAATGAGTTGAGACACGAATCAATTCAGTATGTTATTAAAGCTCAATGGCCTGCTATGAGCTACACTTGCTCAAACTACAAAAAAAGGATTAAATAATGCGAGACTTAGCCGACTTACAAAGATTTAAGTACCTTGTTGATACTTTGCTGACCAGCACACCTGATCTTGTGCTGATGCAGCCATTCACCAATGAACTCACTGCATACTTGGGCAACATCTGTGGGATCAGCGCCGAATTTGACCTCAATGACTGGCAACACGCAAAAACCGCTAATGGCGTGGCAATTTCTCCGGTGAGCGCCGCTAAGTGTTCTCTAGAAACCTTACGCAGCCAAATTTTTATGCAAGGCGTACAAGCGGCGATAACCGACAAACTAGCAAGTAAACCATCAATACACATTTTGTACGCAGGTACAGGCCCTTATGGCACCTTACTGCTGCCCTATTTAGCTTGCCATGCAAACTTACCAATTAAAGTAACACTGTTAGACATCCATCCTGAAAATATCGCTGCGGTTGAAAAGCTTATTCATCACTTTGGCATTGAAAATTACATTGAGGCGCTAGTGTGTGATGACGCAACAAGTTGGCAGCCCGAGCTGGGAAAACAGTTTGATTTAATCATTTCTGAAACCATGACTGCGTTACTAAAAAATGAACCTCAAGTGTGGATTTTCGCCCACTTAGTGCAGTTTTTAGCGCCAGACGGCTGCTTAATTCCTGAAGTCATTAGCCTTAAAGCCCAATTTCTCCTAAAGCAAATCGACGATGACGATAACTTAGCCGCTGGGGAGTTTTTCCGCCTCGACCAACACAGCGCCCTAAGTATACAGCGCAAGGACTTAGACTGTTTGCAAGGTCATATCAATGTCCCCGCTGGGATCACACCAAAGCACAAACTCGGTTTAACCACGGATATACAAGTTTATAAGCAGCACACCCTCACTTTACGGCAATGTAGTCTCAATTTGCCTTTTACACTGCCCCAGCCAAAAGACTTGCTCGAAGCAGGCGCACAAATTCGTTTTGCCTATGAAACCCCTGCCCAACCTGAGTTTGTGTTTTATTTTCCACAAGGTCAGCAACCGCTGAGTAAAGCCAATATCGTTCCTAGCGAATCCCCATCACCAAGCGGGCTTTTCCACTTATCTCGTGCTTTTCAACAAGCTAGGTTGCAAAAGTACGGTGATAAAATTCAACCCAATGACACGGATAGACTACGTGAACAAGTCCTTTGCAATGCACTCGGTTTAACCTTGCATCAATGGTATGAACACCTCTTTACCTGCGATAGCCTAGAAGAGCTTGAACAATGCTTACAAATCTTAAACCCCAAGTTACATGGCCCTGACTTTGTGCAAAACCTCAATAGCAAGCTGTTAAGTAGCCACAGCGATATTAGCTAGCAACCCAGCCGGGTGTAAAACCCCGCCCACAGCGTAAAAAGGAAAATTATTGTGGGCGCGATTTTATATCGCGCAATGCTTGTTTCTCGCGTAGCAAGGTTATTGCGGGTTTGCTTTACCTTCGGCTTTCAACTTAGCGCGATACGCTGCGATTTCTTCTGGGACGTTATTACAAAAGCGATGTAATGCCTCACTTCTTTCACCATAAGTACAGTTTGCTACAGCAAACTCAGGGATAAAGCGTTCTCCTTGAGCTCGGGCCACTTCAACGATTTCACGCCGAATATGGTCATCTCCAAAGGCCGCATTCGCCATAAAGCTGATCACCTGTTTATCATTGGTAAAACTGGTTATAAGGATTAAAAACGCGGATGACGGTTTATTTGAAACGAAATATTCATCAGGCAACCTTTCTGCTATGGCTTGCAAGTTTTTAGGGTAAGTCAGCGCAGCGCGATAATAATGCCCCTCTTTGGTATCAAACCATTCAAAATAGCCCGTCTTGGGGTAACGGTCAGGGAACATAGAAGCACCGCTGCCGCCATCTCCGATGCAACAACCTAGAGAACCTCCCGGTGTGCCGGTATTATCGAATTGCGCCTTAACCAAAGTGTAACGGCGACTTTCTTCCGCGCTATAGCCAAACTGATAGTTCACTTTACGTGCACATGCGGTGAGTAAAGTCAGGGATAAAATAATCAGGCTTATTTTGTATCGGGTGTTCAACTGACATCTCCTTTATTACTTTGATTGGGATATTTATCCCGACTCCCTGAAAAAGTTTTAGTATCGGTTTTCTGCCTACTGTGAAAGATTCAAATCACAGGTAAGTTTTTCAATTTAAAAGCAGCGGGGTGTAAAAAAATTATTGTGGGCGCGATTTTATATCGCGCAATACCTTTTTTATCGCACGGAGTGGTTATTGCGGGTTTGTTTTACCTTCGGCTTTTAACTTAGCGCGATACGCTGCGATTTCTTCTGGGACGTTATTACAAAAGCGATGTAATGCCTCACTTCTTTCACCATAAGTACAGTTTGCTACAGCAAATTCAGGGATAAAGCGTTCTCCTTGAGCGCGGGCGACTTCAACGATTTCACGCTGAATATGGTCACGACCAAATGGGTCGTTTGCCATAAAACTAATCACCTGTTTATCATTGGTAAAACTGGTAATGAGGATTAAAAACGCGGATGAGGGTTTATTTGAAGAATACACCACATCTGATAAACCCTCAGCGATGGCTTGCAAGTTTTTAGGGTAAGTCAGTGCAGCGCGATAATAATGTCCTTCTTTGGTATCAAACCATTCAAAATAGCCGGTTTTGGGGTAACGGTCAGGGAACATAGAGGCACCGCTGCCGCCATCACCGATACAACATGCGAGAGACCCACCTGGTGTGCCGGTATTATCGAATTGGGCTTTAACTAAGGTATAACGTTCATCATCTTCCCCGCTATAGCCAAACTGATAGTTCACTTTGCGTGCACAGGCGGTGAGTAAAGTCAGGGATAAAATAATCAGGCTAATCTTGTATAGGGTATTCAACTGGCATCTCCTTTATTACTTTGATTGGGGTATTTATCCCGCTCACCTTGGAAAGGCTTTAAAATCGACTTTTGAGGGGTGTTAGCGTTGATTAACCCGCCATTCGGTTCCACAAATTGATGGGAGTGATGTACATAGCGCACAAAAATAGTATGTAATTCCTGTTGGCTAGCCGCGCCTTTTGCCAAACCTTGTAACTCAGCGGGGATAAGGTACTTCAGTTCAAGATCACGTAATGTGACTAATGGCTTAAATGGCACTTTACGTTGTAATGCCATTTCGTACATTTTATGTAGTGCGATATGGGCTAAGCTATTTTCCACATAACGTTGCCAAATAACGCGGTAAACCACCGCTCGGTCGTGATTGGCTCCTGAGGTTTGTTGGCGCTCTCGTCCTTTTTTTAAGATAAGCTCGCCACCATAGGCTTGATATTTGGTTTTAACCACTTCAAACCAGCTTGCAATTTTATCTTGGGCCCGTTGCGTACTTCGCTCGTCATTATGTTGCCAACTAACTCGTTTGGTAGCGAGATGGATTTCACGTTTGATGGTGTTAGGGCCATAGCCACCGCCAATATCGGAATGGGCACCGACCAAATAGCGCTCATGAAAATGTGGCGCTGGGGTACTGCTACTGTCCTTTGGGTTATGCAAAATGCTAGTAAGGGGAAAGTGGTAACGAAACTCATGCAAGGCAGTTAAGTGATAAACAAATTTACTGGCTTTGGCGTGTAAATGAAGATTATGCCCGCCATTCAATTGATTCTTAAGGCCAATTGAGGCTACGGTATCAAACAAGCCTAAAAAGCGCACCTCCATTCTGGCCGCAGTGTGGCCAACATTGGGGTATTTTGCGGCATCATTCCCTTTGCCTTGCCTCAGCCTATGTAAACGGTTAACAAAAGCGCGTGCCGTTGCTGCACCACGGCTAAAACCATAAATATCCAGCGCTACCTTCCACTGTTCAAAAGGATTGCCAAGCTTTGTCTCTATGTCTTTAATAAATCTATTGCACCAGTCAAAAGCAATATGGATTTTATCTTCAATACCAATACCAAAAGCCATTTCTAATTTGCTGTAATCTGCGTCCGTTAACAGGTCGCCATTGTCGAGCTGTAACTTAGTATCTCGCGTGCCTATCCCTTTGATATAAGCTCGACGAATATTGTTATTTATGGACTCAGGATACAACTCATACAGCTTAGCGATATTGGTGGGTTCAAAATCATCATCGGGGGATTGTTTATCCACAAAATAATTATTGCCAGTGCCGTCGAAAAACAAACCGATTTGTAAGGTATGTAACGACTTAACAATCAGAGTTTGAGTGGCAGTGGCACTCCCTGCGCTGGCGGTTAGTTGATATTGCCCTGCGGGTAATGACAGCTGAGTTTGCCAATGACGATTAAAGTCGACCGGCGCTTTCGCAATGGATAAAAACTTTGTGCCGGACTCTGGCCCTTGCCAGTTGAGGGTAACTTCTTCGCTATTGCTTGCAGCCCCTTTGATAATCACATCAAACCCAGCGGGGACTTGCACTGTTTCCCCCACTTGCAACGGGTTGTCCGATGTTATCCAGCGGTTGTCGCTGCGTTTAATGCTGCTGGCGTCACTAAAGCCGGTATATTTTAGTGCAATGCTTTGCGGGGTTTCGCCGCTTTGTACTTCATGGTTTTGATAACGCCGATAGGTAAAGGCGTTATCTTCTAGCACCACAGTATCATCTTTGCCAAACTCATCTAAGCTCACTTTCGGTAACGCAGGTGGCGCACTGTAATCTATGGGCCGAGCGGCGCGCATTTGCGCACTCAGTCGCCCCGTGGCTGGCGCTAATTCACCACTCAAGGTAGAGACTTTATTGGTGGTGAGCGACACCCTAGGTACAAACAGCAACGACTCTTTATGCTGTTGATAGTGTTTAAAACTACCGCGCACCCATTGGCCTTTTTGGCGATACCAAATTTGGCTGCGGGTGTCGTAGCGAAACAATTCGGCGTCTTCGCGCGCGATAATCACCCACTCAGAGGCCGAATAACGAGATTTAACCGCCGCAGGAATACGTGACCAATGTGCGGCAGTATTGGGCTGGCTTTGCAGCAGTTGTTTTTTACTGGGCTGCGTACTTTGCGGCTTATTTTGTGGTAACGCAAAGTCGTCAATAGGCGTAAAAGCGCCCGGTGAAGTTGCAAGCATGACGTTTAATTCCTTTAAACTGAGTACCTACCCTGCCAACTTAAAGCTCGGCGGTGTTGGCTAAGTTCGCTCACTTGCCACCCACCTCCAACTTCAAATGGTTTGGATAGATTCGAGCCACTGCTCGTGATTTCTAATGCGCCTAAGCTTTTCAGGCTATTTATAGTTATCCTTATTTGGCAATTGCGACACAGCCTTGCAAACCATTGCCAACCTCCAAACGGGTTTTAGTTTAAAGAAGTTGGCTAAAAATTGAAACATTTTTGTAAAAACACACTTTTACTGCCGTAAATTAATTGGTAACTAGCTGATTTATTTAAATTGTTCTGCAACTTTAAAACAATCGGCAAGATTTGCAAACCAAGGCAACTCAGGTAGATTACGTTCGGGTGGTTTTTTTGCGGGTGTCACACTCAGGCCAAGCTTTGGGGCAAGATAAGTTTGTATTAAACCTTGCAGTTTTACGCTCTCAAGCCGAGTAAAAGCTTGTTGCAGCTGTTGTTTGCTGGCGTCATCCAGCGCCTCGCCACGGTTGACTTGGTCGGCTGCAATCAACCATTGCATCAAGGCTTTTTTAGATTCGTCTGGGAAGTTTTCAACATAGGTATTAATTGGGTCGAACAAGCGCTGAAAGTTAAGCACCTCGTTTTTTATCACAAAAATCAGCAGTAAATTGGTTCCAGCAGTAATATTGCCAGTGCGCTTAGCGCTAAATTGGAAGCCCACCAACGCTTTGCGATAATAGGCTTCTGCTTGTTCAATATGGCCTTGGTCTAATTCCAAAGTGCCTAAATTATTGTTGATAACCGCAATTGCCCGTTCAATTTTGAGCTCCTCGGCTATCTTTTCGGCCTCTTGATAATGCCTGCGAGCTTGAGCGTCGTTATCTAAATGGCGCTCTAAAATAGCTTTATTAATCAAAAGCCCCATCCGCTCATTGGGCGTAGTGGTAAACTGTAGTGCACACGCAAAGCTTTGCTGCGCCTGTTGCCAATAGCCTAACTTACGTAAAATTACCCCGGTTATACGAAACGCTTCACCAGCGTTTTGCAAAAAATACTCTTCCGCTTTAAACGTAAAAAGCCGCACAATGTCTTTATCGACTTCACTAAGTTTGTTGGTCGCAACCGCAGCGCGCATCCGCGCTAAATACCAGCGGATCTGCTGCGAGCTTTGCAGGGTAGATAAATCAACCGCTTGATGGAGTAAGTCAAAAGAACGTGATGGCTCAACGTTAATGTAGTCCTCCGCCTCACGCAGCATATCGCTGGCAGAGCGAGCCGTATCAGGTGCTGGCGTGGCTCGCACTAAAACCGCAAAAAGTGCAAAAGTCACAACAAAGATAAAGCTCACTATTTTATCCATACGCGGCAAATACGGTCTCTTTAAACAATTCTCGGCGGCAGCTTAAGGCCTAAGCTGCAACGGTCTACTTTTCATAGTAGTCGAGAACCCGCTTTAGGTCATCTTAAGCGGTAAAGGTAGCTCCGAGTTATGCAATAAACGCCAAATACACTGCAAATAAGTGGTGGGGTTTCGCAATCTTGTGGGGTTGAGTAACTAGGTAAAAATGGTTTAGAAGTAAAAACCATAAAAATCAATTACTCTGACCACATTGATAAGTTAATATTCACTTTTTGCTATTGTGCCATTGTTTAGTTGTTTTAAGGTAATCCTCATGCTCCATAACTTTCTTCACGAATTCCTCGACTAAACCGTTTGAATAATAATGAATTTCTGGGTTTTTATTTTTATAATGGTACTGATTATCGGAAAGCTTCCATTTATTTTTCGTTACAACGGCATCAAAACAATTAGGGTTTATAATTGGCTTGCCAGAATTTCCACACACTTTAACAAGGTGTTTAGCTAACTTAGCTAGTTCATAACGATCGTGCAATTTACCGTTAATTTCATTGATAGCATCTTTTCGTAACAAAGGATGTGATTTAGACCTATCAACTGGCTTTTCAATGACTAATGCCTTTTTGAGGCCTTCCATACCTTCATCAGCTCTAGCAATAGTAATAGTTGTTCCATCTTCAGTATCAGTAGCAAAAACAAGTTTTACGTTTAGTGGTATTGCAAATTCGATATTATCACTAGTTTCTACATCTTGCTTAACTGATGATGCCAAATCAAGAATATCATTGGCTATATCACCATAAGTTGATTTCATAATCGAAACTGGTGGCGATTTAAACTCTCCGACAAGTGATATCATTCCAGCATGGCTACTATTTAAAAATGATATTTCAGTAAACTCTTCAAATTTCGAAGTGAAATTTAGAACTCCTGACTGGAAGACTCTCGACATAATGCCTTGAATTTCTGGCATCAAAAGATGCACAGCTTGATCACGTAAAAATGCAATTTGTTCTATATTTTTACGCACATTTGATTGTTGAGGGTATAGTTTTTCAAGAGCTTCACGTAACGAAATTGTTTCTTTCAATCCTTTCTTGCTTGATTTACGGAAAATGCTTGTTTCACCATCTCTTTCAATGAGAACAGCTTTTAAAAATTGCTCCCATGCCGTACAGAAGCACATTACAAAAGCATCCATTCTATTTTCTAACGAAGGCCGATTATATAATTCGAGAGCTAGAAGCATATTATCTTTGGATTTACCTAAAAGTGCCTTTGCTAATTTTGATTTACAATTGTGCCCCAAGCCTCGCCGATGCTTGCTTTGAGATAATAATTTTGCAAACTCAACTTCTGAAATCTCTGTACAATTTGATGCTTCATAAACATTCTTTGCAACTTCACTTATAAAATCAGCAAGTTGGCCTTTATTCCAATAAGTCTTGAAAGTCGCAATTTTCCATCCTGTTGCGTTTAAAATTTGCTCTAAGTCGAAATTTTGACCAGAACTTTCTTTTTTCTTTAAAAACTCATGTAAAGCAGATAGTGATTTGCTGACTTGCACGAAAACTCCTTGTGGACACTAAAAATATTAATTAACGAGCGACTTAGTCGTTTTTTGCCCCTAAGTCGCTTCGTTTTCATACATAGTATATTGTTACCATTTATCCTAACTAATTGCTATTACAGTGCTTTACATTCAGATTGTGACCTTACATTGGGACAAAAATGACCAATTCTAGCATCTGCTCTTCGCTCTCAACCAAAAATTAAAACCAACGCATCACTCACCGTTTGCGATTATTGCTAAGTTTCAAACTAAACCTCTACCAATGTCTCAAAACCGCCAAAGATCATCCGCTTGCCGTCGAATGGCATAGTGCTGATATCCCAGTTGGCGATACGGGGGTCGGCCATGGAGGCTTTCATGCCATCGTCACGGACTTGCTTTGTTGGCCAGACCACCCAAGAAAACACCACGGTTTCATCTGCTTCGCATTTTACCGCCATGGGGAATGAGGTGAGTTTGCCTTCGGGTACGTCTTCACCCCATGTTTCCACCACTGCAAGGGCGCCGTTTTCTTTAAAAATCACGGCAACGGCTTCGGCCATTTGGCGGTAGTCTTCTTTTTTGGCGGTTTTTACCGCTAATACGTAACCATCGACATACGACATGGTGTTCTCCTCTTGGTTATTTGCCTTTAAAGATGAGTTACTTGCTGAATTTTGTCCAATCCATGTAGGATAGAAGATAATTTCATCGTTAAGGACATTGCAATGAGCGAACCGTTAAAAGCCTCCAGCGCCAAAGTACAAGCTCATTTGGCACAGTTTGACACGCCGTTTCAGGTGCAAGAACTGCCTGCCTCTACTCGCTCGGCGCAAGAAGCCGCCGATACCCTTGGCTGTGAGGTGGCGCAAATTGCCAAGTCGCTGATTTTTCGGGATCTGGTTTCTGACGAAGCGGTACTTATTATTGCCTCGGGGGCAAATCAGGTCGATTTAGCCAAAGTAGCAGCACAAACTGGGTTGCAATTAGGCAAGGCGGATGCCGCGTTTGTACGCAATAAAGTCGGTTACGCCATTGGCGGGGTGCCGCCGGTGGCGCATACCTCTAAGCTTAGGACGTTTCTCGACCCAAGCTTACAGGCATTTACGGTGATTTGGGCGGCGGCAGGCACACCTAACGCGGTGTTTGCCTTAACCGCGCAAGACTTAGCAAAAATAACCCAAGGGCAATGGTTAGACTTAGCTAAGTAGCGCACATAGCGCTCAGTTAAACGTGCTCAAACTTATAACCAACGCCATAAATAGAATGGATAAACTCGCTCTCAGGGGCGATTTCAGCCAATTTTTTGCGCACTTTTTTAATATGGCTGTCGATGGTGCGGTCGCTGACAATACGGTCGTCATCGTAGATGCTATCCATTAATTGCTCGCGATTATAAATGCGTCCGGGGCTGCGCCAGAGTTTATACAGCAGTTGGAACTCAACATGGGTTAGGCTCACACGCTGACCATGAAAGCCAGCAAAAAGGGTTTCTTCCTCAAGCGTAAGGCTTTGGCTTGCCAACGTTTGTGGGCTTTGCATAACGCTAACCCGGCGTAAAATGGCTTTAACCCGCGCCACCACTTCTCTTGGGCTGTAAGGTTTGCAAATATAGTCGTCAGCGCCAAGCTCTAAGCCCAGTAAACGGTCTACTTCCTCGACTTTGGCAGTTGTCATCACAATCGGTAGCATGGACGTTTGCCGTACTTGCTTACAAATGCTGATGCCATTAAGGTTCGGCAGCATTAAATCTAACACCACCAAAGCGGGTGAAAAGTCACTAATAGCGGCTAATGCTTCGCCCCCATCATAGATGGTTTTGACTTCATAGCCGGATTGCTGCAAATATTTGCCGAGAATATCGGCCAGCTTAACTTCGTCCTCAACCACTAAAATGCGTTCTGCCACGGTATTTTCCTGTTATTCCTTGGCTAGGCTGATTTTTACCGCTAATCCCCCCAGCTCACTTGCTAAGGCGTCAATGCTACCTTGATGCGCTAAAACAATGCTAGTACAAATTGCCAAACCTAGCCCAGAACCGCCGTGGGCACGGCTGCGCGCTTGGTCAACGCGATAGAGGCGTTCAAACAATTTTGGTAATTTTTGCTCATCCACCCCAGGGGCGCTGTCTTGCCAAAGCAAAATCACCTCATCATTTTGCTCACTAATTTGAATGACAATATGCCCTGCTTGCTCCGGACTTGAGTCGGTATAACGCAAGGTATTTTGCATTAAGTTATCAAACAGTTGTGTTAAGCGCTGAGCGTCGCCATAAATTTGCCCTGCGCTGGGCGCTTGTAGCAATACCTGAAAATGGCGCTGCTCTAGCATTGCCGCATGTTTATCTAACACTTTACGCACTACTTCAGTGAGGGAAATCGGCGCCATGCTGTACGTCAATGCGCCACGGTCGGCAAGCGTTAGCTGATGGAGGTCATCAACCAAGCGGGTTAAACGGCACATTTCATCGTGTAATGAGTCGATGGCTTGCACATCAAGGTCAATCACGCCGTCCATCATGCCTTCTAGCTCGGCACGAATGACTGCAATCGGGGTGCGCAGCTCATGGGAGATATCGGCTATCCACTGCCGCTGGGCTTTGCGATTGTCCGCTAAAGTATCTGCCAATCGGTTGATATCTTTAGCTAATTGGCCAATTTCATCATTGCCTTTGGGCTTAAGTTTGACGTCGTAGTTACCACTGGCGAGCTGTTTGGCATTACGGCGAATCGCCAAAATCGGTTTAACTAGGTATTTACTGCTTGGAATGGCCAGCAGAAAGCTTATCACCAGCACAATGGCAGTGATGTAAGTAAATTGGCGCTGCTGCTCTTTGGCAAACATCTCGTCAAATTTAGCGTTAAGGCGCGAGCCGTTTTCTATTCCTAGGTATCCTAGAATTGCCCCCTGCCCTTGGGTCTCTGGGTTGTCATCGCCTTCGTGTAGGGGGATCCATAACGCCGATGTTGCCATTCTAGGCGTGCCTAAGATGAGGTCGCCTTGCACCGTCTTAAACATTAACCTTGACGTCCCACGTCTACGATCGCCGCCATCATTCGGGGGCGCAAGGCCTGCGGCGCGAGGTCGCAGTGGTTGGTCTTCTGGTGGCGGCGGTGGCCGGCGCCCGTCTCGTGGTCGTTGCTCAGCAAGTTGTCCTTGTTCGTTAAGACGCCTTGGCCGCTCACGTTCCAACGGCTTCGTCGGATGCTTTTCACCAAGTTGATAAATGTTAACTATGTTCTCAAAGTCTTTGGTGCCGGGGCGGATCCAGTTCCAATTGACCGACTCTTTAAGCTGTTTCACAAAGACTTCAATAACGGGGACTAAATCGGCTCTTGTGGTACTTTGCACGTATTGACTAAAACTGCGCTGAAATGCGAGTTGGTTGGCAATAAAGATAGCCAATACCACTAAGGTATTTGCAACCAAAATCATCACTAGTAATTTCGTGCGTATCGAGCCTGGCATATTAGAGTGGATTTCCAATTCGGTTTACCGCGTTTAAGCGCAAATTATCCGGATCGCTGTCGGTATTTGCTGGGATAAATTGACGTAAACACGCTGTTTGCATCACACAATTGTCGGTCAATGCTTGTAAAAAAGCGACCAAATCTTGTTGTTGCTCGCGATTTAACCGCGCTGGCTGAAATGGTGATTGGCCTAATAGCTGGAGCGCTTGCTCGCTGTTTTCCATTGAGTTGGTATTAAGGCTGTCACACGTCGCGCTGCGGTTAAATTGGCGCAGGCTACACGCTCCGCCTCTAGCAAAAAACGCATCAACTGCTGCTGGCGGGTTTACATAGTGGCGCACCACTTCATCGAGATTTTGATATACCCCAGCATGACCGTAAGGTGCCGTCACTGCCACATTGATGAGGCTTGGCACTTTAAAGGCGAATTGATCACGAGGCTGTGGGGTTAAATGACCACGGCCTAAATCCTCATGGTTTTCCCCTTTACCAATGCCCATTTGGGGAAATGCCAAATTAAAAAAGCCTTCGTTGGTAAAACGCTCACCACTATGACAGGCCACACAACCGGCTCCGCCTTGGTTTACTGGGGTAAAGAAGCTTATTGCACCGCGTTTTTGCGCATCGCTTAATGCTTGTTTGTCGCCACGTACATAGCGGTGCCAGTTGGTATCCACAAAGGTCATGGCATGTTGATATTCGCCTAACGCCATGGCGATACTATCAAAGGTAATCAGGGTTTCAGCGGGCTCGGCCGAATTATACGCGGCGCGAAACTCGGCTAACCAATCATTGGTGTCTAAATCTCCTTGCAGCGCACCGTAGTCGCCTATGCGCTCTGCGATATGCGTGCGGATCTGCTGATTATTGGTTGCGGTGGTAAAACCCGTGCCGCGCATTTCCTCTGTCGATGTCACAGGGAAACGGGCTAAAGCATCAAGCAAATCGTTTGGTACTGCGGGATCAATTCGGCCAATGCCTGAATCTGGTGTGCTGACTCCGGTTACCGTTTCACCATTGGCTGCGGTACGGGTGATGCGCTCTACTCGGCCATCCCAAAATAGCGCGCGCTCAGCTAGACCGGCATTAAATACCGTGGGTGAGTTACGTGGAATATCCACCTCGTTTTGCACCGCGCGGCGCCCTGGACCAATAACATTGGCGTCAATGGCATTCACCCCAACAGGGAGGGAAAGCCCATCTGCGCCACCTAATGCAGGGTGATGGCAACTGGCGCATGCCACAGACTTCTCTCCACCCAAAGCCTTACTGAAAAACAACTTCATGCCTAATTGAGCCAATGGCTCAGTGATTTTCGGTGCGGTTTGCGCAGCGGCCACTACTCCAGTTAACCCCTGCGCGGCAATAATATTAGCCAGTGATGCATCCAGCGTATTTAGCTCAGGTGCGGGTTGTGGTGGCGGTGGTGGCACTGGTCGTGGTGGAAATGCAGCATGTGCCGTGAGTGAAAGCGATGCCAGCACTATGGCGGCAGGTAGAGTTTTAGAATTTAATGTTGTCATTGCGCGCTCCCGCGAGATTGGCTTAATCTTACAATGACGGCAAAATGTGCAAAAAATATGTAAGCAAATTGCACAAATTGAGGAGTCTGTGCAAATTTGCGGCCTTGTTAACGGCCCCCTGCTAAATCAATAAAGTTACCAGTCACATAACTGGCCTCGTCGCTCAGTAACCAAGTAATGGCAGCTGCTACTTCAGCCGCGGTGCCACCACGTTGCAGCGGTAATAACTGGCCTACTCGGGCTACCCGATTTGGCTCACCACCATCAGCGTGGATCTCGGTCTCAATACAACCGGGGCGCACTGCATTAACGCGAATCTGCCGTGCTGCAAGCTCCATCGCGAGCCCTTTAGTTAAACTATCAACCGCCCCTTTTGATGCTGCATAATCCACATATTCAAATGGTGCGCCAGTATAGGATGCAGCCGACGAGACATTCACAATGGCGCCACCCGCTGGCATGGTTTTGATGGCTTCGCGGCAGCAAAGAAAGGTGCCCGTGACATTGGTGGCAAAAATCCGCTCCCAGCGTACCAAATCAAGCTCAGCAAATTGACATTGAGTGGCGAGAATTCCCGCGTTATTAACCAAATGCGTTACTGTACCTAATTGTGCCGTTACCGCTTCAAATAAGGCTTGTACTTCGGCCTCAACGCTAATGTCGGCTTTAAATGGCAGTGCCACACCGCCGCTGGCAGTTATCTCTTCACACAAGGCAAGCGCTCGCGCCGTTTGAGAGCGATAATTGATTGCGACTGCATAACCTTGCGCTGCTAATCGCTGCGCGGTCGCTGCACCTATCCCCCGCGCGGCCCCCGTAATAAGAACGACTTTGTGCATTGACTCTCCTTACAATTGGCACCAATAACGCGCCAATAAACTAGGCTGCTGTTGCCCTAAAACAATATCCGCCAACTGCCCACCATTGGCTTCAATGACTTTACGCGAGGCAAGATTATCTTCATCTGCAATGATTAACACTTGCTCAAGCCCGAGTGTTTTTGCCGCAGCAAGGCCTTGCGCCAAGAGTTGTTTACCCACTCCTCTGCCGCGCCAGCTGGGTGCGACATCATAACCAATATGACCGACTTCCAAACTCAAATAGGCTGAATCGATATGATGACGCACTCGCAGCGCACCAATGATTTGCATAAATTCGTCACAAAACCAAAAGTGATGGCACGGCACTGTGCTGTCGTTTAACGGCAGATTTTGTTCTGCAAAAAGCTTTGCAACATGAGCAGCAAAGGGTTGCTGAGGCTCATAAAATCCTGCATTTTCTGGATCATGTGCAATAAAGTCAGCGAGGAACGCGTGATAGGCGTGTTCAAGCTCAACGCTTGGGGCGACCAGTTTCATGGTATTGTCTATTTTTGTCGTTATTTTCTAGACAATACGGTTTGTACCTTAGTTTTTCAAGGTGAATTAGTGAACCAATTGCAAGTAAATTGAGCTGAATTCGCGGCTATATCCCCAAAACCCCTTATTGTCCTTGTGTACTGAGAGCCGACTTAGTTTTGCAACTGAGGTATCTACGTGCCATGCTTAGCGGGTTGGCATTAAATGAGTAATAACTATGTGGATCCCGTTGCTTATGGCGCTATCTCTAAGCCCAGATGCACTTTACAAAACAATGAACGACTTAAAGCAACAGATGCAACAAAACCCAGCCGCAGCTTTACAAACATATCAGGCGATAGCCACAGACTTGCCACACAGCGCATCACAAGGGGTATTGGAGCTTCACCGTTTGGGCATGCAAGCGGCGATTATCAATAATGACTACGTTACGCTAAGCCAAATTGCGGTTATTTTACAACAACCTGAATGGTTTAGTGTGGTTAAACCTGAACTCGCGATTTTCATTAGCAACTTTGGCATTTTCTACCGCAGGCAAGGCCAATACACTCTCGCCGAGCAAACCTACCAATGCGCCGAGCGTTATGTTATGGATGCCCAGCAGCAGCTTCGCATTGCCAATAATCTTGCGGTGCTGTACCGCACCCAAGGTAAATTTAACGAAGCTAAGCAAGTGTTATTAAAAGCCAAAAGTAAAGCCGCCACGCCGGACGTTGAAGCGAGCATAGGCAATAATTTAGCCAATCTAATGGTTGAAAATGGCGAATATCAAGCCGCTGCCGACGGTTATCGTAGCGTGTTTAACTATCATGTGCGTGAGGATGACCATCATAATGCCTCAAGAGTGGGCTTGAATATGCTCAACGCTTTGATCCTCGCCCATAATTGGCGCGATTACGGGCGTTTTCATGAATCAGTAGCCAACCAAATTGCGGTGGCTGGTGGCACGTTATTTAGCCAATACTTTCAATGGCAGCAGGTTATTGTGCGCTATTTAGAAACCAATGTAGCACCAGACGCAGCAACACAAGCAGCGCTAGTTAAAACGATGCCAGCATTAAGCAAAGAGGAAATCGCCGCCAGTATTCAAGATTATATCCAACGTTTAGCACTGCCAGCGCTAACCAGTGCATGGCAGCAAATCTATCAACCAATTGAGAACATCACATCCGAGCAGGCTCAATTTGAGCAACCAAGCATTGCGCTAAAGTGGTGTGAACCTTCCTAATACACTGAGTGTTAGACTTGGCTTTAAACTCAAGCTTACTCAGCAGTTCTGCGGTTAAAACCCACCCATTTCTGCCATCAAAGTCACGACCGAGTATAAGCGTGCAAACGTGCTTGTAGGTTGTTGCGTACCGCAGGCCACTCTGCCGCGACAATCGAATAAACCGCCGTATCACGCAGTGAGCCATCACCCATAATTTGATGGCTACGTAAAATGCCGTCGAGTTTTGCGCCCAAACGTTCAATCGCTTGACGTGACGTATGGTTGAAGTAATGGGTGCGAAACTCAACCGCGATGGCACCACTTGAGGTGAAAAGATGGTTAAGTAGCAAAAGCTTGCTTTCAGTATTAATAGCGCTGCGGCGCACTCTATCGGCATACCAGGTGTAGCCAATACACGCCCGCTTATGGGCGGCTTGGACATCGTAAAAACGCGTCGTGCCAACAATATCTCCGCTACAGTTATCGCGTACTGCATACGCTATATTGCCAGTCTGTGCGGCAACCATTGCCTGCTCGACATAGTGCGCCATGCTCGCAGGCGTTGGCACACTGGCATACCATAAACGCCAACTTTCGCCGTCGCTCACAGCCGCCGCTAACGGCTCAATATGCGCTGTGGTTAATAATTCTAACTTAACATACTGACCTTGTAGTGGCTTTGCTTCTATAAACATGGTTGTCCTTACTAAGATTTGGATTGCAACAGCTGCGCTAGAGCTACTCTGCTTGCAATTCCTCGGGTAATTTTTGCTGTGCCGCGATTCTAACTTCTTTTTTTAAGCTATTCAGCTCATTACGCACTTTTGCAAACCGTGCCATGTGGGTATCTGGCAATTTAATGTGACTTGGGCGTTTCATGTCCAGCGGGTTAATGGCTTTATTATCGCGGTGGATCTCATAATGCAAATGCCGCGCTTGACTAAGCCCTGTATTCCCCAAGTAACCAATCACTTGCCCTTGTTTAACTTGCGTGCCTACTTTTATGCCTTTGGCAAAGCCTTTAAGGTGTGCGTACAAGGTGGTGTAGCCGTTACCGTGCTCCAATTTCACCATATTGCCAAAACTGCCCATTTTACTTGCATGTACGACTTTGCCAGCCCCTGCAGCCATAATCGGCGTGCCAACGGGCGCACTAAAATCTAGCCCTTTATGCACTCGGGTATAACCCAATACCGGATGATGGCGCTTACCAAATTTTGAAGACAGACGCGCGCCCTCGATAGGTGTTTTGAGTAAAAAGCTTTGCGCTAAACGACCATCTTGGTGGTAAAACGCGCCACCCCCTTGCAGCTTATCAAAGTAATAGAGCTGTAATTGATGCTGTTTTCCAGCAAAAGTAATGGCTTGCAACTGCCCACTTTGGCGGCTGCCATCGTTGCGCTGCGTTTCTTCGTAGACTACCGTCACTTCATCGCCTTCGCGAATATCGCGTTGGAAATCAATAAAATGAGACAGTACAATTAAAGCTTGGTTAGATACCGCCAATGGCACATCTGCTTTGCTGGCCGCCCGAAATAGGCTTTCGTCAATTCGAAACTGTTTCACCGTCTGCGCATTGGTTAACGTGAAATCTTGTAATTCAAGCTGCCAGCCCTGCTCGCTTGGTTGTAAACAGCCATATTGGCTAAAGCTCAGCTCGGTACAGATAGACTGTATAACTTGCTGTTGCTTTTTAACCGTAAAAGTTTGCCCAGCTGGCATTTTTTCCGGTGCTAAATACGGTGACAATAGCTCAGCCAGCCGAAGTAGCTCTTGCTCACTGAGTGCTAATGGCTGCAACAAGTGACTAAAGGTTTGGCCGCTTTTAAGCACCCATTGCTCGCTGGTAAGCGGTCGCACTGTTTCAGCAGCTGGCAACTGTGGTGCCATATCATCAAGTTGCGGCTCATCAGTTGTTTGATGCTGCACACTGCACGGCGCGGGTGTTTGTGCCATCAGAGCTGTATTTTCAGCCGTTGGCGTACAACCAAACAGGCTCACCGCCAGTACACAGGCAATAGTCAGCTCGGCATGCTGTAAGCTGCCAAAATAAACGCGTAAATTATCCATAATCAGTTTCGTGTTAGTATGGTTAAAGGATCTACCTTGAGGTTATTGTGGTGGACTTCAAGGTGTAAATGCGGCCCGGTGACGCGCCCTGTAGCGCCCACAGTGCCCAGTATTTGGCCAGCCTGTAAGTAGGTTCCGGGGCTGACATTAATCTCATCAAGATGTGCGTACAATGAACGGTAGCCGTCACCATGTTCAATAACTACAACTTTGCCATAATTGGCAGGGTAACTGCTGTCATCAGCTATTAGGACTTTGCCAAAGCGTACTGCATACACAGGCGTGCCTGTTGGGGCGACGAAATCAGCGCCACTGTGGCGTCGGCCCTCGCGAAAAGGTGAGGTGGTCGCAAAACCTGAACTAAGCGACAAGCGCTCAAGTGGTGCTTGCCAGTGCTTTGCCGATAGCGCCAAGATTGCCCAATCTGTCACTGGCTGACTCACTGCTGCTGCGCTAACAAGCATCCCTGCAAACCCTGCGGCCATGGCAAACCGACGCGTGGGTTTTGGCGATGTAGGTGTCAAAATAGCGCGAAAGCGCCGCGCGTGAATGCTTGCACTTTGCTGCGCGGCTATAGCGCAGGTATGAGCATAAGCTTGTAATGAAGGAGACGACTTATTTTGGTTAAACTTGAAACACTGCAGCAAGGTTTGCGCGTACTCAGTGGCTTGCTCACGCATTGATTTACCTGTCATTACGGCCAACTGTTTAACTGTGTTTGCATCGCAGCGCAGCTCCATCGCCTCGCGATATTCACGCCATAGCAAGGCGTATAAAGGATTAAACCAAAAACAGCTTTTAGCTAGGGCAAAGGCCATCAACCAGCGCGAGTCGCCGTGTGCAATATGCGTTTGCTCGTGGCACAGCAAAATTTGCTGCTGCGCGCTAGACAACTGCGTTATATAAGCGGGCAAGTAAATTTTCGGCTTAAGCACACCAAACACTAAAGCGCTCGGAATTTTATCGCTGACGTAAACGTTTACCTCAACCTCCTTCTGTCGCGAAGTTGGGTGCCAGCGCAGTGCCTCAGCCAATGCCGCGTCAAAACGGCGCATTTCGCGCAGTAATTTTATAACCCTCAGCGCCGCAATCAGCGCTAATAACCATGGCAAAGCATCTAGCAAAGTGTATGAAAGCTGCGCAGGAGTGATATCGGCAAGATTTGTGGTCGGTTTGAGTGATAGTGCATGAGCTTCGGGTAATTGCGGTAGTTCATGCCGCGTATCGAACATAATAAATGGCAATGCAAAAGTCGTAAGACTGACAAGCAATAACAACTGACAACCTCGCGTGCCCAAACGAGCATTGCAACGTGTCAGCAGGCAAAGTACGGCGTATAGCAAGCAACCAAACAGCGTAAAGCAGGTAATCGCAACAACTCCGTTAGTCACGACGAGGTTCCTTGCTAAGCTCTGCAACTAACGCTTCCATTTGTGCCAGATCCGCTTCGCTGAGTAACTTACTGTCTGAGAATAGCGCGACAGGCAAAGGCCCATCCATTTCCAACACTTGTTTAAAAAAGGTCTGTGCGGTTTTTGCTAACGTTGCCACTTTATCAAGTTCAGTGCGATAGTAATTTTTATTGCCGTCCGCAGTGGCTATCAGTAAGCCTTTTTCACACATGCGTTCAAGGGTTTTACGGGTTGATGAATAGCCCCATGCAAATTGTGCTGTGAGTGCTTCATGCAAATCCCGCGCAGACTGCGGTTGCGCGCGCCACAATAATTTTAATATTGCCAGTTCTGGTTCTGTCATTGCCATTCTTAACCCATTGCAATTAATTCAACTTTCACATAGTGCGACAAATGTCGCAGATGTGCAAGTAGAAATTGTCAACCTTGCTAATTTGGCAGTTACACTCATGGCTTTACGCCGCCTTAAGCCTTGTTTTTAAACGCTTAAAACACTCTTTTTATTGATATAAAACAAGTAGCTAAAAGCTAAAACTGCAAGCCTAATTGCTTTAGGCTGTGCTCCCCTTGCACCGCATCTTCAAACTGAATCGCATGTATACCTAGCGCAATCGCACCTTCGACATTACGTGGCATATCATCTAAAAATACGGTTTCTTCGCCACGTAAATCAAAGCGTTGCAATAGTGCTTGATAGATCTCGGGCATAGGTTTTAATACCCCTTCCTCGGCAGAAACAATCGCACCATCGAACAACGGCCAAAAATCGTGAGTTGTTTTCAGATACTCGACAATTTCCAACACATTGTCAGTAAGTGCATAGACGCCATAACCTGCGGCTTTGAGTCGTTCAAGCAAGCGTTGCGAGCCTTCTAGCATGGTTAGAGTGTGTTTGATATTCAAGAATAAACGTTCAACCATTGCATCGCTCAAAGCATGCTGTTGTTGATACCTTTGCTTGGCCTCGTGCTCGGTCATCAGACCTTTGTTCAAATCAAGCCATATCTCGCCATGAAACAGACTTTTCGCCAGTGCTTGCAGCTCGTCGACTTCACCAAACGTTAAGCGGGTAATTTCCTCCGGCGACCAGCGCACCAACACATTACCTACATCAAATACCACGTTTTTTATTGCCATCGTCATTGTTCCTTGATAATCGAATACTGAAATGATTTAGGGCGTTTTTGTAAACGCCAATTTGTCCAATGTTAACTCACCAAACCGTTTTAGCATCAGTGCCTCTGCTTCAGCCATCACATCTTTCAGCGCCTCATTAACGGCCATTTCGATTGGGCATTCGGTGTGTTCGTCGGTAAGGCCAATGGTAAACACTGAGCTGTCCCCTAAGGCTTGATGGATCTCCAACAAAGTGATCTCGCTAAGCGGTTTAGCCAGTGCCCAGCCCCCTGCGTGCCCTTTGCTTGAGGTGACATAGCCCCGCTCGCGCAACAGGGCCATAGTGCGGCGCACCACCACGGGATTCGTGCCAAGCATTTGAGCCATAGTGTCTGAGGTAAGCTGGGTCGCAAACGCATCTAAATGCACCAAAATGTGTAACACCCTCGAAAGGCGGCTGTCTTTTCTCATAATTCACCTGTGATTGTTTCACGCAGCATATCACGAAACTTTTAAAGTTACATGTATTGATCTCGGCATTCTTTTAATGTAACAATAAAATTAATGTAACAACAAAAGTTACTTAACTTAACGAGGTAAATGATGAACGCAGATGTCGTAATTATTGGTGGTAGTTTTGCCGGCTTTGCTGCTGCTTTACAATTAGCCCGAGCACAACGCCAAGTGGTGGTGATAGATGCAAACCGCCCACGCAATCGCTTTGCAGAGGCTTCGCACGGAGTATTTGGTTTAGATGGCAAAACCCCACAACAAATTCGTGAACAAGCACTTTTACAGCTAAGGCAATATCCGACCTTTTCGCTGCAGCAAACATCGGCCATAGGAGTTGAGCAAACGCGTGATGGTTTCGCTGTACTTACCGAGCAAGGCGTCAGCATCCGCTGTAAAAAACTGATCTTAGCCATGGGCATTCAAGATCAACTGCCGGACATTGCAGACATTGAACGCTACTGGGGAAAATCCGTCGCGCATTGCCCTTATTGCCATGGCTATGAACTCAGAGATCAAGCACTGGGAGTCTTGGCAAGCAATGAGTTTTCGCTCCATCAGGCAATGATGCTACCGGATTGGGGACCGACGACTTTGTTTACGCAAGGTCAGTTTACCCCTTCAGACACCGAGCTCAACGCCCTAGAGCAACGGGGTGTAAGGATTGAAACCTCACCTATTGTGGCGCTTAAGGGTGATGCACAGCAACTCTCGGCCGTGATATTGGAAGATGGCCGCTCGCTGCCGCTACAAGGCTTGTTTGTTGCACCCAAAATTGTTTTACCACATCCTTTAATCGAGATGCTAGCGCTTGAACTAGAAACGACGCCACATGGCGACATTGTGCGGGTTGATGCGCTAAAAGAAAGCTCGTTAGCTGGGGTGTTTGTCGCAGGTGATTTATCCAACCCCATGCAAAGCGCCACCTTGGCTATTGCCTCTGGTGCTATTGCTGGCGTTGCAGCTCACCGCAGTTTGATCTTTACGAGCTAAATTAGGCATTCAACACCAGCCAAGTAGAAACTTTTTTGCTTGGCTGATATTGCGGTGCGTAAGTTGCGACAAAACAATTCAACTAGGCTAACCTCTTCAGTTCTCATTAACCTTAGTGAGTATCGCAGGCTTTTTTGCAAACCGAGTTTAGAAATAATAGCCAAAATTGAGGTTATAGCGCCGTTCGGTATCGTCGCTATCGCCAGCGATTGAGCCACCAATAAATGGCTGATTTTTCGCATGTACAATATCAAAGTAAGAAAAAAACGCACCAGCGCCAAATGACATACCAGTCACGTTCATCCACGTATCCGCGCTGCCATCAGACTTGCTGTAAACCATGCCGAAATCATTGTAAAACTGCACATGCTGAACTGGGCCCCAATTAACTTTCATAGCATAAGCTACATTGAAACTAGACATGCTCGCCGCGGCTGCAATCGAGTCATAAAACGCATACGCACCCACAGCGACTTGTGCCACATCCGTCACATCGTAGTCGTACTTGCCATGCTGCAATTGCACATTCCACGGCCCATAATTGCCATTAAAATGTACCGCCCAAGCGCTGTAATCGCCGACTCGCGTGGTGCCATCATGCAATCCACCAGCAAGTGCAGAGAGCCCCCACTCACTTTGCCCGCCTTTATGCGGTAATACGTACGCGATACGACCTGCAAAAGTATTGTATTCCCCCACCGCTTGGCTAGGTGTGGCGTAGATCCCTTCACTTTGCGCGCGCAAACCCACAATATCGTAGGAATAACGATGCGTACGGTCTTCGACATAACCATCCACACCACCTAGCTCATCATTTTTGAAAAAGCCGAGGTCGAGTTGCCAATTGTCGCGTAATTGGCGCTTAAACAAGATCCCTAGGTCGTGGTCGTCTTCTAAGCCGAGGTAGTAATTGGTGCTAAAAAAATAGCTGTGAGAGTTATAAGGCCAATTGCCAAATGGTACTTTGGTCAAGCCAAGTTGGGCTTGCCAATCGCGGTTAATGTCATAACTGAGGTAGGCAAACTTTATTGCCGTCATATAGTCAAATACGCGCAGTTCAGCGTTTAACCCGATATCACCAACTTTACCCGAAAAATCAATGCGAAACATATCAAAATCAAAGTCACCGCCACGATTTTTGCTGTCGTCATCATAAGAGGTAGAGCTGAAATTGGTCCGTACTGCCCCACCTACTTTTATTGCGTTGGCGTTCAGTTGTGACGGCGTTTCGGCTTGTTGCGTGGCTTGTTGTTCTAGCTGACTGATGCGTTTTTGCAACGCCTGCAACTGCGCCTTGAGTTCGGCCAATTCATTTGCATTGGCGAGCGCGCCAGAGCTGGTGGCCAAGATAGTAGCAGCGAGGGCGAGAGAATGGCTATTGCGCATGTTAGAGCGCTTCCCTTATTGCAGGATAAGTCTTTAAAGGTTAGCACATTTTTCATACTAGCAAGGCGCAGTTAGGTCGAGTAACGCTGTTGTTCGTGCTAGGCTCTCAGTAACGCATTTGCCAGTGCCAAATTAAATTGCTGCAAACTATCTAAGGTGTAGTCAGCGACTTCACGATAGCGATGAGTATCTACGTCTGCAGGAGGCACAGCAATAGCGGTGAGCGCAGCCGCTTTGGCGGCACGTAAACCCGTAATTGAGTCTTCAAAAGCTATGGTAGTGCGGCTATCCGCTTGCAATTTTTGCAAAGTAAAGTGATATACATCTGGTGCGGGTTTGCCTTTGGTGACCTCATCGGCTGAGGTTACAGCGTGGAAAAAGTGGCGAATTTGCAAGCTATCGAGTACTGCGTTCATAACCACAGCGGGTGCATTGGTCGCCAAACCAATTTTCACCTTCTGCGCGGTTAGCAATTTGAGTGTTGCTTCTACTCCGTTCAACGCTTTGCCATGCGTTGCAACTAATGCTACTACTTGGGCAATAACGGCCTGCTCAGCCTGCTCTAACGTCGTACCAGACCAAGGTTGCTGAGCATACCAAAATTGGCTGACTTCTGAAGTCGTCATGGTTGCAGTATGGGCTGCAAGTTGCGGGCTCACAGTGACACCCAGCTTACTAAATACATTATATTCAGCTTGTTGCCAAAACGGTTCTGAATTAATCAGCACACCATCCATATCGAAAATAGCCGCACTTAGTTGCATTACTCCACTCAAGTTTGTCGTCCTGAAGGTAGTTGAACTGTAACAGTTACGTCATAGCAACACCAGTCAGCTAGGCGCACTAGCGTAGCTAGAAAGAGGTCAATGATGAAATTGTGCGCTATTCTAAACCCAGCACCTTTTTGAGTTTTCCATATTCAGCATCCACTTTGTTAACTAGCTTATTGTATTCGTCTGCTTGCTCATCAATCGCATGCTGCTCAATGTCAGCCATCAGTTTATGAAAGGCACCGGCCCCAATATCACCAGACTGACCGCGTAGCGCATGGCTTATTTGGCGGACAGCTTTGTCATCTCGAGCTTTGGCTTTTTCTTTCAAACTTAAGATCCGCGCTTCGGCTTGATCAGTAAAGAGTACGCAAATTTTAGTGTATAAATCTACATCGCCAAGAAGACGATTCACTGCAGTTGGTGCATCTAACACTTCACTTTGAGGTAAGTTTCGCACATCAAAATTGATTTTTGTGCTATCAGCCTGTTCCTTAGTATTTTTTACGCTATTTACCGCTTTCATCAACACTGGGTCGCTGGGCACTAAGGCCACTACTGGTTCTGCGCTTTCTTGGCTATTAGCGTCAGCTACAACAGGAGCAGCTTTGCCAGCTTTTATCCCTTTGGCGCTTCTAGTTACTGTGGCATATCGTTGCAACACACCAAATAACTTAGTTGAATCAACAGGTTTGGTGACATAATCATCCATACCCGCACCGAGGCAACGTTCACGTTCACCCGACATGGCGCTTGCCGTCATCGCGACAACAGGTACCTTTTTGTTGATTTCACCACCCTTGCCTTCACGGATCATCCGTGTACATTGGTAGCCATCCATCACTGGCATATTACAGTCCATCAGCACGCAACATACACTCACTTGCTGTTTTTCTAAATCTGCTAACACCTTCAGCGCATGATGCCCTGAACTACAAGTGATCACGCTAATATTGGCACTTTGCAAAATCCCTTTAGCCACTTCTAAGTTGATTGAGTTATCGTCAACCACTACCACTAAATTACCACTGAGATCATAGCTAGATTGGTTTTGCTGCAAGCGCGACAGTAGTTGTCGCTCGCTTTTTAGTAATTTACCACGGTCAAACAAATCTAAAATGCCCGCTAGGCGAACCGGTTTTGCCACTTTGGCCAGAAAACCTGCGGGCAAATTGACATCATCGCAACTGTTGTAGAGCACGACAGTGCGCTGGTAATCTTCACTGCCAAGGAGTGCCGTAAGCGCTGAGCTTTGCGAGTCAATAACGATATAGTCCGCTTGACCATCAACCACAGCGCCGCCAAATTTATTCACGATGCGAGTTAATACCGTCTCATTCATATCGCCAGCTAGCAACAGCTTAAAGCGCTTGCCCGCCAACACTCGCTCTTTACTGCGGGCTACGGCGGTTGCAATAGTAAACGGCAAGCTAAAGCTAAATGAACTACCTTGGCCTTTGTTCGAAGTAAAATCAATACTGCCGCCCATCAATTCACATAGTTGCCGGCATATCGACAAACCAAGTCCAGTCCCACCAAATTCTGTTCCTGTGGTGGCACTTTCTTGACTAAATGCTTGGAAAATTTTGTGGTGATTGCTAGGGTCAATCCCAATCCCCGTATCTGTGACTTCAACATGGAACAGCACTTTGTCCCTATGTTCTTCTGTCCAGCCTCGTACACTGACACTACCACTACTGGTAAACTTAATGGCGTTGCTCAGGAGGTTATAAACAATTTGTTTAATTCGCCCAGCATCACCGACTAACTCAACATACTCAACGTCAACCACATCCATAGTCAGTGCCAGTTGCTTCTCAAACGCGCGGATAGAAATGGATGTCACCACATGTTCAATCACAGACAACGGATTAAACGGCTCATGTTCGACTTCCAACTTACCTGCTTCAATTTTTGACAAATCGAGAATATCGTTGATAAGTGATGCTAGCGTAGACGAGCTGGTTTCCGTCATTTCCAAGTAAGTCAGTTGTTTGTCGCTAAGTGGTTCACGGCGGATCAGATTGAGGGTGCCCAGAATACCGTTCAACGGTGTACGCATTTCATGGCTGATGGTAGAGATAAATGCGCTTTTTACCGCTGAGGCTTTCTCGGCTTTCTCTTTTTCTTTTTGTAGTTCGCGGGTACGATCTGCAACCTGCTTCTCAAGGCTTTCATTGATCCGCTTAATATCTTGCTCAACCAACTTTTCTTGGGTTATATCGTTACCAAACAAGGTGTATCCAATAATCTTTCCTGACACCCCGGCAATACAACCGACCTTAAAACTAATAAAACGCGCTACACCGCCTGCATTAAATTCCCGGGCCCCAATCGGCAACGCGTCACCCTCGCGTTTCAATTTTTCACTGGCGCCTGCAAGCTCATTGAATGGCAACTTACCGACTGCTGAGGCGTGACCGCCAAGCAACATACGCTTTAAATCTGGGAACAAAAGCAAAGATGCGCTATTAAAAGTGGTGACGTTCAGCTCTTTATCAAAACTGATGATCGGGTCATCAGAACCATTGATAATGGATTCAAATACAGCCTTATCCCCTTGGTATTTCTCCCGATTTTTGAAAAATACTATCATCCCTATCATGAATACCAAAAACACCAGCGACACTGTGCCAAGCAGAAAATAACTTGAACGACGGCGTTCATTGAGTAAATTGTCATATCGGGTCGCAGGCACGTTGGTAAACAATTCCATTTTACGTCCACCAGTCGCAAAGTCCTGATTAATCACTTTACGAACGCCTAAACTGACGAGTTCTGAATTCGTTTCTTTTATTTGCCAAATTCCTGTTAAATCAGAGCTTTTTACTTCGTAGTCACGGGTAAAATTGTCTTCAATTCCGTAGTCGGCACCAAATTGTTTACTATTATCGGCTGACCATATATAGCGACCTTGCTCATCTACTAAAATATGCTCAATTTTGTCGCTTGCCATGCCTGCAAGTAAGCTCTTGGCACTGGCGTTTAACACTAATATGGCATACAAGTTATTTTCTGTATCGTAAAGAGGAGACGCAAAACGCACTACAGGATTGAGCGGAATTTCTACACGGCCATGTTCAACATTCAAAGAGATATTTGAGGTAAAAAACTCGCCTTCATTGAGTTTCAAGGTTTCACTAACATAGTCACGATGCGCTTTATTTTGCAGCTTTTGGTCGCTCAAACGCGCTACCTTGCCAGCTTTTCGGTCTACCCGCACAAACTCTTGTCCATCAGTAAGAATAATACGCAATTGTAGAATGTCGTCGTAGGTGTATTGCAGCGATCCGAATATGGTCGCAATGCGCTCTTTCCAAACTTCGATAGGCGCGCCATCGCGTGGATCCTTACCATTATTTTGCAAAGAACGAGCTATCCCGAGCATCGGCGGCGTTTCTTTTAAGAAGCTAATAAAACCTATTTTTTCTTGAAAGTAAGCATCAAAATGACGCTCCATGTCTTCAGCGTCTTGACGTAACTCACTAACAATTTGTTGCTCAACTTCGCCGTGTACTTTATCTTCGAAGTAGACAATAGAACCCCAAATTGACACCAGCAGCACCACAACAGCAACTATCAAAACCAATTTACTCAGCTGCAATTTAAGCTTACTTGTCATATTTACTCCGAAATATCCTTCGCCGTGCTGATGGCGTAACAGTTTTTACCTGTAATTTTAGCTTTATGCAGCGCACCTTGCACCGCCTCAATCCAATGTGTGAGTTGGGTATTGGTCACCACGGGTTCGCAGTATCCACCAATACTGACCGAAACTAAACCCGTTTCAGCCTCTTTAAATTGTAGCTTAAGCCCGCTGATCGCTTGCTGAATACGGGCTGCTATCACTGCCATGCCGTTTTCGTCGGCTCCCGGAACGATGCAAATAAACTCTTCACCACCTACTCTGGCAACACTATCGCCACCGCGAAACAAGCTGCTGCTAATTGCTTCGGCAACTTGAGCCAAGCACCGGTCGCCCTGTAAGTCGCCATATACTTGGTTATACACGCTAAAGTAATCAATATCGACCATTAACAGTCCCAACGCCGTTTTTCCGCGACGACTTTCGCGTAGCTTGGCTTTCATTTCTTCAAGCAAATACTGTTTGCTAAACACACCCGTTTGCGGATCTATCATCAAATTGCTGGTCAAAGTGCGAATTTTTTGAATTTGCATTAACTGCACTTTCACGCGGGCAGCCAAATCAACTGGATTAGCTGGCCTGCGAATTACATCACTGGCACCGGCTTGCCAACATTGGGAGAGGAAATTTTCATCGCTATGCGCTGTGATAAAAATCACTGGAATGTCTTTAGTCTCTAGCTGTGCTTTCAAGAGTTTGCACAATTCAATACCGCTCAAACCTGGCGCTTCCGATTTTAAGATAAAAAGCGCTGGTAATTCCTTTTGACTCAGCTCTAAGCAAGCATTTGCGCTCCAACTACGTTGTAATTGGTAGGTTTTGCCAAGTATTTTGGTGATGACTAAGTAATGGATATCATCATCTTCCATCACTGCTATGTGCCCAAGCGTGTTTTCCAGTACTTCTGTCACAATAAAAACCTTCCACTACAAAAAGTTAGCATAACCTAGTCAAAATCGTCTGCTCAGGCTCCGGTTTTGCAATTAAATAACCTTGTACTATCAAACAGCCCAGCTGCTGCAAGGTATCCGCTTGATCTGACGTCTCGACGCCTTCACCAACTAAGGTCAGCGACAGCGAGTTAGCCAAGAAGATAATGGTTTTTACAATATCTAAGCTTTGCGAATCTTGCATCATGTCTTTAACAAATGACTGGTCGATTTTCAGCACATCGACTGGGAACGCTTTAAGATAAGATAAACTTGAGTACCCTGTACCAAAATCATCAATCGCTATGCTGATCCCCATTTGTGACAGCTCGGTTAAAATAACCTGTGTCTCTTCGAAATCGTGCATCAAAGCACTTTCTGTCACCTCCAACTCAAGGTAGCGGCTTGGTAAACTGCATTCCTCTAAACAGTCTGCAATATCGCTGACAAAATTTGGTGATGCAAATTGCACGGCAGAAATATTAACGCTCATCTTGATCGGTGCATTCATCTCGACCAGACGTTTTGCAAATTTACATGCCTTGCGCAATACCTGCCCACCTAACTGATTGATTAGGACTAAGTCTTCTGCAAGAGGAATAAAATCAAGCGGAGAAATCCAACCTTGTTCTTCAGCTTTTAGCCTCACTAAAGCCTCAAGTCCGATAATTTTCCCGGTGTTAAGATCAACCTGAGGTTGGTAATGTACCTCCAAACTGTTTTGTTCCAGACTATCGCGCAGTATCTTTTCAACCTTATGACGCTTTATTAAATCGTGCTCTAATTCTTCCGAGAAAAAGCACACGCGATTACGTCCTTGTTTTTTCGCTCGATACATAGCAACATCAGCATGGCGCATCATAGCCTCTTCCTCATAAGCATCTAGCGGGTTCATGCTCACCCCAATACTCACACTGATTTGATATTCGTGTTGTTCCAATAAAAAAGGTTCATTAAAACTGGCCACCAGATTACTCGCCACACCTGCCACAAAGCTCACCGAGTTAACATCACCTAGCACCAAAACAAATTCATCCCCGCCAACGCGCGCTAACGTGGCACTTGGGTCAATATGGGATTCGAGACGTTTGGCAACTTGTTTGATAAGAATATCACCGAGATAATGGCCTAAGGTGTCATTGAGGTACTTAAAGTGGTCAATGTCTATTAATAACAACGCCGTATATTTATCTGCATTAAGAGAGCGTTTAATCGCAAATTCCAAACGATCATGTAACAACACGCGATTTGGCAAACCAGTGAGCTGATCATTATTCGCTAAATGGGTCATTTTCACCGACATCGCCACCGCTTCACTAATATCGTGAAACACAATAATCGCACCTATCACTTCTTGATTGGTATTACGAATTGGTGCGGCAGAATCTTCTACCCGATAAATTTGACCATCTAAACTATGTAACTGGCAATTAAGTGCCATACCCACAATACGTTGTTCTTTAAGCGCTAACATCAAAGGATTAAGTGATGGTTTTTGTGTGGTTGCGTCGCGCAGCTCCATAACTTGTTCAATATGTTGACCAATTGCATCACGCTGCGCCCAGCCTGTCATGCGCTCTGCGATTGGATTCATAAAAGTGACGATGCCATTGGCATCACTGGCAATAACTGCATCACCGATGGAATTTAAGGTAACGTGTAAGGCTTCTTTTTCTTGATGTAGAGCTTCGGTGGTTTTTTCTAACCGCCGTTGATATAGCAAGATGGCAAGTTGGTTGCGCACTCTTAGCTGACAGATCTTCATGTCGATGGGCTTATTGATAAAATCGACACCCCCAAAGCGCAGTGAGAAATATTCAATATTAGGATCGCGATGCGAAGTAATAAAAATCACCGCAGAACCCGCTGTGACTGGGTCTAGCTTGAGGTCTTGACAGAGCTGCAAGCCGTTGTAAGCCCCCATTTCAATATCTAGCAGAATGACATCTGGCTGTAGCTGTCGTGCTAGTTCAAAAGCATTTTGCGGTTCTGTGGTGGTATACACAGTACCAAGTTCAGATACCGCCTTTTCAGCTATCATCACGCTTGAAAGTTCGTCGTCAATGATAAGGATAGATGGTTTTTTACCGTACTCTGTCACCCACATGGTTTAATCTCCAGTGTCCTTGGCAATTCAAGCTTAGTACAAGCTCCATAATTTTCGAGCATCTATACTACATTCTCGACAAAATGCCCAAAGCGCACGTCAAGCTGAGCTTAATAACCTGATATCTGGATGATAACTGAAGACGATGTGAGCGTGATGCACAAAGCTGAATGCGACTTTTTGCACAGAAAGATGGCAAAAGTGCAATCTAAAAGATTATTCGCAGTAGAACTACTAAAAACAATAATTTCGGGACAGGCAACTCAGCTCTAGCATACACCAGCCAAATTACACCAATAGCAAGCAATGTTAATTTGCCCTTGATGTAATGTCGGTCAGTTACTTTTGCACGGCTTGCTGTAGCCAAGCAATAAATTGGCTTTTTGGTAATGCACCAGAAAGTCGTGCCACTTCCCGACCTTGTTTAAACACCATTAAAGTAGGGATAAAACGGATTTAGAAACACACGGCGCTGAGTTGATTTTCTTCGGTGTCCAATTTTGTAAAACCAGCTTATCACAGCATTTTATCTCGTTCAAAAGTGAATCGTAACCACTTCTAAGCCCCACAATATTTTCTCTGACCCCTACCGCATTACAAATCTAAACTGATTCACCGCAACGTCATCTTCTAATGCAAACTTTTCATTTAATTGCAGCAGTTTTTTGTATTCATCGGGGAAGAATCGTTTGATCCTAGCAGCTCTTGAGAGATGGCTTGGTTCGAATATCTTTACTTGGGGAATAATAAGGCCCAAACTCGGATTAAGCTGCCCATTCTCGTAACTCTTTTCTAACAGCAGATCCAGTACATCTAAGCCTACCTTTCCAAACTCCGGTGTTAAACCCAAGTCTAACAATAACTTCACGGCCTTTGCCGAATTCAGTGCCGCAGGCACGAAAAGGTCGTTGCCAAACTTATCTTGGATAGAAAAGTCAAACTTCTCTTTTTGCAAAAACTCCCATGTGTCGAACGAAATGCTTTTAAAAATAACTAAGCTTGAAGGTGAGATAGAAGCCACTCTCGCATTCCAAATCGGTAATATGTTTTCAATGTCCCCAAGTAGTAAGGACAACAACCTGTCTGTTTCAAATTGCGTAAGTGGGGTCGAATAACTGTATTCAAGCGCCGCTTGAAACCTCCCTTCTCGCAACATAGTTAAGAAATCACTACCGCTTCGCTCGCTTAAATTCAGCTCTGGTTGAGAATCTCGCCATAAGTTAACAAGCGCAGGATCAATTGCATGTAACTGATCTGCTGCATTACTCTGTTCTTGAGTAATACGTTCTATCAGTTTGTAAACTTCTCTACGCTCGAGAAACCCCTCTTCAGCCAGTAACTCCTTGCGAATATTCTCACAAGACTCAGATGTATCATTTAAAACGGCCTTTCTTAGCTCTTGCATCTCAATTGCTTTAGAGACCAATGAATCATCCGGAGGGAGCTGCTCAATAGAATAATTATTATTGACCAGCTCTAGTTGGTGTAAAGTTTTGTTAAGTTCAGCATTTAACACTTTTGAACTATGGAAGTTCCGCCCATTTGGCGCACCAAAAAATATGACACTTTCTTCATCGCGTTGATAACTTGCCCCGTGAGCCTTATAGCCTTTTTCAACCAAGTATTTAATTGTCTCAATATACTTTTCAGAAAATCTATCCGCATCAATATAGGCTTCTTTTTCTTCCGGCAAGTTCGCAACAGCCAGATCTAATCCTGTTGCTACCCCTAATTCGCTGGAAGGTTGGACACCATATTTATCTAATAGCTGTAAAATTTTCACATTAAACGTTGCAGCTGCCAAATCAGCTAAGTTGGCATAATAATTATCCTGACCTTGAACGATTAGCGGCATATCCCCCAATGCTTGGGTGTGTTTAACAAGATGCTCAAAATATTCATAAGGTAAGTTGTTGAGTATTGCGATAGCGACATCATTCACATTGAACTTTTTCAAAGATACCGCCTGTTTGAACTCATCAACACTCAAAGTTCTCGCTGTTAGAATAAATAATATGGACGGAGATAAAACCGGACTTCCCCCGACCTGCAACGGGGATTTTAAATAGGTGTTGAAATTATCATCATTTTCTAGCAGTGCTAAGACATCCGACTTACTGATTTCATTACCTAACTCCAAATTCATCTTTAAGCCGTGCGACACACCTTCAATCGCTTTTAAATCCTGAACAAGCATAGCGATATTGGTTGCAGAAAAGCCATTTATGACGGTTAGGCCCTTCCAGCTGTTCAATATATCAGCAGACAAGGTAAAGTTGTACTTTTCTTGCTCTATTCTTATCTTCGCTTGATGCAGCAAGTCATCATAGCTTTGGTAAAAAGTTTTATATTGCTTGGAGTAAGCTAGTAGCTCACGTGCTGTTTTACCGTTTCTTAATTCATACTCTAAAGCTTGTATTAGAATATTATGAATATTCGCAACCTGAGTGCCGAAATCCAAACTACTCTCGTTGCACTGCGCATCCGCAATTGACAATTCTTTTAGCCTATTTGATGCGAACTTTCTGTTGCTCAAGGGGAAAACTTCCTCAACTGCGTTGTCATTCAAAGCGTGCGTGACTTCGATATTTATATTAGAGGACGGTTTTTTAGTTGGGTATAAGTAAACTGAAATGGTAATAACTAGAACTATTAGTAACGTGAACTTTTTCATTTGCTTATCATTCATCCATGCGTAGACAAATCACAGCTTAACACAGATATCGTAAAGTCTAACCCCCCTAGTTTATTAATGTAGACTAGTACTAAATATCTGTTTTTACTGAATGCTATAAATAAAAAGAGCCACTATTAAAAATAGTAGCCCATTATTAAATTTATAGTCTGTAACAAACAGCCCTTATTATACTGGGGAAAGTATATTATTGTGGGTTTGCAGTCACAGTTAACGTAATACCGCTTGATGCTGCATAACCGTAGATATCAATGTACCAAGTACCAGATTGTGGGTTAGTGAAGCTACAAGACTCGTTGTTACCTGTTTTGTACGGACGGCAATCATAACTTGTGGTAGTAGATTGAGCACCACGCGTTACATACAGATCTGCATCACCAGAACCACCAGCAATCGCTACGTTTAAGTCCGCATAACCTTCAGCTAAATCAATTGTGTAACGTTTCCAAGCGCGGCGACTTACAGACACATCGCTGATCACTTGGTTGATTGGCTCAGCAGTACCTGGGTTAGTACCTGTGTCTGCGTCATAGCTTGCTAATAATGTCACGCCAGAGAATGCGCTATAACCTTTTAGCATTACGTGGTACACCCCGCCAGCTTGAGTTAGGTCGCAAGTCTCGTTGTTACCATTTTTGTATGGACGACAATCATAGCTTGAAGTAGTTGGCGCTGCGCCAAACTTCACATGCATGTCTGCGTCACCTGAACCACCAGACATCGCAATCTTAATATTTGATGCGCCTGCTGGAACATTAAACGTAAACATCACTTCTGCGTCTTTCGCACCAGCAATACCTGACTTAGCTACGCCATTTTCAAGCTCGCTGCCAGTTGTTGGCGGTGGTGTTACATCACCAGAACAGCCATTTGCGGTAATAAAGTCGATAGCTGCTTTAGTTTGTACTAGACCGTAACCAAAGTTAGTGTCACGACCTGCTGCACCTAAATCCTCTGCGGTGTTGTTTAACACATTACGGATCTCAGTGGCTGTACAGCTTGGGTGGTGACTCCAAACTAATGCTGCAACACCTGCTACATGTGGTGACGCCATTGACGTACCGCTCATTTTGCCATAGTTACCTGGGCCGATATTGATAGTGGTTGACATACCAATGCTACCAAGCATAGCCGCGCCGTCAGTATCCGATACCGTTACCGCAGGGATAGAAGTGGTGTTGGTATCACCTAATGTACCGCCAAAACTGCCTGCTGCATTATTATAAATAATCGCGCCCACGCCACCGCTGTTTTCACAGTTTTTCACTTTGTCGTGGAATGAAATATTACCACGTTGAATTAAACAGATTTTGCCGTTCGCTGCTGAGTTGGTGCTTTCACCAGTGGCGAAATTAACCAGTGCCGCAGTAGCTGAACCTTGGTTTTCCATGGCATTTGCGCTGTAACCAGTGCCAGCTACGACTACATCAACTACTGAACCATTACCTTCTGGGTAAGTTGAGTAAACATCTACACCGGGTGCTGCAATTTCAACTTGCGCGTTCTTTTGCGAAAAATCTGCAAGGACTTTGTTACTGTCAATTGCTGCAACCGACATCACTGAGTCGTAAGAAGCTGGGTAGCTCATAATGTCAGTGGTTTTTGCCGGGTCGCCATCATTACCTGCTGCAGCGATAAGTAACATGCCTGAGTCTGCTGCTGCTTGAATGCCGTTTTTCTCTGTGGTGCTTGAACCCGCGCCACCTAAACTCATGTTCACAACATGTGCGCCTGCACTCTTACATTTATTGATAGCGCTGACTAAGTCTGACGAATAACCCCAACCCGCTTCGTTAAATACTTTAATAATGTGCATTGATGGGTTAGAGCCAATTACACCACGTACACCAATACCGTTGTTCAGTGCCGCGATTGTGCCCGCTACGTGCGTACCGTGTGGGCCTCCATGGTCAAACCAGTTGCCAGTGCCACTGTCGTTAGTACCAGTGATAGTACCACCGTTAGTGCCCATATCTTCGTGTGGTAAATCTAAACCTGAATCGATAACACAGATTTTTTTACCACCGTTGGCCGCTGATGCAACGCTGTCGTTCACCAAGTCAGCTTGTACCATGGAGATACCGTAAGGTACAGATTGCGCCATTAAACGACGAGGCAAATCTTCTTCAACGTATTCAACTGCTGCATCTTCTTGCAACGAAAGTAATTGATTGTCAGACAAGTCATCGACCACAAAAGCATTTAAATCGGCTTTGAAACGACCATTTTTGACCCCTAAAGTAGCCAGTTTGAACTCAGCAACCTTAGCCATTGCGCCTTGTGCCGACGCGCCCAATTGTGATACCTGATCCTTGTACTTAACAATGTAGCGTTTTGGCAGCGGTGAATTTTCCGAAGCCATCGCTTGGCTGTTTTCCATTAACACGCCTGACGTTTGTGCTTGTAAAGACGCAGAGACTGCTAGTGAAAGCGCAGTGACTGCAAGTAGCATTGGTTTGTTATTATTCTTTGTTGTCATAATGGATGTTTCCAACTTGTTATTGCGTTCGGACAGAAAACTAGCAGAACCAAAACAAAATTAACACACGATCAACACTACCATTGTAAACAAATGTCAACAGAACCATCATCAAACCTTAACAAGTAAAAAATAAATCAATAAATATCATAAAGATATATTTAGAGCAAAACGCTTAGCATCATTACATAAGGCGCCATTTATTGCCAATAGCGCAAAACATGAACATCATAAAATTGCGTAATTATTAACAATTACCGGACATTTATCCTTTATCCCTGTTTCATCTCCCTGTAATTCAACTAGCCGCAGCTTGGCAATTGTTGTAAAATGCCCGCGTTTCTAAGCAACCCCCCAACAAATTTCGAGGAAAACCTGTGAGCGAACAAAAACAGTCTCTTAGTTACAAAGACGCTGGTGTAGACATTGATGCGGGTAACGCACTGGTCGAACGCATCAAAGGCGTTGTGAAAAAGACTCGCCGCCCTGAAGTCATCGGCGGACTTGGCGGTTTTGGCGCACTTTGCGAAATTCCAAAAGGTTATCAAGAGCCTGTTCTAGTTGCTGGCACAGATGGTGTTGGTACTAAACTGCGTTTGGCGCTTGATCTGAAAAAGCATGACACTGTCGGTATCGACTTAGTTGCGATGTGTGTTAATGACTTGATTGTTCAAGGTGCTGAGCCGCTATTCTTCTTAGATTACTATGCCACTGGCAAGCTTAATGTAGATACTGCCGCAGACGTAGTAACAGGTATCGGTAAAGGCTGTGAAATGGCTGGTTGCGCGCTTATCGGCGGCGAAACGGCTGAAATGCCAGGCATGTACGAAGGTGACGACTACGATATCGCTGGTTTCTGTACGGGTGTGGTAGAAAAATCAAAAATTATCGACGGCAGCAGAGTACAAGTTGGCGACCAACTTATCGCGCTTGCATCAAGCGGCCCACACTCAAATGGTTACTCGTTAGTGCGTAAAGTGCTTGAAGTATCAGGCGCAGACACCAACAGCGTATACGAAGGCCGCACTTTGGCTGAACATTTACTTGAGCCAACCCGCATTTATGTAAAATCTGTGTTAGAGCTGATTAAAACAGTTGATGTACACGCTCTTTCGCACATTACAGGCGGCGGCTTCTGGGAAAACATTCCTCGCGTATTACCAGAAACCACTAAAGCAGTAGTGAATGGCGCAAGCTGGAACTGGCCTGCAATCTTTAACTGGCTTCAACAAAACGGCAATATCACGACTCACGAAATGTACCGCACATTTAACTGTGGTGTTGGTATGATTATCGCAGTGCCAGCTGACAAAGTTGAAGCGGCGTTATCGGTACTAAACGCTCAAGGTGAAACTGCGTGGCATATCGGTGAAATTCAAGCCCGTAATGGCGACGAAGAACAAGTTGAAATCCACGGTGGTGCCAATTAATGGCACCCTCTCAGTCTCCTATCCGAATTGTAGTACTCATTTCGGGTAGTGGCTCAAACCTGCAGGCGATCATTGACGCCTGCCAGGCGCAACAAATTAATGGTCATATTGCCGCGGTCATCAGTAACAAAGCAGACGCGTACGGGCTCACTCGTGCAAGCAATGCAGGAATTGAAACCAAGGTATTGAGCCACAAAGAATTTGCCAATCGTGACGACTACGACACAGCACTTGCGCAATTAATTGATAGTTTTTCCCCTGATCTGGTTGTATTGGCCGGATTTATGCGTATTCTTACTCCAGACTTAGTGCAAAAATTTAAAGGAAAAATGTTGAACATTCATCCTTCTTTGTTGCCTAAGTATCAGGGGCTGAATACCCACCAAAGGGCAATTGATGCCAAAGATGCTGAACATGGTGCCAGTGTGCATTTTGTCACGGAAGAATTAGACGGTGGTCCAGTGATTGTTCAAGCAAGAGTAACAATCCTTGCTGACGACACTGCCGATACACTAGCACAACGGGTGCATGAGCAAGAGCATGTGATTTATCCTTTGGTGGTCAAATGGTTCAGTGAACATAGACTCACAATGGAAGCAGAACATGCAGTTCTTGACAACCAAGTATTACCGGCTCACGGCGCCGACTATCAATAAAAATAAAACCTGCGCCTTGCTCTTATGCTTAGGCGCGGTTTTTTCTGCCAGCTTTTCAAGCGTTATACAAGCCAGCGAGCTTGCTCCGTATAAAGCCACTTATAATGTCCTGCGCAAAGGCAAAATTCACGGTGAAGCCACCCGTGAATTAAGCAAAGCCACCGACGAAACATTCGTTCTTAAATATCACAGCAACATTGAATGGATGATTTTTTCTGACGAGCGCATTGAAGAAACCACCTTTACTATCAAAGATAGTCAGATCCATCCTGTAAATTATGTGATGAAACGCGAAGGGACAGGACCGGATAAATCGTTCCGGATTGATTTCGATCCCAGTGAACAAAAAGTCAAACATAGCGACAGTAAATATCCGCTTAAATTACAGTGGCGTGAAGACTGGCAAGACTTATTAAGCTATCAAGCACAATTGCGGGTTGATTTAATGGCGGGTAAAACGCGTTTTAGTTATCCGATTGTGGACAAAGAAGGTGACGAAAAAGTCTATGATTTTGAAGTGGTTGGTAGTGAAACCATCACCTTACCAGTGGGCAATTTCGAAACGGTTAAAGTACGCCGGATGTATGACAACGACAAGCGCCAAGCTCTGGTTTGGTTTGCACCAAGCTTAGACCATATGATGGTACAGCTGTATAAAGGCAAAGACGGTATGGAACAATTCCAAATTCAACTCAAAAGCCTTAATAGCGATAAAGTCTCGCTTTAATTGCTATGCTGCTAACTAAACAATAAAGGTGCTTATCTGCACCTTTATTGTTTTATGCGATACTTAATCTGACCTTTAAGCGACCTTTTCTCCCAACTTAAAAATCGCAAATTCGCCCGGTGCCATTTGCTGCCAAGCCTCATCATTGGTTAAAGGCCGTGTCGCAACCACGGTCACCACATCGTTTGGGGTGGTCTCCTGCTGAAAATCCACCACCATATCGGCATCAATTAACGTTGCCTTACCAAATGGCGCGCGCCTTGTGATCCAATGCAGGTTATTGCTGCAATAAGCCAACACATACACACCATCGGTAAAGAGCATATTGAACACGCCTTTTTCACGTAGCGTATTAGCAAGCTTAGCGGCATAACGGAACACACTGAGCATATTTGTCGGACGCTCCGGATATTTTTGTCGAATCTTGTCTAATATCCAACAAAATGCCAATTCGCTATCGGTATTACCCACTGGGCGATACCATTTTGGCGCCAAATCCTGATAGTTTGATAATTGGCCGTTATGTGCATAGGTTATTTCCCTGCCCCACAACTCACGGGTAAATGGGTGGGTATTTTCCAAACACACTCGCCCACGGTTGCCTTGGCGGATATGGCTAATCACAGACACGCTTTTTATTGGATAGGCTTTAACCAGTTTGGCAATTTCTGATTGGCAGCTCGGCTCTGGATCTTTAAACGTCCGACAACCTTTGCCTTCATAAAAAGTGATACCCCAACCATCACGATGCGGGCCTGTATTACCACCGCGCTCAAGCAATCCTGAAAAACTAAAACAGATATCTGTCGGCACATTCGCAGACATCCCCAGCAATTCGCACATAAAAATTATTTTCCAATTAAATCAATGGGTTTTATTGTTCTTATGTTTAGCAGCCTTTCACTTGGTCACACTTTTGGTCACACATTCCAGATTGAGTTACAGCCAAGGATTGGATTTTTCAACATGAATTTGGATTATAAAGTATCCCCAAGGCTTGGTGAACAAAGATTGTCATTTCAAAAAAGTTTAAAACTGCTCGGTTGAGCACGCATTAACGATAAATTGCTCTAACTCATCTAAAGTTTGGATGATATGCAACGACTTACCTGCTGCCAAGATGGTTAATTTGGCGGTAAAATCTGCGTTCCAAAACTTCGGGCAAAGTTTTAAGGTGCGATAGCTTTGCAGTGTGCCTTGTAACACCGAGCAGCCTTCGGGCCAACCCGCTGGATGAACAAAAAGGCTTTTTAACAAACGTTTGGTCACTAACCAATAGCTCAGTAGATACGGCAAATCTAATTACCAAAAATGACAACAAACTTTGGCTATTTTGCTACAGTCTTTTCAGTTGCTCAGATAAAGAAAATTGAAATGTTAAAACAAAAAACGTTTAAAGCGGCACTGGTACTCTTTGCGTTAGCGATTGCTTGCCTTGGTGCTTATCAATTCAATGGCAGTTATGTCGATAATGAGGGTTTTTTACATGAAACGTTCGGGTTTATTCCTTTAGCATGGCTCAGTATGTTCGGTGCCGTATTGCTGGTTGCCGTGTCATATTGGCGGACCCGTAAAGCTACTTAAATTGCCAACGGCACTGGTGATGTGCCATCGCGTGTACAGGTGTCACTTTTGTAAAGCTCGCTTAAACGCAACGCCTGTTCATGGCTAATTAAAGGCTTGGCATTGTTTGGAATGGCAAGAGCGAGTTCAACTTTAGGTAAATTTGGCAGCGAGTTATCGTGAAGTGGTTCAAGATTTGGGCTCAGGCTAATATCTGCCATGGCGCCAATCGCTTTATTGGCATTGATGAGCGCCCGCTGCGCAGCAAGGCTACTACTAGTCGCCATCACTTTAAAAGCTCGACCTTGTTTAATTAAGCCCTCCACCACAGCTTGATTAAACTTGCAGTCCTGCTCAAATAAGGTGATCGGGAGGCAATTTGCATGGTGCAGTTGCGTACCCTTAGCCCCGACCCAAATACCATTGCCTGTTTGTAATAAAAACCCTTCTTCGGAAGCCGGCACCCGACTGACCACCGCGGCATCGAGATGCCCAGCGTCCAACATAATACGCAAGCGATAACTCGGCGCGCAAAACAATCTTAAGTCGACCTCGTCATAGAGCTGTTCAAGTGCATCACTCAAGCGCGGCAGCACACAATCGACATAATCATCTGGACACCCTAGCCGCACCTTCAAGACCGTTGACTGGCGCTTCACTTCATAAATCGTTTCATCATGCAAATTGACCAACTGCCTCGCATAACGCGCTAGCTGCTGACCTTCCGCGGTAAGCAATAAGTTGCGGCCATATTTTACAAACAAAGGCTTACCAAGCTCTTCTTCAAGCTTTTTCATCTGCATACTAATGGCAGCTTGGGTACGATGCGCTTGTTTAGCCGCGCGGGTAAAACTACCGGTTTCGACAAATGCTAACAAACTGCGTAACGCCTCAATATCCATAACAATCTCTAATAGGTGGTATAAAAATAATCCGTTAGTCGCAGACTGCCAAAAAACGTAAAGTGATGATAATAACTCAGACAAGGAAACCCAAGTGAAACTCTATATCGCCAATCAAAACTATTCCAGCTGGTCATTACGTGCCTGGTTAATCCTGCACAAAATGGCGCTTCCGTTCGAGGAAGTCAAGCTCAAGTTATTTACGGAGCACTTTTATAAAAGCTTGCAAGGGATCGCTGCAAATGCCAAAGTCCCCGCATTACAAGACGGCGATTTTACCCTGTGCGAATCATTGGCTATAGGTGAATACATTAATGAAGCTTATTGTAATGGCACCGCTTGGCCGACTGACACAAAACGTCGGGCGCAGGCAAGAGCTGTGAGTGCGGAAATGGTAAGCAGCTTCAGTGCGCTTCGCAACGCCATGCCAATGAACATCCGCGCGCGGCGTCTGGTTGACATTTCGGTTGCAGTTCAAAAAGACATTAAACGGATTGAGCAGATCTTCGCGCAATCCGCCCAATACCAACAGCAAGGTGGCTGGCTATTTGGCCCATGGAGTATTGCTGATGCGATGTTTGCACCTGTGGTACTGCGCTTTAAAACCTATGGTGTGGCGCTAATCCCCGCCGCGCAAAGATATTGTGAGCATGCCTTGCAATGTGAGTCTTTACAACTGTGGATAGCGCAAGCTTTGGAGGAAACCGACATCGTCCCAGAGGACGAAGCCGGCATCGACATTTACTAGACGTTTTCAAGTAGTAGCCAAATACTAAAGCTGGCAACGCTCATGCTGCCAGCTTATAACACCAGCGATTCCCCTTCATTGAGTACATAAACAGGTACATCAGACTTAAGTTTTTGTTTCATGTGTAATAAACGTAATAGCGCAGAATGCGAACTGATATCACCCATTTTCCAACTCACATTACCATACCCCCAAGGGATCATGACTTTACAACCTAGCTCTTGGGCTGCGACCAACGCATCTTCTGGCGTAGTATGAACATAACGATACCAGATGCTTTTCTCGGGGTGATGATATGATGCTATTGGCATCAAGCAGACGTCTATCTCACCATATTTAGCGCGGATCTCCTGAAAGTGAGCGGAATAACCTGTATCGCCTGCAAAGAAGAGCTTTTTGCCTTGGTGTTCAAACAACCAACCGCCCCACAAGGTTTTTTCATTGTCATCATAAATAAAAGGCACCCAAATTCGACCACTAAAATGGTTAGCTGGCACAAAATGGATCTTCATCTCGCCCAATTGCGAGCGACCATACCAAGCCATTTCACGAATGCGATAGCCACCGTCAGGGAAGTAATCCGCAAAGTTGAGCGGGGTGAAATATTGCGCTTGGGTGCCAATCGCGGCGATGTCGTCTTTATTAAAATGGTCATAGTGAATATGCGAATAAAACACCGCATCTGTCGCTTGTAGCTGCGACTCACTGAGCCAGCTCGGCTCGTTGCGGTAAAAACCGCCTGCCAATTTGAATGCCACATCCACAGGCCAATCGAATTGTTTGCTGACTGGGTCTAACAACCATTGCTGTTTATCTGGGGTTTCAATCATAAAGCTGGCATGACCAAACCATTGAATAGTAAATCCGGTCACAAGTTTAGGCCGTGGTTGCGCACCGACAAATTGGCAGTTTTCTCCCATTGCTTGGCATGCAACCGCTGGAGTTTCGGGATAGCAGTCCTCAGTACAATTTTCGGGATAAACTGCAACTCTTGGATGAAGATTACGAAACACCCCAGAATCACTATCGTTATTGCGGTAGGCCACAACAGTCGTGTCATCTTGAACGCGTTCAACATGGTTTGCCGCGCTGCATGCACAAAGAGAGGCGGCTGCGCCTAAAAGTAATGCGGGTTTCATAGCTAAATCCTGAGCAGTTATTGTTCTTTGCGCTTGAGTATAAAATTTAGGGTCACGGAAATAAATAACAGATTTTGCCGTTTGGTCATCAGAGGGAAGGAAGGATGCGGCTGCAGTGTGGGCAGACATTGCAAATGAATCAAGGGGAAACCTAACGAATCTTCCGCATCCTTACTGGTTAAAAATTAGCAGGTTCACTGCCCTACTATTACGCTAATCCTCTTCTTTTATGGTACTTTTCTAGCGTATTGCTGCAAAGATATTCGGTACAGCATGATGTTTTCGCAGCTTTTCCAAGTATTGAACATGATTAGCATAATTCAAACAGCAGCGCTGGTAATAATCACCCAGCTCAAGTAATGCTTGGTCAGCTTCAGGCGCAGTGGTCACTTGGCTTGGGAAGAGGCCCATACCACTGAGTAAACTGTACCAAGACATAGGTGAATAAAACTGTGCGATATTTTGCCGCGCAATTTCCTGCTGTAGATCTTTCCCTTCATACCAACTGGCTAACAACTGCTGTAAAGACGGCGAAACTTTTTCTAGCCCCGCTTGGTTGTCACGCCAATACTGAGTATCTTGCCGCGAAGTGGTTTTATAATGGGCCACGATATAATCTTTTATACCGTCAAACATGTCGCGAAGTCGGCTATTAACATAGTCTCGGTGGGCATCACTAAGCCCCCCGTCTAAGTAGGCCTTAGCAAAAATTGCGGCTGACTGTTGGATAACAAATAACCCTGTCGCTTCAAGTGGCTCGATAAACCCTTGAGACAAACCAATCGCCATACAATTGCGTAGCCACTGCTGCTCATAGCGTCCAACTTTCATAGTGAGCTTACGCACTTCACTTTCCGGCGATACCCCTAAATGCTGTCTAAATTCAATCGCAGCCTGCTCGTCACTAATGTGTGAAGAGCTATAAACATAGCCGTTACCAACTCTAGACGTGAGTGGAATGCGCCACACCCACCCCGCACTGAGCGCCGTTGAAGTAGTGCAAGTGTAAAACTGCTGCGTATCCACGTCAGTCGCCAACGTAATGGCTGTGTCATTGAATAGTACATCTTGATAGGACTGAAACTGCCCTCGCAAATGCTGGCCCAATAACAAAGAGCGGAAGCCGCTACAATCAATAAATAAGTCTGCACTCATGCGCTCGCCATTTTCCAGCACCAGCGCAGCGATGTCGCCATTAACTGCACTTTCTACCGCCGTAATGCGACCATAACGGTGCACTACGCCAAAGAGCGGTGCCTTTTGTTGTAAAAAGTGAGCCACTTTATTAGCATCAAAATGATAGCCATAGCTGTGTAGAAAGGGAAAATGCGGTTCAGGTTTAGGCGCTAATTGCTTGTCACTTAAATAGCTGGCGAGGAAAAAATCATCCGGATGGCAGCCCCATTGCGCGCCTTTTAATCTTGCCTGACAGCGCTGATAAAACAACGCCTCGCCACGGCGGTCTAGTTCGTTGGGAAAAGCATGAAAATAACTAGGATGAGTGGCTAGCCCAGACCAACTTTCAAAACGGATCCCCGCCTTGAATGTGGCATCACAAGCGAGCATCCACTCTGCTTCTGGTATTTCTAACCAATCAAAAAAACGTTTAAGCGCCGGTGTCGAGCCCTCGCCTACGCCATTTCGCGGGATCTCTTGAGCCTCTAACAAAGTGATGGCTATTGCCTTTCCCTGCCATTGTTTGGCACAGATAAGCGCAGTCATCCAACCTGCTGTACCACCACCGACCACGACAACTTGCTGCGGTTTATGCTGTTGCATAGCACTTCCTAAAATGAAATAAGCGGCGTGGGTTACACACCGCTTTTTGCCTTATCAATACTTAGGTTAGATTACCAGCGACCACGCACACCTAGCGTCACGCGGCGCTCATAGATGTTTTGCGAAATACGGTTATCTTTCCATTGCGCATAGTTACTTTCATATTCTTCAGTGAGGTTACTACCCGACATAAACACGGTAAAGTTCTCATGGAAGTCATAACTGGCTGAAACATCGATGTAGGTCGTAGGCTCAGTCCAAATCGCAGTATCCCCCATACCACTTGGTACGGATAATTCGGCTAAACGCTTAGAACGATAATTCGCCGCAAGACGGAACTGAAAACCATCCTTTTCATACCACAGGACCGCGTTGCCCGAATGCTTAGAATTATCTTGCAGCGGCAGAGCTTCACCATAGAAATCTTCACGGCCACTCTCACTATCAGAGTAAGTGTAGTTTAAGCCAACACCTAAACCACTCCAAACGCCTGGTAAAAAGTCCAATGCTTGTTGATAAGCGAACTCTGCGCCACTCATAGTGCCGCCTTGACCATTGGTTAAACCACTGACCGTAACCTCACGACGCACAACACCGTCAGCATCTGGCATATCCATCTTCCAGGTGCTTGATTCAATAAATGATTCAAGCTGAATGTTGAACACGGCTAAACTCAATAAAGCACTTGGTGAGAAGTACCACTCAACCCCCATGTCGGTATTAGTTGCACGCCACGGCTCAAGGTTTGGATTACCTTCCATGGTGGCATCAGTTGCAATGAGCAAATCTGGCGAAATTCCCTCACGAGCGGCCAATTCGTCACCCGCACGTGCGCGGCTAATTTTCAGACCACCAGCGATTGAACCCAAGTCTAGACGGGTCATGGTTTTACCCCATGCAGCACGGAATACGATATCTTCTGTTAAATTAAACGCCAAGTTTGCGCTTGGTAAGAAATCACTGAATGATTTATCCGTCACGACGTCACCCGCATCCATTGCAACTGCACCAGGACAGTTCACACAAATGCTATCGCCAATCACGTTTTGAATAATTTCTAAATCGGTTTTAATATATTGGAAACCAATATTCGCAGTGTAATTATCATTAGATAAATCAGCACGCCAGTATACAGATTTGGTTTGCTCATTTACTTTATATGAGCTACCTGGCACGCTACCGCGCTTGTTACCCGGATAGAAACGGTCTTGGAAGGCAAATGGGTCATCTAGTTGCGCAGGATCAATAAAGTAGAAGCTGCCGATATTCACTGGGCCAAAATCATCTACTTTTTGGATCCAACCCTCAGGCATACCGCTAAAGGTAATAAGGTTATCGTAGCCCATAGTCAGATCACCTGCGCTTGCGCTTGGCACGCCACCACTGCCATCGGTATCAAATGCTGCCAAACCTTGGTCTTTCCACATCACCCAAACTGTTTCATCACCAACTGGGTTCTGCAGCGGGGCTAACAATACATATTGGTCACGCGATACCTCTCGCTCACCAAAGCGCGCCCCAAACGACATTTTGCGTAAATGATCAGTGTCAAACTCATATTCACCATCTAAGCGGAGTACATCAAGGTTAGCTTCTTCATCAAAATTGTTTTCTGAGTAAGTAGAAGTCACCGAATAACGGTCAATATTTGAGCCAAATACTTCGCCATTGATACTCGCAGGCGTTAACATAATCGGGTGGTCACCTTTAAAGTTCAAACGCACTGGAATAGTGCCCGGACCGTAACCATTCGGGTTTGCTGCGATTGGGCCATTACCTTCATTACGACGTAAGCCATGGGCAAGACCTGAAGTCAGGTAACCTTGCGCCACGTTTTCGGTATGTGAACGCTCTGCATCTGCGGTAATATAACGTACCTTACCTGATAAAGGACCGTCACCCTTATAGCTAAACTCGAAGTTATAGTTTGTCGATTCTCGGTCATTGGTATGACTTTCTGAATGCGCAACGATACGCGGTGCATTAAGGATAATGTCCTGTGCAGTATAAAGATTATGGCCTGAACTTAATTGGCCTCGGTCAATTGGGTCGAGTTGATCTTGCCATGCCCAGTGACCACCCCACGCGTTATCAGCCATAAGGCCACGTTGACGGTCTGCATCATCCATTTTAGTGAAAAATACATCACCACTGAACTGAATTTCATCGGTTAACTGTGCTTGAATACTTAAGCTCGCCCCGGTACGCTCACGCTCAGTGAAACGGTTTACCATACCATAACTAACATATGAAAACTCAGCGTCGTTAGTATCGCCGTCACCGTTCATATCCACATCAGGACAGTACCAGCAACTGCCTGATTCCGCAGGTGCAGCACCCCAACCGTGGTTAGTCGAGCCCAAGCGATAGTTTGCCAAATTGACTTCATCGCGACTCAACGTCACTAATGCCGCAAAACGACCACTGTTATAACCCGCAAAAACCATGGCTTTTGGATCCGTTTCCTTGGAGTAAGAGCCGCGCGAAGCCTCAATTGAAGCTGCACCAGTAAAGCCCTCTTCTAGACTGAAAGGTTTGCGAGTTTGCAAGTCAACCGTACCAGAAATACCTCCAGCCAGAGTATCTGCCGAAGTCGATTTCATGACGTCCATCGCGCCAACTAAGCTGGATGGAATATCAGTAAAATCTGGTTGTACTGTGGTTAAAGAACCTGCGCTTAAAAACTGTTCACCATTTAAAAGCGTGGTTACTTGTGGCATACCACGAACGTTAATAGTCGCGCCTTCACCTGAGCTACGGCGGATTTGAATACCAGGAACACGTTGCAACGAGTCAGCAATCGTCACATCCGGCAACTTACCTATATCATCCGCAGTAATAGAATCAACTACACCATCAGCGAAACGCTTGGTATTCAAACTCTTTTCCGTTGACGCACGAATACCACGCACTTCAATTACTTCAACTTGCTCGTCGGTTGCCGCAGGCGCATCTGCTGCTTGAACTGCAGATGCACTTAATATGATACCCACATTGAGGGCAATGACGCTCTTTTTAAAATTGTTAGCTAACACAGGATTCCCCTTGAATCTTTTGTTGAGTGCAATTTCTCTTGCTTTGTCACTGACTGTTACTAATGTAACCATCCTTAGCGACAGCCTTGTCTGCATAAGTTATTCACACAGCAAGGAATTTGTTATTAGTTTCAACTATATATTTGGTGTCGAATGGTGAGTTGAAACGTCGTTGATTAAAATATCAACATGGTTATTTGAGCAGGAAGTGGGACAAGATGTTTGCTTTTTCACACATTTATTGATACTAAACTATCGCTGTGATAGCGCTGTCATTTAAATCTTGAGAACAATAGGATACAAATGTGATAAATTAACCTAGTTTGTTAACTTGCCTGTGTGTAATTAACTAAAACTTGCTTGAGTAGGTTTTTTAAACCTAAAACAGGGATCAAGGAGCGGCTATGCGTGCAATGTGTGAAAAAATAATCCCGTCACTAGGGTGTTCTTGGCGATATGGTTTATATGAATTGGAGCATATCCCATTTAACTGGCATTATCACCCAGAATACGAAATTTGTCTTACTTTGAACAGTAAAGGAGTATGTCATATTGGCGATTACATCGCGCCATTTGATGATTATGATTTGGTTATTTTAGGCCCAAACCTTCCACATACTTGGCAATCCAAAGGCAATCCTGACGGCAGCAAGCAGCGTGTTCATGTCGCGCAAATCCCGGTACCATGGCTAGAACAGATGATAAGCCAAAACATTGAATTACAACATTTACGCGAGTTTTTACAAAGAGCTAATTGTGGGCTCAAATTCAGTCAATCAGTCGCATATCAAGCCGAACAGCTATTCCAAAAAATTGCTGCAGCCACGCCTATCGGGCGCTATATTCATCTGCTGGAATTACTTTCATTAATGCAACAAGATAATCCGCAGCCTTTATCTAGCCTAGAGTTTAGTTTTGCCAAACAACTCGACCCAGCTAAAGATAAGTTCGATAAGGTGATTCATTACATCTACAACCATTATACCGATGAGTTATGCGCTGAGCAGTTAGCTACTTTAGCGCACATGAGCACCAACCACTTTCATCGCTTTTTTAAACGTCGAATGGAATGCACCGTGACTGAATTTATCAATCAGCTACGCATCGCCAAGGCTTGTAAATTGTTGATTAATACTACGGCGCCAATCACCTACATTAGCGACCAGTGTGGATTTAACAATATCTCAAACTTTAATCGCCGTTTTCTTGCATTCAAGCACTGCACACCGAGTCAATTTCGTTCCCGCGTGCATCAAAAGGCGCTTATTTAGCCAATAGACTTGAAGTGAGGTAAACACTGCTACAAAAAAGTGATTAAATCGCAAAGTCGACGAAAATAGCATTAGAGATTTTGTAAATACCCAACTATAGTTGGACTTACACTTTTGGCTCAGATCTGGCATTATCCTAGTGCATTGGGTACAAAAGTCATTGTGCTTGTGACAAGAATTTAGATACAAAAATAACAACAGATATTTGTGCAGGGAGTAAAACCATGTCGTTAGAAATTAATTTAGAACTCACTGATGCTGACTTAGCACACTTTCGTCAACTTATGGACGCCGCAATTGCCAAATGCGAGCGTTTAAGCGATGACGAAATTATTACTCGTGCTCGAGCATTAGTCAGCAAAATGGAAAATGCTACGCTGCCAGAGTTTGTACAATGTCGTTTGCTGTCGTTAAATGCGTTAATTGACGCAGTTCAAGATGATGAATGGCAAATGCCTGAAGACGAAAAGAAAGAAATCATGACCTCGTTGGCTTATTTCAGTGAGCCAGAGGACATTGTGCCAGATAACGTACCTGTACTGGGCTATCTTGATGACGCTATCATGATTGAACTCGTGCTGCAAAACCTCTCTTTAGATTTAAAAGCTTACCGTGAATTCTGCGGCTTCCGTGCCACTGAAGAATCGCGTCGCGGTGAAGCTGCCAGTGTTAACCGTGAAAGTTGGCTTGCTGGCACCCGCGCGCAAATTCGTGCTTCAATGCGCCGTAGTCGTGGCTCTCACAAACGCGTGAGCTTCTTAAGCCGTATTATGTAATCTCCTGTTTAGCAGGGCCAGTATTCGCTGGCCCTGTCCTCAATCGCCACGGCAAAACGTGGTAATTCAAGCCACTTGCACTAAACTTAAATAATCTTATTTTTCGCCTTCAACTTTGCTTTTTAACTTGAAAAGCGTATGGCTTCTCGTTAGTCTTAGCAAGGTGGTCAGACCTCTTAAAAGGAAGAACGAAATGACACTCTTATTCATCGTTGCATTGATAGCCCTGCTCTCAGTAGCCAGCTATCACCGCGCCAGTTGGAATACCTGTGTTGGTATTGCAGCTGTCACTTTAGTCGTTGGCACATTTGCTGGCGCATTCGGATTAATTGCTTGGGTATTGTTCCTCGCAGTTGTATTACCTTTATCTCTTACCAATATTCGCCAGCAATATATTGTTGCACCGCTGTTCAAAACCTTTAAAAAAATCACCCCAACTATGTCTGAAACCGAAAAGTCAGCCATAGATGCGGGAACAACTTGGTGGGAAGCGGACCTATTTTGTGGCAACCCAGACTGGAAAAAGCTCCATAACTATCCAAAACCACGATTAAGCCTTGAGGAGCAAGCTTTCCTTGATGGTCCGGTTGAAACCGTATGTGCTATGTTGGATGATTGGAAAGCCACCCACGAATTGACTGATCTTCCCCCTGAAGTTTGGCAATATTTGAAGGACAACAAGTTCTTCGCCATGATCATCAAAAAGCAATATGGTGGTCTTGAGTTTTCAGCTTTCGCGCAATCTTGCGTGCTGCAAAAACTTACCAGTAAATCTACACTATTGTCTTCTATCGTTGGCGTACCAAATTCGCTAGGTCCAGGCGAATTATTACAACACTACGGTACGACTGAACAAAAGAATTATTACTTACCTCGCCTTGCTAAAGGTGAAGAGATCCCTTGTTTTGCCCTAACATCACCTGAAGCTGGTTCAGACGCGTCGTCTATTCCTGACTTTGGCATTGTCTGTAAAGGTGAATGGGAAGGTAAAGAGACGTTAGGTATTCGCCTTACTTGGAACAAACGTTATATTACCTTGGCGCCAGTCGCTACCGTGTTAGGTTTAGCATTTAAACTACGCGACCCTGATGCGCTACTTGGTGACAAAGTTGAATTAGGTATTACCTGTGCGCTTATTCCAACCACAACACCGGGTGTGAAAATTGGTCGTCGTCACTTTCCACTCAACGTACCTTTCCAAAATGGCCCAACCCAAGGTAATGAAGTTTTCGTACCTATTGATTTTATTATCGGTGGTCCAAAAATGGCGGGCCAAGGCTGGCGTATGTTGGTTGAGTGCTTGTCGGTGGGCCGCGCTATCACACTACCTTCTAACTCAACTGGCGGTATTAAAACGTTGGCATTAGCCAGCGGTGCATACAGCCGTATTCGTCGCCAATTCCGTTTACCTATTGGTCAAATGGAAGGTATCGAAGAAGCCTTAGCAAAACTGGCAGGTTACGCTTATAGCAGCGATGCTGCAGTAAGCATGTCTACCGGCGCTGTTGACTTAGGCGAGAAACCATCTGTGGTTTCAGCAATTTTGAAATACCACCTCACCGAACAAATGCGTACTTCAACCATTCACGCTATGGATATTCACGGTGGTAAAGGGATCTGCCTTGGTCCAAATAACTATCTTGGCCGTGGTTACCAAGGTGCGCCAATCGCCATCACAGTTGAAGGTGCTAACATCCTAACTCGTAACATGATCATCTACGGTCAAGGTGCTATTCGCTGTCATCCATTTGTGCTTGCAGAGCTGAACGCATGTAATATTGCCGATAAACAAGAAGCATTAGACAGCTTTGACAAGTCATTGATGGGCCATATTGGCTTTACAATTTCAAACCTAGTACGAACAAAGTGGCTGGCACTGACTGGGGCTCGTTTTACCAAAGTGCCTTTTGATGACGAAACTGCAGTGTTTTACCGTAATGCGGCGCGTTACAGTGCCTCATTGGCGCTGATGTCAGATATTTGTATGGCCGTATTTGGTGGTTCGTTAAAGCGTAAAGAACGTATTTCAGCACGTCTTGGCGACTTACTGAGCTACTTGTATTTAGTGTCTGCAACGCTGAAACGTTATAACGATGAAGGTCGTCAAAAAGAAGATCTGCCGTTTGTTCAGTGGAGTTGTCAGGAGCATTTATACTTGTGTCAACGCGCCTTGGCTGATCTTATTAATAACATGCCTTCAGCAGCGCTTCGTGGTGCGTTGAAAGTATTGCTATTCCCATTCGGTCGCCCAGTGCGTAAGCCAACCGATGAACTAGAGCACAAACTCGCGCATTTGTTACAAGTGCCAAACAGCTCACGTGACCGTTTGGCATCATACATCTATTTAAAAGATGAGCCGCTGAGCTTAATTGGCAAACAAGAGCAAACCTTGAAGGATATCCTGGCCATCGAACCGCTGTTCGACAAAGTATGCCGCGCGAAAGGTGAGAAGCTGCCGTTTATGCAACTGGATAAAGTTGCAGCTATGGGCTTAGAGGCTGGCATTTTAACTGAAGCAGAAGCTGAGAAGTTAGCTGCAGTTGAAATCAAACGTTTAGCTGTGATCAATGTTGATGATTTTGATCCAAGTGAGCTGGTTGCAGGTCAAGCCGCACGCCCAGCGATTAAAGACGCTGATGCAGCTTAACTAAATAATTTGTGGAGTCTAAAGCCAGAGCCATGCTCTGGCTTTTTTATGCCCGTCATTACTTTATCGTATCAAGCTGCAACAAGGTCGCTCAACGCAAGTAGCTTATAATCAACAAACTTGCCCAACCAATTGCCAATCTGTGTAGTCATTATCAAACAAACCTTTGCAAGCTTGGTACTATCGATACAAATAACTACAACAGCCCTTCTTGTTTGAAGAGCACGAATATAACCAACCTCGCTGCAAGCAAAAGTAAGGTATCGCAAACAAAAAATAAAAGATCCAACTTCTGCAGAAGGTGGTTTTGCATTAGCCCCTCGAAGGGGCTCTATCGACTTCAGTGTTTTCCTGTCACTGTGTTATCCAAGATGAGCGCGACATAAAGTCGCACCGACAGAGCAAAAAAGTCTTTGTTGGGAGAGTTGACCTCTCGCTAATTCAATCCAAGGCCACAAACTTAAAGGCAAAGCCTAATTGATGATAACCACCTACTGAAGTAGGTGGTTTAGGGCAGAAAATAAAAAAGCCCGACCTGAGTCGGGCTAGAGAGTCGTTAGGAAGACTCAAATCGTGATTGGGTTAAACGCCCAAAAATTCCAAAATACCCTCTGCGGCATTACGACCTTCAAAAATAGCGGTAACCACTAAGTCTGAACCACGCACCGCGTCACCACCAGCAAAAATCTTGGGGTTGCTGGTTTGATGGGTAAATTCGCCCTGCTCTGGCGCAACAATGCCACCCCAATGATTTATTGCCACGTCGTATTGGGCGAGCCAAGACAGATCATGTGGTTGAAAACCAAATGCCATGATCACTACATCCGCTGGCATGATATGTTGCGAACCCGGCACTTCCTCGGCGCTACGGCGACCTTTTGCATCTGGCTGCCCCAACTGAGTACGAACCATTTCCACACCCGTAACATTGCCATTGCCATCAACAACCACGCCTTTTGGCTGCAAATTGAACTGAAAGTCGACACCTTCCTCTTTGGCGTTTTTCACTTCGCGCTGCGAACCCGGCATATTGGCTTCATCACGGCGATACGCGCAGGTCACCTCTGCTGCCCCTTGGCGGATAGAAGTACGCACACAGTCCATCGCTGTGTCACCACCACCAAGCACCACCACACGTTTATTGGCAACATTGATATAAGGCGCATTTGCCATATCATAGCCAAGTAAGTGATTGGTATTGCCAATTAAAAACGGTAGCGCATCATACACGCCATTGGCATTTTCATTGGCCAAACCGCCGCGCATACTTTTGTAGGTACCCACACCGACAAACACCGCATCATATTCCGCCAACAGCTCATCCATACTGACGTCTTTACCCACTTCGGTATTCAGATGAAACTCAACGCCCATGTCAGTGAATATTTCACGGCGTTTAGTCATAACCGACTTTTCCAGTTTAAAGGCTGGAATACCAAAGGTGAGCAAGCCCCCAATTTCTGGATTACGGTCAAATACCACTGGCTTTACGCCGTTGCGCACTAAAATGTCCGCACAGCCTAATCCCGCTGGGCCAGCGCCAATAATCGCAACCTTCTTATCTGTCCAAACTACATAGCTAAGATCTGGCTTCCAACCCGCAGCAAAAGCCGTATCGGTAATATACTTTTCAATATTACCGATTGTGACCGCACCAAACTCTTCATTGAGTGTACAAGAGCCCTCACACAATCTGTCTTGCGGGCAAACCCGTCCGCACACTTCCGGCAAGCTGTTGGTGCGGTGCGATAACTCCGCCGCTTCAAACAAGCGCCCAGTGCGCACCAATTTAAGCCACTGTGGAATATAGTTGTGAACTGGACATTTCCATTCACAATACGGGTTACCACAATCCAGACAACGGTCCGCTTGTGAGTTCACTTGATTGTCAGAAAATGGCTCATAGATCTCTACAAACGATTGCTTGCGAGTAGAAATCGGTTTCTTACGCGGATCTACGCGTTGCACATCGATAAACTGATAAACGTTTTCGCTCATACTGCCTCCTACTGTGCTTGAACGCGTAATTCTGCGCTGCTACGTGCGCGATGCCCAAGGAGACTTTTCACGTCGCTGGATTTGGGCTTTACTAATTTAAACATGGGCATATACAACTCAAAGTTAGCCAAGATCTGTTCTGCACGAGTAGAACCGGTTAGCTCCAAATGCTCAGCAATGAGACCACGTAAATGCTCTTGATGGCTTGGCAATTCCGCGACATCAAGAACTTCAACTAACTCACCATTAAAACGCTTGTGGAAGTCACTTTCCTCGTCCAAGACATAGGCAAAGCCGCCTGTCATCCCAGCGCCGAAGTTGACGCCGACTTGACCCAACACACACACCACACCGCCCGTCATATATTCGCAGCCGTTATCACCTAAACCTTCAATAACCGCCTGAACACCCGAGTTACGCACCGCAAAACGCTCGCCAGCTTTACCTGCGGCAAATAATTTACCGCCAGTAGCGCCATACAAACAGGTGTTACCAATAATGGTCGCTTGATGCGTCAAAAAGCTGGAACCCAATGGTGGACGAATAACTAAGCGCCCACCTGCCATACCTTTACCAACGTAGTCGTTGGCATCACCGACTAAGGTCATTTCCAAGCCACCCGCGTTCCACACTCCAAACGACTGCCCCGCTGTACCATGCAACTCGATACTAATCGGATCAGCAGCCATGCCTTGGTTACCGTGACGCGAGGCAATTTCACCCGAGATCATTGCGCCCACTGAGCGATCAGTATTGCGAATTCGCGAGAACAACTGCTGCCGTGTTTTGTTTTCAATCGCATCTGTCACTTTGGCCAGCAAACTTTCGTTTAACTCACCACGATAGTGAGAAGTGTTGGCTTTGGTGCAGTACAAAGCTTCCCCCGATGGGTTTTGCGGTTTTGCCAACAATCCAGAAAGGTCCAGTTTGCGGTGTTTCGCCGTTTTACCTTCAATCACAGTTAATAGCTCGGTACGACCGATTAAGTCGACCAAACGTGTCACGCCAAGACTTGCCATGATTTCGCGTGCTTCTTGTGCAATAAACTTAAAGTAGTTCATCGCCATCTCTGGTAAACCGTGATAGTGCTTCTGTCTGAGCGTATCGTCCTGAGTCGCAACACCAGTTGCACAGTTATTGAGGTGGCAAATACGTAAGTATTTACAACCCAGTGCAACCATAGGACCGGTACCAAAACCAAAGCTTTCTGCACCCAAAATAGCGGCTTTGATAATATCTAAACCGGTTTTTAAACCGCCGTCGGTTTGCAATCGAATACGGTGACGTAGGCCGTTTTCCACCAAAGCTTGCTGAGTTTCAGCAAGGCCAAGTTCCCACGGACTGCCTGCGTACTTCACTGAAGTCAAAGGACTGGCACCTGTGCCGCCGTCGTATCCCGCGATGGTGATAAGATCGGCATAAGCCTTGGCTACGCCGGTTGCGATAGTGCCAACCCCTGGCTCAGAAACCAGTTTCACTGAGATCATCGCTTGCGGATTAACCTGCTTAAGGTCAAAAATCAGCTGCGCTAAGTCTTCAATTGAGTAGATATCGTGATGCGGTGGTGGCGAAATCAAGGTTACGCCGGGTACCGAGTAACGTAGCTTAGCAATGTAAGGTGTCACTTTTTCGCCCGGTAACTGGCCACCTTCACCCGGTTTTGCACCTTGCGCCACTTTAATCTGGATCACATCTGCGCTGCGTAAATAATGCGGTGTCACACCAAAACGACCCGATGCAACTTGTTTAATACGCGAGTTTTTCTCTGTGCCAAAACGCACTTGATCTTCACCGCCCTCACCTGAGTTCGAGCAACCACCAAGGCGGTTCATGGCAATCGCCAACGCTTCGTGCGCTTCTGGGGACAAAGCGCCGATACTCATCGCCGCAGAGTCAAAGCGTTTGTAAAGCTCAGTTGCAGGTTCTACATCATCCAAACTGATTGGCGTGACATCTTCAGATAACGCCAATAAATCACGCAGTGTGGTAATTGGCCGCTTGTTGACCAATGCTGCGTACTTTTTATAGTCGTTATAATCACCTGAGCGCACTGCCACTTGCAGTGACTGCACTACATCCGGGTTATAGGCATGGTACTCACCACCATGGACATACTTAAGTAAACCACCATGGCTCAGTAACTTACGCTTACTATACGCTAACTTACGCAGTAGTTTTTGTTCAGCTTCAAAGTCACTAAAGTCAGCGCCTTTAATCCTGCTGGAAACCCCTTTAAAACATAGCTCAACCACTTCATCGGCAAGGCCAACAGCTTCAAATAGCATTGAACAACGATACGATGCGACGGTGCTGATGCCCATCTTACTCATGATCTTGTACAGACCTTTATTAATGGCATTGCGATACGCCATCGTGACGTCACGGTAGGATTTGTTGATGATTTTATCATCCGACATCGCCACTAGCGTCTCATAGGCAAGGTATGGGTAAATGGCCGTTGCGCCAAACCCAAGCAAAACCGCAAATTGGTGCGGGTCGCGTGCTGCACCTGTTTCAATAATGATATTAGCGTCACAACGCAAGTTTTTGTTCACCAAGCGTTGCTGCACCGCCCCCACAGCCATTGCAGCTGGAATAGGTAAAGTGTCGGCACTGATATGGCGGTCCGTCAATACCAGCAGTACACAGCCACTGCGGGCTTTTTCTTCTGCTTCATCACAGACTCGTAGCAGTGCTGCATGTAAACCTTCTTCATCACTGTAGTTCAGGTCAATTTTGCAATGTGCGTAATAAGCGCCATTGGCACTGAGCAACTGCTGCATATCTGAGTACATTAGAATGGGAGACTCAAACTGCAAACGCTTGGCATGGCCTGTGGTTTCATTAAACACATTCTGTTCACGACCAATACAAGTCGCCAGCGACATCACGTGGTTTTCCCGCAGAGGATCAATTGGCGGATTAGTGACCTGTGCAAACTGTTGACGGAAATAATCGAACAGTGAGCGAGTGCCTTCGGACAACACCGCAAATGGGGTATCGTCGCCCATCGATCCGGTGGCTTCTTGACCAATTTCACCCATCACACGGATCACTTGGTCTAGTTCTTCATTGCTAAAACCAAAGAGTTTTTGATAGGTCAATAAGGTCGCAGCGTCTAAATCGCGATTGCCAGCCTGAGAGTCATCAAGCTGCTCAAATGGCACCAAACGCTTAACGTTTTGCTCCAGCCACGCTTTGTAAGGATGGCGTGATTTTAAATCTTGGTCGATTTCGTCTGATTGCCAGATTTTGCCATGCAAAGTATCTATGACTAATAATTCGCCTGGACCTACGCGGCCTTTCTCAATCACTTCGTCAGGGGCATAATCCCAAATACCGACTTCAGAAGCCAAAGTAATAAAGCCGTCTTGGGTTATCACATAACGAGCTGGACGAAGGCCATTGCGGTCAAGGTTACAGGCAGCAAAACGACCATCCGACATGACGATACCAGCGGGTCCATCCCATGGTTCCATGTGCATTGAGTTAAAGTCGTAAAACGCTCTTAGGTCATCATCCATGGCACGGTTTTTCTGCCATGCTGGCGGCACAAGTAAGCGCATGGCACGGAATAAGTCCATACCACCCGCTAAAAACAGCTCTAGCATGTTATCTAAACTTGACGAGTCAGAACCTGTTTCGTTAACAAATGGCGCTGCTGTTTGTAAATCAGGAATAAGCGGTGAAGCGAATTTATAAGCACGCGCACGCGCCCACTGACGGTTGCCAGTAATGGTGTTGATTTCACCATTATGAGCTAGAAAGCGAAACGGCTGCGCAAGCGGCCAACGCGGTTGGGTATTGGTCGAGAAGCGTTGATGGAACACGCAAATCGCCGAGGTCATGCGCATATCCGCCAAGTCGCGATAGAAACGCGGCAAGTCGGCTGGCATCATCAAACCTTTGTAAACTGTGACAAGCCCTGACAAACTGCTGACGTAAAACTGTTTATCCTGCTCAAGGCGTTTTTCTATTCGGCGTCGTGCCACGTATAAACGACGTTCTAAATCTTTTGGTCGCCACCCTTCTGGCGCGCTAACAAACACTTGCTCAAATTTTGGCAACTGTTTCATGGCGATAGGACCAAGCATACTCGGATCGGTAGGCACATCGCGCCAACCAACCAAAGTCAGGGTTTCTTTTTCTAATTCTTCGTTGATCACTTCGCGAGAGGCATTCGCCAATATTGGGTCTGCGTTTAAAAACAACATCCCCACCGCGTAGTTTTTACCTAAACGCCAGTCATTCTCCTGCGCAATAGCGCGGAAGAAACTATCCGGTTTTTGCAAAAGCAAACCACAACCATCGCCGGTTTTCCCGTCTGCTGCAATACCACCGCGATGTTGCATGCGGTCTAAGCCCTGAATGGCGGTACGGATCAGCTTATGGCTGGCCTGCCCATTGATCTGAGCAATAAGCCCAAATCCACAATTATCTTTTTCTAGTGCTGAGTCGTATAACATAGACTCCTCCCCTTGCTACAACTGCCAGCTTGTTACACACGGACTTGGCGTCTTGGCACTGTCTTGCGAAAGTATTGCGACGGAACTGGCAGAACTTCAAAGCTAGCGATTTCATTGCAACACGTCAACAACAAAATGAATACATATTCATTATGATGAATATTTTTCAATAATATAGATAACTTACCAACTTTTTGCAGATTGCTAACAGCAGCGGGGAAATGACACCAATTTGGCATATGACACTGGTGTCATTTTTAACTTTATGTAAACCAAACTCACCAAATGATGGCAGTTGACGTAAACGTAAACCACTGCAACAGTGAATTTATATTCACAAAAAGTGACTGGACAGAATTATATAAAAGGCTTAATAACGCTCAAACACCCGCCGACTGGGCGCTTAGCGAGATACAACCGATTTAGCAGAACGTAAACACAGTGTGCATAATTGCATAGTTTACTTTACGTATGCGTAAACCAAGGCATCTAAGTGCACTAAGGTTAGGGCCTAATTGAGCAAAGTGATCCGCACATTATTTCAAAATAATGATGAACGGCAGCGCTAATTAGGAAACAAAAATGAACAAAGACAATCAGTGTTGATAAACCTGATGACTCTACTGCGAGGAGAAATTAAACGAAGGGCTACTTAGGCGAAGGAACACATTAGGCGAAGTAAAAGGCGTTAGGGTGAGCTTTGCCCACCCTTACAGCAAAGCGCTTAGGCTTGCTCGTCAGCTTTTTTATATTTAGCTGCCGTTTCAGTGATAAGCGGTTGTAGCTCACCACGTTGGAACATTTCAACTATGATATCACAACCACCGATAAGCTCACCTTCAACCCATAATTGTGGGAAAGTTGGCCAATTTGCGTAGTGCGGTAGTTCAGCGCGGATATCCGGGTTAAGCAGAATGTCAACGTAAGCAAATTGCTCGCCACACGCCATCAACGCTTGGGAAGCTTGTGCTGAAAAACCACAGTTAGGCAGCTTAGGAGAGCCTTTCATATATAGGATAATTGGGTTTTCGGCGATTTGCTGTTTAATCTTTTCAATGGTTTCCATTATTAACCTCGAATGTGACGATAATCTACGGCCAATTGGCAGCACTTAAGCTAAATGAGGCTCTGACCAGCCGTGTTCAAAAAATTGTCATAGGCTTTGGCATTGCTGTTTGCCAAAACTTGAGTAAAATACTCGGGAATTATAGTATCACTATATAGTCGATTCGCATAGAAATCTGCTTGTTGCTAGGCGAGGTTTCGTACACAATCGACGTACTAAATAAAAAATGGAGATTATCATGGCATTTGAACTACCGTCACTACCTTATGCAATCAATGCACTTGAGCCACACATTTCACAAGAAACTTTGGAATTCCACCACGGCAAACACCACAACACTTACGTTGTTAAGTTAAACGGCCTTATCGCTGGTACTCCGTTTGAAGGCAAATCGCTTGAAGAGATCGTGTGTTCATCTGAAGGTGGTGTATTCAACAATGCTGCACAAGTTTGGAACCACACATTCTTCTGGAACAGCCTATCACCAAACGGTGGCGGCGAGCCAACAGGTAAAGTTGCTGAGCTTATCAATGCTAAATGGGGTTCATTCGCAGCATTCAAAGAAGCGTTCAATGACAAAGCAGTAAACAACTTCGCTTCAAGCTGGACTTGGTTAGTGCAACTGGCTGACGGTTCTTTAGACATCGTTAACACGTCTAACGCAGCAACACCATTAACACAAGCGGGTGTTACACCAATCCTAACTGTTGACCTATGGGAACACGCGTACTACATTGATTACCGCAACGTGCGCCCAGATTACCTAAAAGGTTTCTGGTCACTGGTTAACTGGGAATTTGCAAACGGCAACCTAGCTTAATCCGATGTAGCAACTCACGCTTAGGTGGGTTACTCACAAACAAAAAAAGGGCGCTGATGCGCTCTTTTTTGTTGCCAACCCGTCACTTTTTTTTGATTAAATATTTGGAATTTTTAGGCAAATTTTCTAAACCCTGTCTACGCTTTAAGTAACCGATAGCTTTTCTTTGTTTTTCCTAAGCCTTTTCCCCAAACAGCAGGTTACTGGAGGTCGTTATGACGATATTTGAGCATTATCAAGCCAGATACGAAGCAGAACAAGAAGAAGAATACAGCATCGCCGAGTTTCTCGACATTTGTAAGGCCGACAAGTCAGCCTATGCCAGCGCCGCTGAGCGCTTGTTAATGGCTATTGGCGAACCGCAAATGATTGATACCGCGAGCGATTCTAGATTAAGCAGAATATTTTCCAATCGTGTGATTGCCCGTTATCCGGCATTTAGCGAGTTTTACGGTATGGAAGAAGCCATTGAACAAATTGTTTCTTACTTAAAACACGCAGCACAAGGTCTTGAAGAATGTAAGCAGGTGCTGTACTTGCTCGGCCCAGTGGGTGGCGGCAAGTCTTCAATTGCTGAAAAACTCAAGTATTTAATGCAAAAGGTACCAATTTACGCATTAAAGGGCTCGCCAGTGAATGACCATCCTTTAGCACTTTTTAATCCGCTTGAAGATGGTGCCATTTTAGAAAAAGAGTACGGTATTAAGCCACGCTACCTGAAAACCATCATGTCTCCGTGGGCAACCAAGCGCTTGCATGAGTTTAACGGCGACATCAGTAAATTTAGAGTCGTTAAACGTTACCCATCTATTCTAAATCAAATTGCGATAGCAAAAACTGAACCGGGCGACGAAAACAATCAAGATATTTCGGCGTTAGTTGGGAAAGTTGATATTCGAAAATTGGAGCACTTTGCCCAAAATGACCCTGACGCCTACGCTTACTCTGGAGCCTTATGTTTAGCTAACCAAGGCTTGATGGAATTTGTCGAGATGTTTAAAGCACCGATTAAAGTGCTTCACCCGCTCCTAACTGCGACACAAGAAGGTAACTATAACGGTACTGAGGGGATCTCTGCCCTGCCCTTTAGCGGCATCATTTTAGCGCACTCGAACGAATCTGAGTGGCAAACCTTCAAAAACAACAAAAACAACGAGGCGTTCTTAGACCGCGTTTATATCGTTAAAGTACCTTATTGTTTGCGGGTTTCTGAAGAAGTCAAAATTTACAAAAAACTCATTGAAAATAGTGAGTTGTCAAAAGCGCCTTGCGCACCGGGTACACTCGAAACGTTGGCTAAATTCAGTGCCTTATCGCGCATTAAAGAACCGGAAAACTCCAGCATCTATTCAAAAATGCGGGTTTACGATGGTGAAAGCTTAAAAGACACCGATCCGAAAGCTAAATCATATCAAGAGTACCGTGATTATGCAGGTGTGGACGAAGGTATGACAGGGCTTTCAACCCGCTTTGCCTTCAAGATCCTATCGCGGGTATTTAACTTCGACCACTCTGAAGTAGCAGCTAACCCAGTGCACCTATTCTATGTGCTGGAACAACAAATTGAACGGGAGCAGTTTGCCGCTGAAGTTCAAGAGCGCTATTTAAGTCATCTGAAAGGTTTCTTAATACCTCAGTATGTTGAGTTTATTGGCAAAGAGTTACAAACCGCGTATTTGGAATCGTACTCTGAATATGGGCAAAATATCTTTGACCGCTATGTCACCTATGCTGATTTCTGGATCCAAGATCAAGAGTATCGCGACCCTGATACCGGACAATTATTTGACCGCTCAGCCCTTAATGCCGAACTTGAAAAGATTGAGAAACCAGCCGGTATTTCGAATCCAAAAGATTTCCGTAATGAAATCGTCAACTTTGTCCTACGGGCGCGTGCCCATCACGGTGGCGCAAACCCAGTGTGGACAAGTTATGAAAAACTGCGCACTGTGATTGAGAAGAAAATGTTCTCCAATACAGAGGACTTATTGCCTGTGATTTCCTTTAATGCCAAAACATCGGCTGAAGATCAGAAAAAGCATGAGGACTTCGTCAATCGTATGGTGGAAAAAGGTTACACCCAAAAACAAGTACGTTTGCTCTCTGAATGGTATCTCAGAGTCAGAAAATCGCAGTAACCGACTGAGCATAGTACTGAGAGGGTGAATTATGGCGCATTTTATAGACCGTCGCCTGAACGGTAAAAATAAGAGTACGCTGAATCGTCAGCGTTTTATCAGGCGCTATAAGAAGCAGATAAAAGAAGCGGTATCGAATGCTATCAACAAACGCAGCGTGACGGATATGTCGAGCGGTGAAAGCATCTCGATCCCGCAACGAGATATCAGCGAGCCTCTGTTTCACCAAGGTAAAGGCGGCGATAGAGAACGAGTTCATCCTGGTAATGATCAGTTCTCTTCGGGCGACCAAATCAAACGTCCACCACAAGGTCAAGGCGGTGGAGGTGGTAGTGGTGAAGGCGAAGCGAGCAATCAAGGTGAAGGCGAGGATGATTTTGTTTTCTCTATTTCCAAAGATGAATATCTCGATTTGCTGTTCGAAGATTTAGAACTACCTAACTTGCAGCAAAGCCAACTGGATAAACTGGTACAAATGAAAACGCACCGTGCCGGATTTTGTAATGACGGCATGCCCACCAACTTAGATATAGTGCGCTCCCTACAAGGTTCTTTGGCGCGACGTGTGGCTATGAGCGCTGGGAAAAAACGCAAACTCAGAGCGCTTGAAGAAGAGTTAGCATCATTACTGGCAGAACCTGTACCGCAGCAAAGTCGCATCCAAGCTCTGGAGGAAGAGATTGCACATCTGAAAAGCCGTATTGCAGCCGTGCCGTTTATTGATAATTACGATTTACGCTTTCGTAATTACGAAAAACGCCCTCACCCCACAAGTAAAGCCGTGATGTTTTGCTTGATGGATGTGTCAGGTTCGATGGATCAAGCCACCAAAGATATGGCCAAGCGCTTTTATATTTTGTTGTATCAATTCCTAACACGCACTTACAAGGATATTGAAGTCGTCTACATCCGACATCATACCCAAGCCAAAGAAGTGGATGAACAAGAGTTCTTCTACTCGCAAGAAACGGGCGGAACGATAGTGTCGAGTGCGTTAAAACTGATGGACGACATTATTCGTGAGCGCTATGCCCAGGGAGATTGGAACATATACGCAGCACAAGCCTCTGACGGCGACAACTGGGCGGATGATTCACCACATTGTGGTGAGATCCTGCGTAGTCGCTTATTAAAAATGGTGCGTTACTACGCCTATATTGAAATCACTACGCGCGCACATCAAAGTCTTTGGCGCGAATATCAAGTACTTGCATCGCAAAACGATAACTTTGCCATGCAGCACATCCGCAGTGTTGAGGATATCTATCCAATTTTCAGGGAGCTCTTTAAAAAGAACCGTCAACAACAAGGCGCAGCCTAAACATCGGGAGGGAGCTTATGACATATAACCCGCTAAATGACGGACCAGACTGGACCTTCGATTTACTTGAAGCATATCAGGCAGAAATAAAACGTGTCGCGGAGTATTATCGCCTCGACACCTACCCAAACCAAATTGAAATTATCACTGCCGAACAAATGATGGATGCCTACTCCAGTGTAGGCATGCCGATTGGCTATAATCACTGGTCATTTGGGAAAAAATTTATTCAGACTGAGCAGCACTACAAGCGTGGGCAAATGGGCTTGGCCTACGAAATCGTTATTAACTCCAACCCCTGTATTGCCTATTTAATGGAAGAAAATACCATGCCAATGCAAGCATTGGTTATGGCTCATGCTTGTTATGGGCATAATTCCTTTTTTAAAAACAACTATCTATTTAAAACTTGGACTGATGCGTCGTCCATCATAGATTACTTATTGTTTGCCAGAAATTACATTGCCCAGTGCGAGGAAAAGTACGGCATTGATGAGGTGGAAAATCTTATCGACTCTTGCCATGCTCTGATGAACTATGGCGTAGACAGATATAAACGGCCGCAGCGAATTTCTATGGTTGAGGAGCAAAAGCGCCAAAAAGAACGTGAGGATTATCTACAATCTCAGATCAATGAGCTGTGGCGCACAATACCAAGTAGTCAGCAACAAACAAAACAGCGCAAGGTTCGTTTCCCTAAAGAGCCGCAGGAGAACATCCTTTATTTTATTGAAAAACATGCGCCATTATTAGAGTCTTGGCAGCGAGAAGTGATCCGCATTGTACGGAAAATTTCCCAATATTTTTATCCGCAAAAGCAAACCCAAGTCATGAACGAAGGTTGGGCAACGTTCTGGCACTACACCATTCTTAATCACTTATACGATGAGGGTAAGCTGTCTGATTCGTTTATGCTGGAGTTTTTACAAAGTCATACCAATGTGGTGTACCAACCCCCCTACAACAGCAAATATTATTCAGGTATCAACCCTTATGCACTTGGCTTCAATATGATGTGCGATATTCGCCGTGTCTGTGAAAAGCCTACAGAGGAGGACAAACTGTGGTTTCCTGAATTTGCGGGTAGTAATTGGCTTGATACACTGCACTTTGCAATGGAAAACTTTAAGGATGAGAGCTTTATTAGCCAATTTTTGTCACCTAAAGTGATGCGTGATTTTAAACTTTTCACCATAGTCGATAAACAAAAGTCGCCAACCCTTGAAGTTGGTCCTATCCATGATGATAGCGGCTACCAAAAATTACGTGAAGCGCTTTCTGCTCAGTATAACCTCAGCAACCACGAACCAAATATTCAAGTGTACAATGTCGATGTACGTGGCGACCGTTCGCTGACTTTACGCTACGTGCCACAAAATGGTATTCCACTTGCAGATTCAAAAAAAGAAGTGATGAAACACCTCTACCGACTATGGGGGTTTGCAGTGAAGCTTGAGCAAGAGAATGCCGATGGCACAGTAGAAACCATAGCCCAATGCCCAAATGTTGAGGACGACATATAACCAGCGTCAGTTTACTAGGTGTTAAGTCCTACTATTAGCGCTAAAGACAAAGATCCACCTTCTTTAGAAGGTGGCTTTGCGTTAGCCACCTAAAAGAGCGCTTGGTTAAAGTTAATCTTGCCCTCAACAATCATTTCTATTGCTAGCGTGACATACAATTGCACCCACATAGTAAAACAACTGCGGACGATAGCTGACGTCTTGCAAAATTACCTATCACAATGAGTTAATTATAGAATTTAGGCTAAACCTAAATGATGATTACCACCAAATGAAGTAGATATTTAGGGCTGAAAATAAGATTTTTATTTAGAACATTTAACTTAAGCATGAAAAAAACCGCCTTACTTGGCGGTTTTCTTCATGCTTGGTTCAAAGCGTGTTACCCGATTTCTGCCATGCTCTTTGGACGCATACAAAGCAATGTCAGTCGCCTCAATCCACTCTTCATGCTTTGTAAATTCAGCATCATACTGAGCTATGCCGACACTGACGGTTATCTTAATTTGCTGTTCATCATAAAAAATCACTGACTTTTCAATTAACACCCGCAAACGTTCAGCAAAAATAGTAGCGCCTTCTTCGTCTGTATCAATTAATGTCACGGCAAACTCTTCACCACCATAACGCCCTGCAGTGTCGGTTTCACGTAGCGTTTTCTTTAGTAGATCAGCAACATGGCGAATAGCCATATCACCACCGCTGTGGCCATGCTCATCGTTGATACGCTTGAAATGGTCAATATCAAACATCAATAACGTGCTACAACCTTGGTTGCGCTTGAGTCGTTTGAATTCACGGCGCAGTCCCTCTTCCCAAAACCCTCGATTCGTCAGTTTGGTCAAGCTATCGGTGCGGCTTAATTGCTCAAGCTGTTTGTTCGCTTCTTCTAACTCAAGTTTATTCATCGCTTCGTCAGTCACGTCGTAAATGATCACACAAATGTGCGCCACTTCACCTGTGGTGGTGGTAAGTGGAATAAATGTGGCATTTTGATACATGTACTCCGCTTTACCTGTTATTGGGCGGTAGTTTTTAAACTTGAAAATATAGGGCTGTTGCTCCCAAATAGTAAAAGAGCGGTTTTTTAGGACAAATACCGATTCTGATTTCCCACGAAACCATTTTTCATCAATGCTTGGGAACAGATCGAACAGATCTTTATCTTTCACTGCGCTTGGTAACAGGCCAGAGTGGTTTTCCATAAAACCATTCCAAACACAGACTTTGTAATCTCTATCGAGCACCACTAAGCCAACATCGACAGTATTAAACATGTCCATTAACCAGTGGATTTCATTCATGTCAAAATCGGCTGCAGGCATAGGCTTATTCTTCTAGTAAGTACGCGACTTTATATTTTAGGGTTTTAAGCGAATCTTCCGTGAATAACAGCATCAAATCGCAATTAATATTATGGTGCTCAATGCCATAGCTTATCTCTATGGCTAAGGTACGCTGCCAGCGCCCTTTGTTGGCTTTAACCAGCTCAGCAACATCGCCGTGCTGACCTAACACCACAGGGTGGCCTTGGCTAAATGGCATATCTAATTGTCTTGATAAGCCCGTTAAAATTGCGCCAATCAAGATATTACTGATATCCATCAAGAGCTCAAGCTCAACTTTATCATTGAGCTCTCCGGTATAATTCATCAGTGAGGCAATTTCTTTAAAACTGGAATCATTGATGATAAGTAGCGCCTCACCCGACACGCCGCCACCAATAAAACCCTGACAAACACCTGACGTGCTGACACTTGAATCGATTGATTGCAACGCCATATGCAGTTCACTGACTTCAAGCACGTTGACATTTGGGATAGGCAACTTAACAAATACATTTAGTAAGCGTGCTAATAAATCGCCCGCCTGCCCCATCGCGACGTTGGTTAACTCTTGATAGACATCCCGCAGCTCTGAATCAAGTTGCTCACCCAGCTTGTGTACTAAGCTTTCACGAATGGCTTTATCACGGATACCATGATGTTCAATAATCTCAGCAAGCTTTTTGCTATCGCAAGGTTTCTTAATAAAATCAATGGCGCCCAGCTCTCGAACACGTTCGTGGGCATTGGGTTGAATGTCGCCGGAAACAACGACTGTGAGTACATTGAGACCTTGCTCGTTGATTGCCTCTAACACCTCATAGCCATCCATTTGCGGCATATTGAGATCCAAAAATAGCACTTCAGGCATCAGAGATTTTATTTTATCGATGCAATCGTAACCGTTTTCGGCAAACTCAACCTTGATATCCCAATCCTCAGGTAAAGAGCGCGCCAACTGGCGACGAGCCAACTTCGAGTCATCACAAATTAAAACAGATGTTGCCATAGACGCTCTCTAACCCATCACTACGCAGCTGGTTTGCGTGTGTTCTATTATTTTAATTATCGGAATAAGTACAATTTTGCGACACATGTTAATCAAAGTAACCTGCATTTACAATTTTAATTTAGTTGCAAAAAACTTGGTTAGTCTTCTCCAGTATAATACACTCGCCAAGATTAAGTTAACTCAAAAGGTAATACTTTATGCTCAAACGTTTAAGCCTTGCATTTATGTTCGCCGTTGCACCGGCCTTAGCCGCTGATTTACCTGAAAATACGCTCGATATGGGCAAAGTTATGGTGCAAAGTAAACCTGTGACATTACTCGGTACAGGTGTCAGTATCGGCCAAGCTGCGCCAGACTTTAAGGTAGTCGACGCAGGTTTTTCACCAGTTACCCTCGCCAACTTTAAAGACAAGGCAGTGTTAATAAGTGTTGTACCCAGCTTGGACACTGGGGTCTGTAGTATACAAACCAAACACTTCAACGAAAAAGTAGCCAGCGAGTTCCCTGCGGTTGCGATGCTGACCATTAGTGCAGATTTACCATTTGCCCAGAAGCGTTTCTGCAAAGCGGAAAATATCGACAAACTACAAACCCTATCTGATTCCGTATGGCACCATTTTGGTGAGCAATATGGTTTAATTATTAAAGATATGGGCTTATTGGCTCGAGCGGTGTTGGTACTCGATGCCAATCATAAAATTGTTTATAAAGACTTAGTTGGTGAGTTAACCAAAGAGCCTAACTATGAAGCGGCGATACAAGCCCTAAAAGCACTGTAACAGCCCTCATCTAAAGCTCAACCACAAATAGCACATAAAAAAACCGCCATTGGCGGTTTTTTTATGTGCTGCAATGAGCTTAACCTAGCATTGCTGCTAATTGTTTGCTTACTGCATCCACCGCTTGAGTGCCATCTAATTTGTGGTACTCAGTGTTACCTGCTTCTGCTTCGGTACGGTAGTAAGTGACCAGTGGCTTAGTTTGGTCGTGATAAATCGCCAAACGTTTGCGCACAGTTTCTTCTACGTCATCAGCACGAATGATCAGCTCTTCACCAGTCACATCGTCTTTATCCGCAACTTTTGGTGGGTTGTACACAACGTGATAAACACGGCCTGAACCCGGATGTACGCGACGACCTGCCATACGCTCAACAATCACTTCGTCTGCCACATCAAATTCAATCACGTGATCAATCACAATGCCATTGTCTTTCATCGCATCAGCTTGCGGGATAGTACGTGGGAAACCATCTAACAAGAAACCTTTCTCACAATCTGCTTTAGCGATACGCTCTTTAACAAGACCGATGATGATTTCGTCAGAAACCAATTGACCTGCGTCCATCACCTTTTTTGCTTCTAAACCTAATGGTGTGCCTTCTTTAATGGCTGCACGTAACATGTCGCCAGTAGAGATCTGTGGGATCCCATATTTGTCCATCAAGAATTGTGCTTGTGTGCCTTTTCCTGCACCTGGAGCGCCCAATAGGATAATGCGCATAGTCGTGTTCCTCGTTTTCAGAATTATCAATAACAGCCGAATTTTTTCACACCCTCAGCGGATACTCAAGCAACTTATACTAATTGATAACGTTAAGCGTACAATTTGCTGAGAACAATAAAACTTGACCATAAAAAAGCGGGAGCATGGCTCCCGCTTAGCGTGTAACTCACTCTTGCTGCAAGCGCTTATTTGCTAAGCTCAAGCATCAATTTATTCAGGCGTGCCACAAACCCTGCTGGGTCTTTTAAGCTACCACGCTCTGCCAGCATAGCTTGGTCAAGTAACACTTCTGACCACTGTGCAAACTTGTCTTCGTCTTGCAGTTCGTTTAAGTGTTTTACCAAAGCGTGCTCTGGGTTTAATTCAAATACTGGTTTTGACTCAGGCACAGATTGACCGATTGACTCCATTAGCTTTTGCATTTGCGAGCTCATATCGTGGTCGTCCGTCACCACACAAGCTGGTGAATCAGTTAAACGGTGAGTGAAGCGTACTTCTTTGACTTTATCGCCAAGTACGGTTTTCACCCGCTCAACTAAACCCGCAACTTCTTTCTCTGTCTCTTCCTGCGCTTTTTTGGTTTCTTCGTCGTCAAGCTTACCTAAGTCAAGGTCGCCACGTGTTACGGATTGGAATGACTTCTCAGCAAACTCAGTCAGGTAGCTCATCATCCACTCGTCAACGCGATCAGACAACAATAATACTTCGATGCCTTTTTTACGGAAGATCTCTAAATGCGGAGAGTTTTTCGCCGCTTCGAAGCTGTCAGCAACCACGTAGTAGATCTTTTCCTGACCTTCTTTCATGCGCTCAACATATTGCTCAAGCGACACATTTTGTGTTTTTTCATTGCTGTGAGTTGAAGCAAAGCGCAGTAATTTGGCGATGTCTTCTTTGTTTGCCGAATCTTCAGCTGGACCTTCTTTTAGCACTTGGCCAAATTCATTCCAAAATGTTTGGTACGCATCAGCATCATTTTTGCCAAGACGTTCCAACATTTTCAATACGCGGCTAGTACAACCTTTACGGATAGCTTGGGTGACTTTGTTGTCTTGAAGAATTTCGCGCGATACGTTTAGTGGTAAATCGTTTGAATCTAAAAGACCTTTAACAAAGCGCAGGTAGCTTGGCATAAACTGCTCTGCGTCATCCATGATAAACACGCGTTGCACATAGAGCTTTAATCCTGCACGACGCTCGCGGTTCCACATATCAAACGGCGCGCGTTTTGGAATGTAAAGCAAACTGGTGTATTCAGTTTTACCTTCGACCTTATTGTGCGCCCAAGTCAGTGGTTCTTCCCAATCATGGCCGATATGCTTGTAAAACTCGTGATATTCTTCGTCTTTGATCTCTGACTTATCGCGCGTCCACAATGCGGTAGCACGGTTAATAGCTTCCCATTTAGCTGGCTCTGCAGGGATTTTTTCGCCGTCGGCACCGTCTCTTTCCGGTACTTCAGCTTTAAACATTTCGACTGGAATTGAGATATGATCTGAGTACTTAGTGACAATACCTCGCAGGCGATAGTCATTTAAAAACTCTGTTTCATCATCACGCAAGTGTAAAATAATCTCTGTACCACGGTCCGCTTTTTCGATATCAGCTACCGTAAAATCGCCTTCACCGTGTGATTCCCACTCAACGCCCGTTGCTTCGCCCGCTTTACGCGTACGAACGGTCACTTTATCGGCAACGATAAACGCTGAGTAAAAACCAACACCGAACTGACCAATCAGCTTAGAATCTTTAGCTTGGTCGCCCGTTAAGTTTTTGAAGAACTCTGCCGTACCCGACTTTGCAATCGTACCCAGCGCACCAATTACGTCGTCACGGTTCATACCGATACCATTGTCAGAAATGGTCAGTGTCTTGGCGTCTTTATCAGCGCTGATACGCACCCGTAAGTTTGCATCACCGTCATAAAGCTCAGTATTAGACAATGCTAAAAAGCGCAGTTTATCTGCCGCATCTGAAGCATTTGAGACCAATTCACGTAAGAAAATTTCTTTGTTGGAATACAAAGAATGGATCATCAGGTTTAGTAGTTGTTTGACTTCTGTTTGAAAGCCATGTTTTTCTTTGTGATTTACATCAGTCATTTGTCAATAGTCCTAATTTGTGTACCTTGCATGTACTTATACTGGATGTATAAAGTTGCTATGACGGATATATTGAGGCTGCTCGGAATATTTCAAGCGGAAAAATGCGATTTTATCCAAATTACCGCGCAGTAAGTTAGCAGGCTAACACGGGGAATGACTGAGCTTGAAGTCGTATTCAGGCGCAGATTGTGGTTGCAAAGCATGTCATGCAGGCAAGGCTGCATGACTATAAAGCGGGTTTATTCTTGATCTCTTGCGATGGCGCGTCTGCCGCTAAAGGCGTGTTTCAGTGTCATACCATCAACTAAGTCTAACTCGCCACCTACTGGCATGCCATGCGCAATACGCGATGGTGTGACATGGTATTTATGACATAGCTCAGCGACAAAATGCGCGGTGGTTTCCCCTTCTACCGTCGGGTTGGTCGCCAAGATAACCTCATCAAATAACCGCTCAGCGAGGCGCGCTTCAAGCACATCTAGGCCGATTTCCTTGGGGCCAATACCATCAAGTGGTGATAGATGCCCCATTAACACAAAATATTGTCCTTGATATTGACCCGTTTGCTCAATCGCAAGCACATCGGTAGGCGATTCAACTACACAGAGAATACGGTTGTCCTGACGTTTTACACTTAAGCAAATATCGCATTGCGGTGCTTCGCAAAATGTCCGGCAAGTTTGACAATGACCAATTTGCGCCATGGCTCTTGTTAGTGCTTGACCCAATTGCGTGCCACCATGACGGTCACGCTCCAATAAATGAAACGCAATACGCTGCGCAGACTTAGGGCCAATACCCGGTAAACAACGAAGTGCTTCGATTAATTGAGTCAGACTTGGTGATAATTGCATAAATTCTAGTGGTTCAAAAAAATCTAAGCTGCAAACTAACATACCAGCGCGCTTGAGTACATATTCAAAGGCCGTGCTTGCGCGTTTCATCTCGTCGCAAGCGGCACTTTGTCTATGCAATGAATAGGCTGAGGTTACTCAATAGCCACTGGAATTGAGGGTACTTTGATCGGTTGCGGGTTTTTGACTTGACGTTGTTGTGCTATCCGTTGCAGTTACTGAGGTTGCGGCTTTGTTGCTGTCAGTTATAGTGCTACTGACATTGGTACGATTGTTGACCGCATCACCAATATTGACTGTGGTGTGGTTGGCTTCGACTTTCCAATTTTCCAACACGCCGTCTAAGGTCTTAAGATAAATCGCCTTAGCTTCCTCTTTATTTAGCTTGTAGTTAGAAGAAAACTCACAAGCTCGGAAGAACAGCTCACGCGCTAACAGAACGCCCGGTGTACGACCTGCTAGCTCGACTTCCTCGCTTGATTCATTAATGTCACTGCCCTCGCCTTGAGTATTGATCAGTGAAATCGTGAGGTCACCATCATCTTTTTGGTCAAACGCCGAGTCAGGTTGCGGCAAAGAACACAGATAGTGATTAGATTCAGGCGACAACACATAAATTTGTCCTTGTCCTGAGGTCGTCGTCAAAATGTGATTGTTGTCGAGGCTGGTTTTTAACGGCTGTGGGTACTCCATCGCAGAACAACCAGAAAGCAGTGTGAAGCAAAACGCATAGCAAGTGATAGGTTTCATGTTAGTCTCATTTAAACGCGCTAGGCTGGTTGATAACTGCCAGCCTAGCAAGCTACTTAAGTGATTTGCTTTAGTTCATCGCATCAGCAAGCCATGCTGGTGCGTCAGTTGGGTAGTGATTGGTGGTTGAAAACTCAATGCGAGTTGGTGCATTAGTTTGTGCCAAGCCCCATTCATTCAACTTACCTTTAAACCATTGTTCTTGGCTCGCTACTGCCGCTGCGTGGCGTGCTTTGTAGCGGTCGGTCAATTTATTTTGCAGCACACCAATTTGCGTCGCTTTACGCATCGCATAAACTAATTGGTCGTTATTACCGTAAGCAGCAATGATGTCTATCCAGCTGATCACTTGGCTTTCAACATCACCAAGTTCATTTGGATATTTAGTGATAAGGTTTAAGTTACGTACATATCTTGCCAAATCATCCCCTTTGACCACCAGCATATGGAAGTCGAGCGCAAATGGGCCGGTTAAATTGGCATACTTTTTAATCGAAAAGGCGCGATATTCGTTTTTGTGTACTTCCATGATATCAGTTGAATTGAACGGTACTTCATTGCCCGGTGAAATTGGCGCACCGTACATCATGATTGCTCCCGCTGGCGAGGTATAGTAAATATCCTTAGGTGCGCCAACTGGTGGAATTTGCTTGTAATTGCGGCAGGTTACAGTTGAACGGTCGACCCCTATGGTATCTTTATTTTGACCTATCAAACCACGTGATGAAACCCAAGGTGTCTCTGGATATTTATATAAACAGCCTTGAGTATGTGGTGTGGTGTCGTAAAAATGTGCATAGAAGAATTTTGCTAAATCGGTCAAGCTGTCAAAAGCCGCTTGTGCTGTAATACGGTTTTCTTCTGCAATTTGCGCGGTTAGCTCAGCTGCGGTCATCTCACCTGCCACAACAGCCTTTTCGCCTTTAAGTTTAATATAACGACGACGCTCACTTAAAAACGCTAATCTAACATTGGTCGCGGTAATATAGGTTTTCGCTAACTGCATAAAATTGCCGTTGCTCATTTTAACCGCCACCGCACTTTGTACCGCACCAGCGGAGTTACGAATACTCTCTACCGTAGTTAAATTGGTCGTGTAGCTTAAGGTGTAGTTGTAATCTGAGATTGAACTCATGACGTTAGAAAGCTGAATATCGATTTCATCCATCGCGGCTTTATTAAAGCCGTTATTGACTATATCTTGCACTTGCTGAGGCGTTGCTGCTGGGTCGCCTTTATCAAAAATTGAGCTAAATACTTCGCCCAAAATCAATGAAGCAACTTTCTCACCTATTTTAATTCCTACATCGGTTGCCGCATTGGCATGTGCAGGCGTTGAGTATTGTGCGGCAAAAATAGCAGCAGCTACTGCCGAAGTTAAAGCAAGCTTTTTAAGTATCATAACGACCTCTTCCTATTTGGCGTTTTATCCAATGACGGACTTGTACTGTTGCAGCTTGTTACATAATTGTGTGGAAAATATGGAGGCGTGGATTTACACCACTTTTTGCAGTGATGTCCCCCACAATCTCACTGGCTTTTGGTAGGCAAATTTGCGCGCTATCGCAAGGTTTGAATACTTGATGGCTGTTTATAATGAGGTTCCAAAGTGTAGGCCTTTCGAACCTCAGCCGGTTATCTTGCTATATAGTTTTGTTAGCCTCCGTGGCAACGGTTATCTGCAGCGCAGCATGTAGTTTTGATTTCCATAGCGCTATAGCCTGCGTCACTTAAAGCGTCGATGACTTCATCAGCGGTGATATCGCCAGTCACCGTCAACATGTGTTCACTTAGGTCCACCATAACGCTGATACCTGAATTTATCGCAACCACAGCTTTGGTAACTTTACTAACACAATGACCGCAAGTCATATCAACAATCTTAAATTTCATTAAATATCTCTCCAGTTAGGTTTGCGTGACGTAAGCTAAAGCTTACGGCTATGGTAGAGTCAAGCGTGATGAATAAAAAAATCATAAAAGCAATTTGACCTTGCCATGATGGTAAGGTTTAGCCTTGTTAGGTGAGATAATCATCTTCAACTTGGAGTCTAAGACATGACAACAATGCAACTTGCAATCAAAGGCATGAGCTGTGCGTCTTGCGCAAAGCGAATTGAACAAGCACTCAGTGCTATCACTGGTGTTGAGTCCGCCAGTGTTAATCTAGCAACCGACACCGCAACTGTAAGCGGCAACGCCCATGTTGATGACTTGCATCAAGCGATAATCGCCGCAGGTTATGAGGTGGAAACTAACGTCCGACAATTCGCTATAAAAGGCATGACTTGCTCCTCTTGCGCAACGCGAATTGAAAAAAGCCTATTGAAGGTACCGGGTGTCATCAATGCAGCGGTAAACTTAGCCACCGAACAAGCCAGCGTGACCTTGTTACCAGATACCGACGATAATGCGCTAATATCCGCGGTTGCCGACGCAGGCTATGAGTTGCTGGCCAATACCGCATCGGGCAGCTCAGCAAAAGAGCAATCCTCGGCCCCATTTTACCAAAGTGAGAACTGGCCCGTAATTGGCGCTGCGCTATTCACGCTGCCTTTAGTGTTGCCTATGTTTGGCCTCTTGTTTGATGCTGACTGGATGCTACCCGCTTTGTGGCAGTGGCTATTAGCAACGCCAGTGCAGTTTTACTTTGGTGCGCGGTTTTATCGCGCGGGCTGGCAAGCGATAAAGGCAGGCAGCGGTAATATGGACTTATTAGTCTCGATTGGCACCAGTGCCGCTTATGGTCTGTCATTGTACTTGTGGTACAGCTTTGATGGCCATCATGGTATGCCACACCTCTACTTTGAAAGTAGTGCTGCCGTATTAACCTTAGTGTTACTGGGTAAATTGCTAGAGAAACGCGCCAAGCGACGCACCACAGATGCGTTACAAGCATTAGAAAACTTAAAACCGACCACTGCGACTGTATGGCGTAACCATGATTGGCAAGTGGTTGCCGCAGCAGAAGTGGCCAAAGGCGACCGCCTGCAAGTATTACCTGGCGAGCGCATCCCCGCGGATGGCATAGTGCTCGCGGGTAGCAGTCATGTTGATGAGGCACTCATCAGTGGTGAGAGTATTCCGCTCAATAAAAGCCAAGGCGACAAAGTCACAGGTGGCGCCATTAACCTCGATGGCATGTTAGAGATTGAAGCCAGCACAGTGGGCGCGCAGTCGACTTTAAGCAAAATCATTCGCCTTGTTGAACAGGCCCAAGGCGCCAAAGCGCCTGTACAAGCTTTGGTGGATAAAATCAGTAGTGTGTTTGTCCCTGTGGTATTGCTTATCGCACTTGCTACTTTCCTTATTTGGGGCTTAGGCTTTGCAAATTGGCAACTTGGTGTGCTCAATGCCGTAGCAGTGTTAGTGATAGCCTGCCCGTGTGCGCTTGGTTTGGCAACGCCCGCCGCCATTATGGCAGGTACTGGCACCGCGGCACGTCAGGGGATTTTAGTCAAAGACGCAGTGGCGCTTGAGCAAGCAACGCAAATTAACTACGTGATATTTGACAAAACTGGCACTTTGACCGAAGGCAAGCCAGTACTGATGCAGCTGACTGCACTCACCGGCAGCGATACTGAACTTGCTGGGTTAGCTTATGCGTTATCGCAATACAGTGAACATCCGCTCGCTAAGGCCGTAAGCAATTATGCGCTAAGCCACCAGCTACCACTACAAACCGTCACTGATTTCGCGGTAGTGGCAGGTAAAGGTGTGCAAGGCATAGTAGCCGAGCGTGCACTCTTACTTGGCTCAAGCTATTGGATGCAGGAACTTGGCTTAACCCTACCAGTAGAAAAGGTCACTATACCGGGCGCATCTGTATCTTGGCTTGCGGAGCGCACCGCAGATGGAGTGCAACTGCTTGGCGTATTGTGTTTTGCCGACAAAGCCAAACCGCAAGCGAAAAAGGCGGTACAACAGTTACAAAGTTTAGGTATTCAAGTTGCCATGCTGACGGGTGACTCGCACGCGAGCGCCGAGTTTGTAGCCAAAGAATTAGGCTTAGATAATTTTGTGGCGGAAATTCTCCCCGCAGGCAAAGCTGAGGTAATTGCATCCTATCAACAGCAGGGCTACCAAGTTGCTATGGTGGGCGATGGTATTAATGATGCTCCTGCCTTGGCGCAAGCCGATTTGGGCATTGCCATGGCAACGGGCACAGAAGTTGCTGTGAGTGCCTCAGCCATCACCCTAATGCGTGGCAATCCAGAATTGGTCGCTACATCGTTATCACTGGCGAGTGCCACTTATCGCAATATTCAGCAAAATCTGTTCTGGGCATTCGCCTTCAATACCATAGGCATCCCACTTGCTGCGGTGGGTTGGTTAAATCCGATTATCGCAGGTGCAGCCATGGCTTGTAGTAGTGTGCTGGTCGTGACCAATGCGCTACGCTTACAACGGATGAAATTTTAGCCACGGCGGATTAGGAGCCAATGATGACAACCTTATTAACGATAGGCGATGCCGCAAAAGCCAGTGGTTTATCCGCCAAAATGATCCGCCATTACGAACAATCCGGTTTAGTGCGCAAGTCGCCACGCACTGACTCGGGTTACCGGCTCTATAACAGTGAGCAAATTAGTCAGCTGCGTTTTATTCGGCAAGCACGTAAGTTGGGCTTCTCATTACAGGATATTCAGTCGCTGCTGGCATTATGGCAAGACCCACAACGTGAAAGCCGCGCTGTGAAGCAGTTAGCGCAGCAGCACCTCACTGAAATTGAAGCAAAAATTAGTGAACTACAACATATGCAGCAAGTTTTGACCAGTTTGGCACAAAGCTGTAGCGGCGATGCCAGCCCAAATTGCAATATCCTCAAGCAGTTGGCTAAACCGGATTGATGAGCCCTACACAGATATAAAACACCACAACGCAACGCTGTGGTGTTTTGCATTACCTTTTTAGCATTGTGCCGCTAATCGCACTAAGCCAGCGACCATGATTGTCATAAACAAAGCTGTCTACCCCATATCCGCTGCCATGCCCTTTGATGACCCGCAAAACCTGTACATAACCGGTATTAAAGCTAATCGCCAGCACAGTTTGTCCGCCGATATCCTGAGCTAGCTGCCAACTAAAGTACGTCCCTTGGTTGTCGTACCCTGAGTAGTCCGCATTAAGCTCTACAATTCTGTTTTCGAATTGACTATTATTGCCTTGTTTAAACATAGAATACATTGGCATGTACCACTGTCCAAAAATATCGTCAGGACTTAACGCAAGGGTTGCGAAATACAGCGCACTTGCCCACACATACTCTTGCGTTTCTATCTCCCGCTCAGCAAACTCGAGCACTTCGGTGCCAACCGTAACTGGCGCAATAGTGTAGCGGCTATACTGGCGACGCTGAAACAAGCTTTGCACTATTCCTTTGCTAAGTGGGGTTAATTGCTCACCGCGTTGTACAACCTGTACTTGTAAATGAGTAATAGCATGGTTTTGCAATAGGCTAACTTGCGCAGCACTCAAGCCCAGATCAGGGTGATTAAGGGCAAATGACAACTCAGGTATAGCCCCATTGTCTGCCTGCATTGTGATGTCGCCATTTAATATCCCCCACTGAGCTGAGTAACTCAAAAATGGCTCGCTGATTTGCGCGCTCGAGTCATTATTTAATTGGAAAAACACCCTATGGCCAGGTATGTCATCAAATCCACCAGTTTCAATGCGCAAACCATGTTGGATTTCGGTAGCAAGTAGTGGTTGTTTCGCCCAACCTTGTGTGATGAGTTTATGTTCAACCTCAGCCAGCAGTTCAGCATGTTGATCTAACATCTCTGTGGACAAAGCTGCAAAACTGTCAGCATTGACGATACTGTCAAACAACGAATTATAGTCTTGCGGTAATGTTAGTTCATACAGCTCTGGAAAGGCTGCTATGATTAGCCCAGCTAAAACAGCGTCGGTAAGGTTTAGCTCTTGTTCCGCATCCTTAAGTGCAACAAGATTAGATGGGACTACCCCGCCATTAGCGCGTGTAGCCAATGCACTGTTCCCAGTAGTAAAGGGCGTTATATTCGTGGCGTAATTGGAAGGATGTGTACGGACAGATGGGATGAATAGCCAAAGCTCCATACCTGGCCGAGTTACTGAGATAGCGCGCAATGTGAGAAAATCGTTTTGCTCATCATCGTCTAAAGTCACCGCCAAATTATAGTTAGCAAACTTATCTGCCTTACTCCTGAAAATTTGCCCACCCATGCTCGCGATTATCTCCGCCTCGCCCATTTCGGCGGCAGCCAAGAAGCCACCCAATTGAAATTGCTGCAAAAATGGTTCTATCGCATATTGTTTTTGCACAACAACCGCTTCACCATCGTCGTCCACCACAGTGACCGCAAATTTAACGGTTGTACGCTTGGTCACCGCTGGCAAAGTCAGCGTCAACTGTGTTGCACTTAAACCTGACGTCTCAACAACAGGCCCCGCGACTTGTTGCCATTGCACACTGACCACTTGACCGTCTGGATCACTCGCTGTCATTGTAAGTGTTGCCGTTGTTTTTTCGACAAGCAAGGCGTCTGTTAGTATGACACTCGGTGGCTGGTTGGCTTTTAACTGGATCTGTTGAATTGCAGAAACTGCCGAGCCACTGTCGTCACGCACGGTCAATCGCAATATGGCTATTGCGTCATGTTCTAGTGCTGGACTGGTCAAGATAAGTGTTTCGCCTTGCTCATTTTCAAGCTCCAGCGGTGGACCTGACTCTTGCTGCCATTCAAAACGCAATTTACCTTCTGCATGGGAAATAGCAGGTGTCAAGGTCGCTGTTTTTTGTTCTTTTAGCGTTAAAACGCCGCCCAATTTGAGCTGCAGTCCGACACGTGATAGCGGCTCATTTGCGCCACATGCGACCAGCAGTTGGCATGCTGCACTAAACATTAAAACGGAAAATTTCGTCATCTTAGATTTCCACATAGTAAGTGTATTGTGATGTGGGGAAAGGTTTGGCTCCCCACATTATTTGCCGTTTGCCACTGCAAACAACTCCTCACAGCCTGCGGTTTACCACTATAGGAAAGTCAATCATTTCACGTCGCAACGCAAAAAGTAGTTATCTAAAAGATTCAGATGCTCAAATAAAGTTACGTGATATTTTGGACAAAAAAATAGCGCCTAAAGGCGCTATTTTTATAGGATTCTAAATTAGAATGGCATTTTAAAGCCCGGTGGCATTGCCATGCCGCCAGTTACGGCTTCCATACGCTTTTGCGACTCATCAGCAACGCGACGTACGGCGTCATTCACGGCTGCGGCTAACAAGTCTTCAATCATTTCTTTGTCGTCTTCAAGCAAGCTTTCATCGATTTCAACACGGCGCACGTTGTGGCTGCCAAGCATAGTGACTTTCACTAGGCCTGCGCCTGCTTCGCCAGTGACTTCAAGACTTTTGATCTCTTCTTGCGCCTTTTGCAAACGATCTTGCATCATTTGCGCTTGCTTCATGATGTTACCCATTCCGCCTTTAAACATAATTCGCTCTCTACAACTTAATTGTCAATGTGCTAAAAGATAAGGGCTATTGCGCTGAATTACAATGCCCGAATACTGTTCTCGTCTACAATGGCGGCAAATTCTGCAACCAAACGCTGGACATTAGGGTCGTCGTTGATCACTTCTACCGCCTGTGCAAGGCGATGAGCATCAATTTTTTGCTGGATAAGATATGGAGAATCTAAGATCCCAGCAGCAAACTCGACCTGTAATTCAATCGGATAATTGAGTGCCTGTGTTAATAAATCGCTCAGGCGATTGCGCAAAATCGGCCCATCCAAATGCTGTTGCGAACTGTCGACCTGCAAATGAATGTGCTTACCTTGCTGATTAAAAATAGAATGTAAGGCAAATTGTCGCGTGCGACCGCCAAGTCCCATCATTTCAATTAACTCAGCCCATCGGTCTTGCTGGTGCGCATAACGCACGTCACTAATTGGGCTTTGAAAATTGTCTGGGGTTGGAATAACCTGCGGCGCCGGTTGGTTATCGCCTTTTGCTGATTCATTACTGAGCTGTGCTAGGAGCTCAGGTGCGAGCTTACTTTCATCAATCTGAAAACGCTCACGAAAATCCGCTTTTTTAGCTTTACCCAGAGGAACTGCCTGTGGCGGCTCAGCTGTAACCCAAGGTGGTGTATCAAATTCGTCCGGCTCTGCCACTGGAGACTCAAACTGTGTAGCTGGCGCACTAACAATACTAGGTACTGCATTTGCTGCTTGGGTAACCGGTGCTGCAAACGGCTCAGTCGCCGTCGCTTGCGGCTTTTTTGCTTGGGGTTCCCCCTGCTTACTCGCAAGCCGTTCAGCGCCGTCAATATTGCGGCTTTTCAAAATCCGCGCTATCGCTAAATTGGCTTGTGCCGACTTTTGCTGTAGCTGCTGTGCTGGGCTCAGCTCAGCAGTTACATGAATAGGCTCTACGGCTGGTGCAGCTACTGGTGAAAGTGGCGCAGCAGCAGGCTCGATATTTAGCGTAGCCGCTGTATTTGGTGTTTCATAACCAAGCGATTCGGCCTGTGCCATTAACTCTGCATATTGCTGCTCGGCTTGCAGCGACATCAAAGTATCGTCATCTTCCGCCACGTCATAATCAAGCGGCTCTGGATAAGACGCCACACTTTGCTCAGCAGCTGGATGCGGCTCAATAACTGGGTCTATAACGGCTTCTAATGCAACAGGCTGACGCTCAGTTTGCACAGGCTGTGCCGTAGGCACTGATGCAACCTGAGTTGCCTCAGGTTGATTTTGCTGCGCTGTAGGTGTTTGCGGCTGCGCATTTGGCTGAGATGCCGTAGGTGCTAAATGTGACGCTGCGGGTATATCTGCTGAGTTAATTTTATTTTTTGCTAAAATCGCCCGCAGCCCAGCGGCTTTACTTTGGCTTGGCTCAGCACTTGCTGCACTACCGGACTCGCTCGCCGTAGCACTAAAACCACCGCGTTCAAACGCCAGCAAACGCAACATCAACATTTCAAAGCCTAATTTTGGCTCTGGCGCCCACTGCAAATCACGTTTTCCAGCAAGTAGCAGCTGATAAAGGGCTTGAATTTGCGTAGCACTGGTGTGACTTGCAAATGCTTGGATCTCTTCTGCGGCCAATTGACCTAGCTCGGCGGCTTGTGGCACCAATTGCGTCAGCTGAATGGCGTGCATCAGCGCTATTAAATCATCTATCAGCGCTTTGTAATTCGGGTTTCGCGTTGCCAATTGCGCCACTTCTGCCATTAACGCTTCGCCGTCTTGGCATAACAATGCCGACAACAGTGCGCTGGCATAACGTCTATCCATTAAGCCTAGCATAGTTTGCACTGGGGCTAAGGTGAGCTGGCCATTGGTTTGCGCGATGGCTTGATCCGTTAAGCTAAGCGCATCACGCATACTGCCATCAGCGGCTTTTGCTAACGCAGCCAATGCATCGGCTTCAAAATAAAGCTGTTCTTGACCAAGCACATAAGTGAGCTGAGTAACGATTTCTGAGCGCGATAATGCCCCCAGATTAAACTGCAAACAGCGCGATAAAATGGTGATAGGTAATTTTTGCGGATCGGTCGTTGCGAGCAAAAACTTCACATGGCTTGGCGGCTCTTCCAGTGTTTTCAACAGCGCATTAAAGCTGTGTTTAGACAGCATATGCACTTCGTCGATTAGATACACTTTATAGCGACCACGTGTCGGTGCATATTGCACGTTATCTAGAATTTCGCGGGTATCTTCAACTTTAGTGCGCGACGCGGCATCGATTTCGATTAAATCAATAAACTTGCCCGCTTCGATATCTAAACAGGCACTACATTGCCCACAAGGGGTTGAGGTAATGCCATTTTCACAGTTTAAGCTTTTTGCGAAGATCCGCGCTATGGTGGTTTTACCTACCCCACGCGTCCCAGTAAACAAGTACGCATGATGCAGACGCTGTTCATTCAGGGCGTTAACTAACGCTTGTTTGACGTGCGCCTGTCCCACTAACTCATGAAAGTTTTGTGGCCGCCACTTGCGTGCTAGGACTTGATAACTCATGGTTACTCGCCTTCGAACTCAACCAGTTTCAACACGCGAATACCGAGTTTAGCAACCCGCGCTTCACCACCAAGTTCTGGTAACGAAACAACAAAGGCAGCGTCCGTCGCATGTCCGCCTAAACGCTCAACAAGCTTAGCGGTGGCTTCGATTGTACCGCCTGTGGCAAGTAAATCATCAATCAGCAACACTTTGTCGCCTGCTACAATCGCATCGGTGTGCAGCTCAAGCGTATCTTCACCGTATTCCAACTGATATGACTGGCTGATAGTCGCGCGTGGTAATTTACCCGGTTTACGTACCGGAATAAAAGGTAAACCTAGTGCGTAGGCAAGTGGTGCGCCAAAAATAAAACCGCGTGATTCGGTGCCAATGATTTTGGTAAAGCCTTGATCTTTATAAGCGTCGATAAAGGCGTTGATGGTCGCGTTAAATGCGGCAGGGTTTGCCAACAGTGAAGTCACATCGCGGAACATAATGCCCGCTTTTGGGTAGTTAGGTACTGTTGCGATGCTGTCTTTAATCAGCGACATCTTGGTGTCTGTCATAATGGTTTAACCATTTCATTAATGATTCAAAGACAGAGATTATAACAAGAACCAGCGAAGTTAAAACGGAAAGCGTGAATTTAGTGGCAGAACTGCGTAGAAAAGCAACAACTATGGAGCAGAAGGCTGCAAAGCAGCCTCAACTTCAGGGTTATGCACCGATAACGTGTGCCCAACCAAGAATGGCATTTAAACAGCCAACTACTGCAAATACTGCTAGAAAGCCTAAGAAGTATTTTGCGTTGAAAGGATCTTTGAAATCACCTTTATTTGCCATGTGAGTACTACCTTAATAAAAAAAGCACGACGAATTAAGGCGCGTATAATAATGCAAACATGATCTAGATCAAAGTATTTATTGTGCGTTTTTTGTCACTACCACACCCAGCTCAGCAAATTGACCTAGCAACTGGAAGGCGCCCTGTTGCAGCTGAGCTAATGGAATAGCAGTGGCATGCGATTGCATTAAGGTGATGAGCTGCGCGATATTAATACCGGGTTGTTGCTGTAGCGTGTCCAGTAGTAGTGCCGTTAAGGCGTTACAAGCCATAAACTGCACATCATCCTCGCCATCGCGGTAAACTACAAAATAGTGCCGCTCAGCACTTGGGGCTTGCGGTTGGAAGTCAGTAGAGATCTGATGTACCGCATAGCTGTAGCTCAACACTCGTGCACTAGTTGCGATATACAATTTGGCGTCAAGCAAATCAGTCGAAGTAAGCGACTGCTCACTTTCATCTTGCATCGCAACCGACACAACCAGCTCAATCCATTCATAATGGGCAAGCTCTAGCATAAAATCAGCATCACACTCACGTGTACTAAACGAAGTGGTTAAATAGGTTAAAAATTCTTCTGCGATATCAACAAAATAAGGGCTATGACAGGGATGCTGTTGAAAAAAATCCCGTAACAATGCTTGCCAGTCTTCAGCCTGATATAAAGATTTCAACACCGGAAAAGCATTGCTGACAAAGCCGCTGACATTATTGAAAAATAAATCTTGATAAATGGCTAAACGTCGCGCTTCCAACTCAGGAAAATACTCGTCATGCAGTGACGGTGTGCGGATCCCAGCGGCGAATTGCTTTTGCACCTCAATAAAGTCAGGCATTAGACTTGCTCCGCCATTTTACCCGACAGCATAACTTGCTGCTGTATGGCTTTAATTTGTCGCACTTCTTGCATCAAATCAGCAAGAGGCGGAATGTTAAAATCTCGTTCTAACAGTGTTGGGAAGACCCCGTGATATTGATAAGCTACTTGCAACAATTGCCACACCGGATCTATTACATCCGCCCCGTGGGTATCAATAATTAAATCATCGGCTTCATTGTAGTGACCTGCAATATGACCATAAGCAATGCGCGATGACGGCAATGCCTTTAAAAATTGCTCAGCGTCGTAGCCGTGATTAACTGAGTTTACATAAATATTGTTCACATCCAACAGTAACTGGCAATCGGTCTCAGCAAGGATGGCTTGCGTAAACTCAAGCTCAGTCAATTGCTGCCCCGGCGCACAATAGTAAGAAACATTTTCCACCGCGATTTGCTGTTCTAAAATATCTTGCACCTGCCGGATGCGCGCGGCGGTATGCTTCACTGCTTCTTCGGTAAACGGAATAGGCATTAGGTCGTACATATGACCATCCGCTGAGCAATAGCTTAAATGCTCGCTGTACAGTTTGATTTGATGTGATTTAAAAAAAATTTTTAACTGCTTCACAAATTCGATATCGAGCGGGTCGTAGCTACCCAAAGACAATGACAAGCCATGACAGACAAAAGGCCGTTGCGCGATATGATGGCGTAATTGCTTGGCGTAGCGTCCGCCGAGTTTCAGCCAGTTTTCTGGAGCGATTTCAAAAAAGGCGACCTCATCCGGCACCCCTTGACTTAACTCATCCAGCATCTCACGACGAAATCCAAGCCCAGCGCCTGAAACCTGATACTGCATAACTCAACCTTTTTATTGTGAAATGTAATTAAGATCTACCGCGAGTACACTAGCTTTAGCTTGAATACCCGCGGATTGGCGCGCTAACATAGCTTAGCGCGTCAAGCTAGTGTGCTGAACTAGTGATTGCCACCACATTTGCCTTCGCCACACTTACCTTCTTTTTTGCTTTTGTCTTTGTTTTTCTCTTTGTGTTCGCCACATTTGCCTTCGCCGCACTTGCCTTCTTTCTTACCTTTCATGTCGCCTTTGTGTTCGCCACATTTGCCTTCGCCGCACTTACCTTCTTTTTTGCCTTTTTCGTCGCCCTTATGCTCACCGCATTTGCCTTCGCCGCACTTACCTTCTTTTTTGCCTTTGTCAGCGCCTTTATGCTCGCCACATTTGCCCTCGCCGCACTTACCTTCTTTTTTGCCTTTTTCGTCGCCCTTGTGCTCACCACATTTGCCTTCGCCACATTTACCTTCTGCTGCGTCTAGCTGATAACCCGCAGCCAAAGCTTGTACTGCAAAAGGATTAGCGTTGGCGTCTAAGCTTGCAAAACCAGCGCTGCCAACAACAACTGCGCCTAAAGTTAATGCGATAGAATTTTTCTTGATGCTGTTCATAGTGACTCTCTCTTGTCAAAGTGATAACGATTCGTCTATTAGACCTTACAACTACCAAACTACTTTCAATAAAAGCACGGTTACTTACGCTTTTTCTATGGCTCAGGTAAACTAGCCGCCTTTTGCGCAACTAACGACACTGCAATGAAATTAACACTAGCACCGATGGAAGGCGTGGTCGACTTCCAGATGCGAAAACTCCTGACAAAACTCGGCGGATATGATCTCTGTGTCACAGAGTTTGTCCGCGTAGTCGATATTACCTTGTCACGGCGCAAATTTTTCCGCACCTGCCCAGAATTAGCCAATGGTGGCTTTACCGACTCTGGAACACCCGTTAGAGTGCAACTACTTGGCCAGGAACCTAGTGTGCTTGCTGCCAATGCCCGTAAGGCGATTATGCTTGGCTCACACGGTATTGACCTTAATTTTGGTTGCCCAGCCAAAGCGGTTAATAAAAGCCGTGGTGGTGCCGTACTTTTACAAGATCCTCAGCAAATGTTCAATATTATCAGTGCTGTGCGCGATGCAGTCCCGAGCGAACAGGTAGTCAGCGCTAAGATCCGCTTAGGCTATGATGATGATAGTAACAGCAGCGAAATTGTCGATGCTGTGCAACAAGCGGGGGCAAGCGCACTGGTGATCCACGCACGGACCAAACGTGATGGTTACAACCCGCCAGCGTATTGGGAGAAGATCCCAGCACTCAAACAACGTATGTCCATCCCCGTTACTGCAAACGGCGAGATCTGGTCGGTGGCGGATGCATTGTTGTGTCAAACACGCAGTGGCTGTGATTCGCTGATGCTTGGCCGAGGGGCATTAGCCATGCCGGACTTAGCTGCACAAATTCGAGCTCATGTTGAAGGGCGAGCCTATCAACCTATCTCATGGCTAGATATCGTGAATGATATCGTTGAATCTGCGGGTAACTTAGCCCAAGAACACAGTGAGTTTTATTTTTCGTCGCGGCTTAAACAATGGCTGGTTTTCTTAAAGCGTCAGTATCCGCAAGCCCAACGCGTGTTTAATTGCATTCGGACGCTGCATGACAAACAACAGGTACTATCTGTGCTTTATAGCGAACTTAATTCTGCTGGAGTTGATTCAAATCATAACGACTTTGCCTAGATGTTTCATAATGAAATCTCATAGGAGAGCCAGCATGAAAGAAAATCAGACCCTAATTTACAAACGCAAGTTGGAGCTGGAGTTAGACTGCTTGCGCCAAGCCTTTTTAAACGAGCTAAAGCGCTCAGATAATTCCTTTATGTCCGCATTGGTTAGTGCATTAGAGCAAGCTCCACCAACGGAGTGGTTAGACATGGCGGCAAATAAACTCAGTCCTGAGCATTTACCGCGTTACAACCGCCTAGTGCAATTAGAAGCAGCATTGTGTCAGATTGATATTGGTCAATATGGTTATTGTTGTGATTGCGAGCAGGAAATCGACAGTTCATTACTCAGCGAAGATGCAGCCACACAGCGCTGTGGGGGTTGTATGACTAAAAAAGTAGCCAACCATATCTAAGTGGCGCGAATGCCCCACTTATACTATGGCTACTTACAGTTGTAGGGATGTTGGCTATGTTCGCTCTCGCCTATCACATAGCATATCTATGCTCATGGGGATCCGCTAATTCGCCACAGCTCAACAACTGCAAATTAATATGGGTATAGAGATTTTTGAACAAGCTATGGTTTGATACGAAGCCTTAAAACAGCACTTAGAGAACAGGCCAAAGTACAAACACAGCACCTGGGTAACGGGCAACTTGTTGCAATACGCGACTGACTTGATCCGCTGTTAAGTCTAAATGTTCAGTAATAAACTGAGTTGCAAGCTGCTCATTCCAACCTTGATAATGTATCCCGACATCCAGCATCATAATAGTTAACCACAGCTGCTTTTGCATATCGTTTAGATTCACTTGGCATAAAGCAACCGTTTCCACCAAGTTTACGTAGTCGAACTGCCAGTCAAGCCCACGAACAGGCTCACAACGCTTAGTAATAAACTCTTGCAACCACGCCTTATCAAAATCCAATGTCTCAGTTTCGCGGTGAGATTCATTGGCGTACGCAGGTAAACGAGCGGCTATCATTTGCATCCAAACCAAAGGGGCATGGGTTTGCTGGGAAAAGTAATTTAATTTACTTTGATACCACTCACTGCCATTAGGGATTTGATCCAATCCACTGCGACTACGTGGTTTATATCCCGCAAGATATTCCACTAGCTGCTGCTTGGCTTGGCTTGCGGGAAAAGTTTGTAACGCGGTTTGGATATAATCCAGTTCTTGCCGCGTCAGGTAAATCCGACTTTCTTGCGCTTGTTGTAGTCTTGCATGCACAAATGCAAACCATTGCTGACGCACTTGCGGCGTTTGTGTCTGCAAAACTACTGAAATATCGCTATATATTGGCCAAGGCAAATAACGTTCAGGAAAGCGCTCTGCTATCACCAAATAGCTTAACTCTGGTGTTGCTGCGACTGCACCAAGTGCCTGATACAATTCATGACGTTGTTTTAAATATGGCTCATCAAAGGGCAGAGGTGGAATATGCTCCGCTTCTGTTCGCCTCAACATGCCATTTAGTTGCACCAGCTGATGTTGTAACGCCTCAGCCGATGGTTTTATTTGCGGCTCACTACATCCGACTAGCGTCGCACTTAACGTTAGAAGCAATAATGAGTTACGAAACCAATTATCTATACCAAATCTAATCATGTTGAAGGAACTTACATACAAGCAAAACCAAGTTTGAGCGCGAGAAGCTAAGGCGCCAATTACAGCGGTTAAGTTGATGATTTTCTCTGTAGAATATGAACAATTGCTACAATCATATCATTTATTTCTATAAGCAACAGTGGCATTGAAAGGAAAGGTGTACACAATGATGGCTAACTGATCTTGTGCGGCGTGATTATAAAGACAACGGATTAGCAAAAGCTCCACCTTCTAAACAAGGAGCAAGGTTAAGTTTAGTCTTATCCTTAACAATTTTTGCTACGATTAGCGCAACTTAAAGTCGCGCCCACAGGGGTAAACAACTGTAGACGATATTTAAACTCTCGCTAAGTTACCTAAGGCCATGATTTAATTATCTGTTTCAGGAAAAGCCTAAATGATGATAACTACCTAAAGAAGTAGATGGTTTAGGGCTAAAATAAAAAAGCCCCTTACGGGGCTCTTTACAGCTTATAAAGCTACGCCTTTACGCTGCGCTTTATCTTTAATAAAGCCAGCCCAACTTTTAGCAAATTTTGCAGTAGTTGGATCGTCCTGCGCTTTCAAAATAGCTTGGTACGCTTGCTTGTACTTTTCTTGATACAAGTAAGCTTCAGCCAAAGAAGAATAGATAGACCCTTTCTTCTCTGAACCAAGTTCTAATGCCTTGTTTAAACGCTCAATTGCATCTGAGTAATTTTGCAATTCAACAAGGAGAGCACCTGAACGACGAACAAGTTCAGCATCGTTATCAAACTGTGCAGCTTCGTTATAATACTTAGCCGCTTCTTTGATATTTTTTGCCGCATGGTAGTAGCTCGCCAGCGCCGTTACGTTTTGCTTATCACGCTTAACTTTACCTTCTTTGATAAATTTATCGTAATAAGTAGCCGCACGATAAGGAACATCAACTAATGAGTAATAGCTAGCTAGAACTTTATAGTCGGTTTCCGAATCGAAGTAGCCTTTGTCGTAAGCAACTTGCATTACTGTTAGGCCTTCAGAATACTGCTCAACTTGCATATAAAACTTGCCAAGTTGGGTCCAAAGTTTGCCATCAGTTGGGAAAACTTGCACCGCAGTTTCAAGTACGCCGACCGCATCTTTGTACTTTTTCTGTTCAAAATAAGCGCCCACTTTAAGCATATAATAATCCTTTACAGGTTTATCTTTACTTAAAGCGATTGCCTTATCGGCCATTGGAATAACTTCATTGTAAAGCTTAGACTCAAAGTTTGCTTGCGCGATTAGAGCATATACTTTTGGATCTTCTTCACCAGTGAAGTCCATCCATTTAAGGTACATTTTCTTCGCTTCAGCGTAGTTTTGCGTCTGAACGTACAAATCACCTAGCAATTTAATCGTATCGGCTTGGTCTTTAAAATTAAGCACATCGGGTTTAACGGCAGCCGCGATATATTTTATCGCATCAACCATTTGCTCTTTCTGTGCCAACATTTGACCTAAGAAACGATCAACCGTTGCGCGGTCAAAAGCATCAGATGCTTCAATTTCACGCAAGGCTTTAATTGCTTCGTCGACCTGTTCTTGGTTGTATTGCTCGAAAGCCGCAACCATTTTCTTACCAACGCGCTCACCCATTACCTTGGTTTTGGCCTTTTTACGCTGTTCAATATCAGCATAATTAGGCGCCGCAAGTGCTGGTGCAGTTACTGCTGCACCAGAAATGGAGATCAGAAGAGCAAGTGCTGTTGCTTTTGATAAATGCTTCATATCTTGCCTCCTTAATTGCCTTGGTTAAGTTTAAAGTCTAGTTGAACTTGGATACCAAACTGTTTCATTGGCTTACCATCTTCAACTTTCGGTCTGTACTTCCACTTACGTAACGCTCGGATTGCTTCACGGTCGAAAATACGTTTTGGTTCAGCGTCGATAACTTCTACATCTTCAACGCCACCAAGTTCGTTAATGGTGAAAGACAGTTGAACCCAACCTTCTTTACCATCACGCGCCGCTTCTACTGGGTACTTAGGCTCAATACGAACGATAGGTGTTGCATCACCATCACGACCGAATGCTCCAGGACCACTAATACCACCCGCTGTACCACCGATATTGATAGAACCCATGTTGAAGCTCAAAGCGCCAGGTGTTGGGTCTGCATTATCTGGTTGTGGCGGCTGCGGTTTAGGCGGCTGCTTAGGTGGAGGTGGCGGTGGCGGTGGTACCCGCTTACGCTCCTGCACCTCTGACTCAGGCGGATTCGTCAAAATTTCGACTACAATTTGCTCTTTACTATCTTGCGCACGGTCAGCTCCACCGGAGATTAAGTACGCCATAAAGAAGAATAAGCCGAAAGTAACTGCCCCACCTGTCAAAAGTGAAAACAGAAAACGAATCATTACTTATCTCCAGCAATTGAGATCTTAAGATTGTCGCCAGTAGCTTTAATCTGATCCATAACTTTTACAACCACACCGTGCTTAGCTTCTTTATCCGCTTGGATAATAACTGTGTCAGTTGGTTGCTCGGCTAGGATACTTTCCAAGTTCGCGCTTACACGCTCTACGTCAACTTGGCGTTTATCCATCCAGATTTCGCCATTACCGCGAATCGCGATAAATACGTTAGCGTTTTTCTGGTTCGTCGCTTGCGCAGCTTTAGGTTTGTTGACTTCAATACCTGCTTCTTTAACGAACGATGTAGTTACGATAAAGAAAATAAGCATGATGAATACGATGTCTAGCATCGGTGTCATGTCAACTGCTGCTTCCTCTGCTTCACGAAAACGTTGTTTACGTGCCATAAAATTTCTCTCTCTAGTGATGTGGCAAACTATCTACTAGTTTTTCTTTAGCAACTTTCGCTCTAGCTTCTAGACGAGTGCTGAAGAAAACACCAGATAGTGCCGCAACCATTCCAGCCATTGTTGGTATCGTCGCCATTGAGATGCCCGATGCCATCATACGTGCGTTACCTGTACCTTGTGTAGCCATAGTCTCGAAAACCGAGATCATACCTGTCACTGTACCTAGTAGCCCGATAAGAGGACAAATTGCAACTAAGGTTTTGATAATCAACATGCGCTCTTGTAATTTTTCAGACGCTTCAGAAATCCATGCTTCGCGGATTCTGTGTGCGTACCAAGACGTAGTGTCTTGGCGGGCATCCCACTTAGCGACAATTTCCTTATGCATTTTAGGAAATTCCGCTAGTAGGAACCAATAGCGCTCAATCATTAATACCCACATTAGAAAGAGTGCTATCGCGACCACGTATAATACGTTGCCGCCTGTAGCAACAAAATCCCTGATAGATTCCCAGACCTCCATCAGGACTAACATTATGCTCTCTCCTTCTCCGCGTGAGCTGCGATGATGCCAGCGCTTTGCTCATCAAGGATGTGAAGTACTGCTTTGCTGCGACCAGCTACAACTGCGTGTAGAAGGATAAGTGGTAATGCAGCGATTAGACCTAGCGCTGTAGTTACAAGTGCTAGAGAGATGTTACCAGCCATAAGCTTAGGATCACCTGTACCGAACAATGTGATTGTTTCGAACGTCATGATCATACCAACAACCGTACCTAGAAGACCTAGTAATGGTGCGATAGCAGCAAGGATCTTGATGATGTTGATACCAGCTTCGATACGTGGCGTTTCACGAAGAATCGCTTCATCAAGCTTAAGCTCAAGGTTTTCAACGTCTTGATTCTTGTTGTCATGGTAAACTTTCAAGATACGACCAAGTGGGTTGTTGGTGTTTGGCGTGTTGATGTTCTTGATTTGTGAGCCAATTTTCGCGCTTACTAGCATTAGGTCAACAAAACGGAACAGAGCAATTAAACCACCAACTACTAGCAACGCAGTAATGATGTAACCTACGTCACCACCTTGGTGCCAACGTTCTTCATTTGTCGCACGTTGCGTGTTCAAACGTAAGATAGCGCCACGAGTTGGATCAAGGTAGAAAGGTACAGCTTGACCAGCTTTTGCGTCAATCATTGAACCAACAGTTTCTAAAACATAACCATCTGGCTGTTTAGCTAGAGGTTGGATTGATTTAGTTTCTGCTGAGTAGTAAACATAACCTTCGCGAGTGATAAGGTTAAAGTTACCAACACGAGTGATTTCTTGTGACTTAACGGCACCGCTTAGTTCAGCAACTTCCGCTGTGAACTTAGATACTTTACCAGATTCAGTCATTTCAGTTTGGAACGCAATCCAAAGCTCTTCAAGTTCACGTACAGTTGGTAGCTCTTTAGCCGCCGCTAGTGAACGAAGAACTTCTGCACGGCCTGGTTTTTCAGCGCTTACGATAGACGCTTCGATAGAACCGATAGCTTCTGACGCAGAACGACGAACCACACCAAACATCTCACCTAGAGTACCTTTAGCATTTTCAAGCGCTTGCTCTTTTTCTGCTAAAGTAATTTCGTTTTGTGCGAATTGCTTCTTAAGTGCTTCACCACGTGCTTGCTCAGCAGCGAAGTCACGCTTAGCTTTGTTGAAAAGTGCTTGCTTGTCGGCTTTAGCATCAAGGAACTCTTGCTCGCGCGCTTTGTTTAGCTTGCCTTCAGAGATACGTTGTTGCTTGACTTGCTCAAGAATTTTGTCAAGTTCTTGTGTATTTGCATGTGCATTTAACGCGGCGCCTGCTGAAACAGAAAGCGCAGCTGCAATAGCAAAGCCTTTAAATAGTTTCTTCATTATTGATTACTCCGCGCCAAAGACAGGTAGTTTAACAAGATCAGGTGCCGCTTGGTTACGAGCAATACGGATCATATCTTTGATAGGCTTTAAGTATTCTTCACCTAGCGCGTCCCACTTCTTAGAAGTGTTGTTCCACACCCAAGCGTGTTTTAAATCAAATGACTGGGCTACGTAAGATACACGACCAAGACGTGCGAAATCTACGTTGATATTCTTGCCATCAATCTCAAGTGTACCTTGAGAAGCTGCGATACCTGAACCATAAGAGGTTTCAATTGTGTAAGCTTCAAGCACTTGGCGATATTTCTCAGAAGTAGTTACTTTTGAGTTAACCATTAACTCACGTAACTTTTCGATGCGGCTTAAACGAGTTTCAGTGTCAAATGGAATGTCCGCTTTGATGAATTGCTCAAGCGTATCGATCATGCGATACATCAAAGGCACAACATTCTGTTTAGTTTTGTCAACTTCACCGATTTGACGGTCGAATGACTCGATACCTGCATTTTGGTCCGCTACTAGGCGAGCAACGTGATCGTTGTACACTTTTAACAGTTCAGTTTCATCAATAGTGGCGCGGTATTCAGCTACCAACTCTTGAGTTTGACCATAAAGGTTATCGATTTTAGCTTGAGACTTAACAGCTTCCGCTTGAGTTTGTTGACCTACTTTTTGTACGTCTTTCAATGGATCTGCCATCACATTGCTGCTTGCGAATGCAAATGCGCCAACCAACGCAGTTGCAACAAGACTCTTTCTGATTTTAACAGACATAGTTCCCAACCAATTAAGTAATGTTACTTTTATAATTTTATCGCCCCTCTAGGGAGCAACCCTGATATCTTTTGGGAGATATCAACCCTCCAATAATGCTAAAAGCGCCAGCGTGTGTCAACTTCACGTGCAAAACAATTTTTGTCTAAGTTACGGTAATAAAATCAAAAAAAACATAATATTAACATTGTCATATTCTTGTATGTTACTACGCGCCCCTAAACTCGTACCTTTCGGAGAAATCTTTTACATTTTATTACATTTTTAAATGCTGTTGTAATGTAAACATTAATTATCCAAACCGTCACCTATCTCCATGTATTATATATAATTTTCTATATTATTTTTTTAATTTATGGCATATATTGCAACAAACTATATCGCCCATTTTTTAATCTGCATTGAACTATATATTAGGCACATACCTGTAATTCATCCAAATTTTTCTGCAATTTGTCGATAAATTTTGCCACATGAAGACCGTCCATCAGCGCATGATGAACATCTATTGACAAAGGGGTATGACCTGTCTCTACATCAAACCGTCCAAACACACATTTTGGGATCCCTGCGCATATGCCATCTGAGCTGGCATGACTAAATCCTGTGAAATCCAACCAAGGTAAAATCGACACATGGCTGACATCAAGACGACTTTCATTAGCGACGATGCGAGGACTAAATAACGCCTCTTGATGAGATATTTGTTTACCCTGTTGATGCTGGGCTTGAAAAGTGCTGAAGCGTTCACAAGATTCAAGGATCACAAAACGAAATGTTTCATCTTCTGCGAGAGAAACCACGCTTAAACTATTGTTTTCCATTAACACGGGCTGACCATCTAAGATCCGCAGGCGCATTGGTTCGAAGTCATTAATGGTTCGATTCAGAACGTAAAGATAAGCGCTGGTAAAAGAAATTTGCTCAGCTTTACAGCGCAAATAGAGCTGCTTCATATTTACTTTTACACATACGTTGAAGTAAGGGCGGGTGAAGGCGGCAAAAAATTTGAAGTGATCAGCACGCGGCCAATCGTTAAGATCAATAATGCGGTAATTCATAAAACACCAAAGGGCACCTCAAGTGCCCTTTAGCATACTGGTAAAGCTTAAAACTTATAAACCATTTGCGATGATTTCACGTGCAAGCTCATCAGCTATGTGATGTGTTGACTTCTGCTCTTCATCAGCACGGCGGAAAATTTCAACTAACGTGTCGTATATACCTTCAACGTGTTTCGTTGCAGCTTCTTTGCTGTAACCTTCTGGTTTTGTTTCGTAATAAACGTTGATTATACCACCTGCATTAATCACGTAATCAGGTGCATACAGCACACCTTTCTCACGTAGAATATCACCGTGACGCGATTCTTTTAGCTGATTGTTAGCGCAACCTGCGATGATCCCAGCTTTCAAACGTGGGATTGTATTGTCATTAATCGTCGCACCTAACGCACATGGCGCATACACATCTACATCTAAATCGTAAATTTCGTCGATACCAACGGCTGTCGCACCAAACTCAGTAACCACACGGTCAATGGATGCTTGGTTAATATCCGTTACGAATAACTCAGCACCGGCTTCGTGCAGGTATTTGCATAGACCATAAGCAACCGCACCTAAACCTTGCACCGCCACTTTAAGACCCTTAAGATCTTGATGACCGTGTTTGTGCTGCATTGCGGCCTTAATACCTAAAAATGTACCAAGAGCAGTGAAAGGCGATGGGTTACCGCTCTTGCCTTCCAAACCAAGTACATAATTGGTTTCTTTGTGCATCATCATCACATCATCAGTGGAGATGTTAACGTCTTCAGCTGAATAATAAGTGCCACTTAAACGCTCTAGCTGACGACCGAAGGCACGGAACAAAGCTTCTGACTTAATGGTTTTAGCATCACCAATGATCACAGATTTACCGCCACCAAAAGGTAAACGGGCTACTGCATTTTTGTAAGTCATGCCTTTTGATAAACGTAGCACGTCATAAATAGCTTCTTCGTCACTGGCATAATTCCAAAGACGACAGCCACCAACAGCTGGACCTAGTGCAGTGCTGTGGACTGCGATAATCGCCTTTAGACCAGATGCTTCGTCAGCACAGAAGACGACTTGTTCATGGTTATCAAATTCAACTTGGTTAAATACAGCCACTTTGTTGTTCTCCAAAATTATCATACCCAGTGGGGCAGCGCTGAAATTGCCGATGACTCTAACATTAAGCATGGATTACTGCTACCTACTGAGAAGATAAATCCCCCTCGGCAATAAAAATGAAATAAATAATGCAACACTACAAACAGGAAAGCATGTTTAAGCTAAATTAATAAAAATTTGCGCCAAGCATTAACTAAGAAATGTAAGCTTTAGGTCTGACTTGTTTACGTTTACGTAAACGGAGGATTGTGTGTAAGTTTTTTTGTACAAAAAAACGCGGCCTTGTAGGCCGCGCGCTCACAAAATTAACTCAATTTTGCGTCTAGTTCTTCAATTTTGGCTTTCCAAATTGCAGGACCTTGAGTGTGTGCATTAGCACCTGTGCTATCAACAGCAACGGTGACAGGCATATCTTCTACTTCAAATTCGTAAATCGCTTCCATACCTAAATCTTCGAATGCCACAACTTTGGCTTTTTTGATTGCTTTCGCCACTAAGTAAGCTGCGCCACCCACTGCCATTAAATAAACTGACTGGTGCTGACGAATTGAATCTACGGTCGCTGGGCCGCGCTCTGCTTTACCAATAGTACCGATAAGACCGGTTTCTGACAGCATCATGTCAGTAAACTTGTCCATTCGAGTAGATGTCGTCGGGCCAGCAGGACCCACCACTTCATTTCCTACTGCGTCAACTGGGCCGACGTAGTAAATAAATTTGTTGGTGAAATCCACACCTGCCGGTAAACCTTGGCCTGAACGTAGCATTTCTTGTAAACGCTTATGCGCCGCATCACGGCCAGTTAAAATTTTACCTGACAATAAGACTGTTTCGCCCATTTTCCATTCTTGAATATCCGCTTTTGTCAGCGTATCCAGATTGACACGGCGAGTGTCCGCACCGACTTCCCACGTTACTTCTGGCCAATCCTCTAATTTTGGTGCAGCCAAATTCGCAGGTCCTGAACCATCTAAAGTAAAGTGTACGTGGCGTGTTGCAGCACAGTTCGGGATCATCACCACAGGTTTTGATGCCGCATGTGTCGGAGCAGATTTAATTTTTACATCCACCACTGTGGTCAAGCCGCCTAAACCTTGAGCACCGATGCCTAGTTTGTTAGCACGCTCAAAAATTTCTAAGCGCAGCTTTTCTTCAAATGTTTCTGCGCCACGCTCGATTAGCTCATGAATATCGACAGGGTCCATTAACGCTTCTTTAGCTAGCACCGCTGCCTTTTCCGCAGTACCACCAATACCTATGCCTAGCATACCCGGTGGACACCAACCCGCGCCCATTAGAGGCAAGGTCTTTTCTACCCACTCTGCAATGTCATCTGATGGATTGAGCATTACCATTTTGGTTTTATTTTCTGAGCCACCGCCCTTAGCCGCAATCATCACTTCGACTTCAGCGCCCGGCACTAAATCTATGTGCACCACGGAAGGTGTGTTGTCTTTGGTATTTTTACGGGCCCCTGCTGGGTCTGCAACAATAGAGGCACGCAGTGGGTTGTTTGGATTGAGGTATGCACGGCGAGTACCTTCATCAACCATTTGTTGCACGGTTAAATCGGTTTTATCCCAACGTACGTCCATGCCAACTTTCACAAAACACGTTACTATCCCAGTATCTTGACACAATGGACGTTTGCCTTCGGCCGACATCCGCGAGTTAATTAAGATTTGGGCGATAGCATCTTTTGCCGCCTTACTTTGTTCTTTGTTGTAGGCTTTTTCTAATGCTTGAACAAAATCGAGAGGGTGGTAATAAGAGATGTACTGGAGTGCATCTTCAATGCTATCGATAAAGTCTTGCTGACGAATCACGCTCATAACGCTTCCTTAAATATTGGCCAAAACAAGGCACCTATTAACTGGGTGCGACAGCCAAAATCGCTTAGGGTTGAAATTCCGAGTAAGGCTAAAGCAATCGCATTGCCATTACTAGGGTAAACGGTCTAATTATGATACCCTCCTCGCCCGTTTCGAGCTAGTTTTCGGGTTGAAGTAAATGATAAATGACCAGATCCAGTGCATCCCATTAGACCTTTCGCTATCTGCTACAGCAGTTTTCAGCCATTTTGCTGAGTTGCCTTATGCCATGTTGCTCGATTCCGCAAGTACTACCCATCCCAATAGCCGCTTTGATATTATCGTGGCTTGGCCGGAGCAGCTGTTACAAGCCGAGCAAGGCAACATTATTTTGGATGGGGAGCTATGCGCGACTGGTCTTGACGTTTTAGCTGTCAAGTTAGGCGGTTATAGTTCGAATAAAGCCCCTGAACAGCTCCCCTTCAGTGGCGGTTGGGTAGGTTATATCAGTTACGATTTTGGCCGTTATTTAGAGCGTATACCTTGTAGCGCAGCAGCGGATATTCAACTGCCGGAATTGGCCTTAGGTTTATATCCCGACGCGCTGATTTACGATAAGCAACTATCAAGCTGGTTCTATGTGGCACAGCCGCATGTTAACCGCTTAGCACAATTCCAAGCTCAACTCGCTTATCAGCCCAAGCATAAGACCTTTGCTTTGACCAAAACATGGCGAGCAAATATGACTCAGCAACAATATCAAACTAAGTTCGCACAAGTGCAAGCCTACTTGAAAAGTGGCGATTGTTATCAAATTAATCTCGCACAACGTTTTAGTGCAGAATTCTCCGGCTCTCCTTGGCTTGCCTATGAAAAACTTCGCGACACTAACACTGCACCCTTTTCTGCTTACATTAATTTACCGCAAGGGCAAATTTTATCTGTGTCACCGGAGCGCTTTATTCAGGTTATTGACCGCACAGTCGAAACTAAACCAATCAAAGGTACATTGCCGCGCGGAAAAACAGCACAGGAAGACCAAGCTTTGGCTGAACAATTGCGCCTCTCAGCAAAAGATAGAGCCGAGAACGTGATGATAGTGGACTTATTACGCAACGATTTAGGTAAAGTGGCTGAACCAGGCACCGTGCAAGTGCCGTCGTTATTCGCCATCGAAAGCTTCCCTGCGGTGCATCATTTAGTAAGCACAGTGACCGCCCAATTAGCAGCGGATAAAACCGCCATTGACCAATTACTGGCGGCCTTTCCCGGTGGTTCTATCACTGGTGCGCCGAAAATTCGTGCCATGGAAATTATCGAAGAACTTGAACCGCATCGTCGCAGTGTTTATTGTGGTTCTATTGGCTATTTGAGTGCTTGTGGCAATATGGATACCTCTATAACCATCAGAACACTTATCGCGGCACAAGGTAAACTGTATTGCTGGGCTGGCGGCGGGATTGTCGCTGACTCAAATGTCGATGCGGAATATCAGGAAACCTTTCATAAAGTGAATAAAATCCTGCCCACTCTAAATTAGGGATCTGTATGCGTTTTGACGATTTCATCGCCCGATTTTTATTGACTAAACAAAGCAACTCAAAGCGCATATTTGCCAATCACCTTAAACACAGCGCAGTATTGGTGCCAATCATTAATGTCGGTGGTGAAGCCCATATATTACTATGTAAGCGCCCGACTTATCTTAAGCATCATCCCGGGCAAATCTGCTTTCCCGGCGGCAAAGTCGAGCCTGAAGACGACTCTTACCTCGCCACCGCACTACGTGAGTGTGAGGAGGAACTGGCCATACCAGCCCAATCTGTAACGATACTTGGGCAGTTAAGCCCCCGCTCGACTCCAACGGGTTTTGTTATTGCACCGATTATTGCCACCCTGCCTTGGCCGCTCGAGTTTACCCCTAACAGCAATGAAGTGGCAGCTACCTTTACCTTACCCGTTGCCACCTTGCGTGATGCCAGCCAGTGGCAATCGATGCATGTGCCAACGCGGCAACGTCTCATCGAAGTAAATGGCATGATGACCGAACAAGGTTTGCTGTGGGGAGCAACCGCGCGCATCATCCACAGGCTGCTAAAATCAATCGCTTGAAATCACCCCCAGCTAGTTACAAGGCATGTTAATAACGTTATGATGTGGCCCCGTTCATAGGCAATGTTGAGTAAAATTTATGATCAGCGCATTCGATATGTTTAGTATTGGCATTGGCCCTTCGTCGTCGCATACCGTCGGCCCAATGCGTGCATCTCGTCTGTTTGTAAAAGACCTACAAGCATCAGGTCTGTTCGATAAGCTGACCACAGTCCGAGTCGAACTGTTTGGCTCGTTAGGGCAAACAGGAATAGGCCACGGTTCTGGTAAAGCCGTTATTCTCGGTTTAGCTGGTTATGATCCAGAATCCATTGATGCTGACGCCGTACCAGACATTCTGACCAAAATCGAGCAAGAGCAAGTGATCTACTTAGATCAAAGCAAAGCGGTCGATTTTCCAAAACAAGGCGCGATTGTTTTTCACCGCCGTAAAACTTTACCTAAGCACTCAAATGCAATGGAATTACAGGCCTATATTGGTGAAGAACTCGTTCATAGCCAGATTTACTACTCTATAGGTGGTGGTTTTATTGTTCGCGACCAAGATTTCGAACAAGAAAAACAAGCGGCTCTTGATGTGCGTGAGCAAAATCCCGCACCTTATCCATTTAATAGCGCAGCTGAGCTGTTGGCCTTATGTAAAGAATCCGGTCTCAGCGTGTCATCCCTGATGATGCAAAACGAAAAGACCTTACGCAAAGAAAACGATATCAAAGACGAACTGTTCCACATTTGGCAGGTGATGAAAGCCTGTATTGAACGTGGTATTCGTACTGAAGGCATCTTGCCAGGTGGTCTCAAAGTGAAACGTCGCGCACCAAGTCTGTACTTGAAGCTCAACGTTGAAAATTCTAACGATCCACTTCGCGCTATGGACTGGGTCGACCTGTTCGCACTAGCAGTAAATGAGGAAAATGCTGCCGGTGGCCGCGTAGTAACGGCGCCGACCAACGGTGCAGCTGGGATCTTGCCTGCAGTGCTGATGTACTACCATACCTTTATTAAAGAAATCGACCGTGAAATTGCCACGCGTTACCTGCTAACAGCTGCAGCAATCGGGATTCTATACAAGAAGAACGCTTCTATCTCTGGTGCTGAAGTTGGCTGCCAAGGTGAAGTGGGTGTTGCCTGTTCAATGGCGGCCGGTGCACTGACGGAAATAATGGGCGGCAACGCTGTACAAGTAGAAAACGCGGCAGAAATCGGCATGGAACACAATTTAGGCCTGACCTGTGACCCTGTTGGTGGTTTAGTGCAAGTACCTTGTATTGAACGTAATGCAATGGGGGCGGTAAAAGCCATCAACGCGTCACGTTTAGCGCTGCGTGGCAGTGGTGAGCAAAAAGTGTCGCTCGATAAAGTCATCAAAACTATGCTTGATACCGGCAACGACATGAAGACTAAATACAAAGAGACCGCTCGTGGCGGCCTAGCGGTAAATATTATCGAGTGTTAGTACAAACCACACTCACACTACGCTGAGTTGTAGCCTAGCGTTTTTACTCTTAACGATAAAACGCTATACCGACAAAAAGCTGGCATTGCCAGCTTTTATCTTACTGGCAATTTAATATCTTTAAACAGCTCATCGACGTCTTCTTGGCTACGCATTAAACTCGCGCGCTCCACTCGTTCTTTAGTTAAATGAGGGGCAAAACGCTCAATAAAATCATACATATAGCCGCGCAAGAAGCTCCCTTTACGGAAGCCAATTTTAGTGGTGCTGGCTTCAAATAAGTGGCTGGCGTCAATACAGACCAAATCGCTATCTACGGTTTTATCAACCGCCATAGTGGCCAACACACCCACCCCTAGACCTAAACGTACATAAGTTTTAATTACGTCAGCATCGGTGGCAGTGAACACTATATGTGGTTCTAATCCATGAGCGTTAAAGGCTTTATCCAGCTCAGAGCGACCAGTAAAACCAAACACATAGGTGATAATTGGATAACGCGCGACATCGGGCACCGTGAGATTGCCGGCCTTTTTTGCCAGTGGGTGATCTTTAGTCACCACTATGCTGCGATTCCAATGGTAACAAGGCAACATGATTAAATCACTATACAAATGTAGCGCTTCGGTCGCGATGGCGAAATCGGCATCACCGCGAGCTGCAGCGTCAGAGATCTGCTGTGGCGTGCCTTGGTGCATATGCAGCGACACTTTTGGGTACTTATTCATAAACCCTTTGATCACCGTCGGCAAGGCATAGCGAGCTTGCGTATGAGTCGTCGCGATATTGAGTTTACCTTGATCTGGCAACGTATGCTCATTGGCTACTGACTTAATGCTTTCGACTTTAGACAAAATTTGTCTAGCAATATTAATGATTTCATTGCCAGCAGGGGTAACGTGGGTTAAATGCTTACCACTGCGGCCAAAAATTTGCACACCGAGTTCATCCTCAAGCATACGCACTTGCTTGGAGATCCCCGGCTGCGAAGTATATAGACTCTCTGCCGTTGCAGAGACGTTGAGATTGTGGTTCAATACTTCAACTATGTATCTAAGTTGTTGTAATTTCATAGTTTAATTCTTATTAATTATTGCTATGGCAAAGTATGGCACAGAAAGTCAGCACAAATCCGCAAAGCGTCTCACACCCGTTAAGTCATGCACTGACGCATGGAGGTCAGCAGCTTGCTCACTGTCGTGTTAGCATTTGTCCCGATGCTCTAGGCTAGCATAAAACATTATTGACAGATAGCCAGTTGATTATCCAAATGCTGTGAAATAACAACATTGCACTATAATAAAAAATGATGAATTGCTTTGAATTTTACCCTGTTTGGTCTTAATCCTATCCACATTAAGCCTAATTCATGTAAGATAAAAAACAATGCGCGAAAATGTTAACAAAGAGATTGGACTATGGTTGTTACGGTTATCATTATACTGATTGTTGCACTTATTGTGATTGCGGTATGGGTCAGTGCCGTACAGCAACATAAAGAGAAGCAAGAAGCAGAACGTCGCAAAGAGTTAGCAAGACAGAAAAAAATCATTGAAGAATCCGAAGACGTGATTTTAAACGCCTGTAATATTCCCATGTCCGATACCATTATTCGTATCATCCAACGCCGTGTTTGTGATGCTTTAGCGGTTATGGTTGAACTCTCCCCAACTTCACGTGAACTAAAAAACCGCCTCCACGAGTCTAAGGAACGTATCAACGCGAACATTGAAAACGCCGATGCTGAACGTTTGGTGATGCCAGATAATGACAAACAAATCGTCGCTTTAGTGCAAGGGATCAAAAAACTGCGTCAAGTTCTGCGTTCAGAGCATAGCAAAGGCAAAATCGACACTCAGGTATTTGTCAGTGAAGACAAAAAGCTAGAGAAATTACAGCTCAGAATTAACGTTGAATCACAAATTAAACGTGGCCGCTCTGCTCGTGCTGCCAATATGATAGGCTCAGCCCGGCAATATTTTGAAAAAGCCTACGCGACCATTTGTACTGTGACTTATTCTGATGAGTACGTAACAGAGAAAAAACAAGAACTCGAAAAGCTGTTAGAAGAAATAAGTACTGAGCTGAAAGCCTCAAACGCTTCGTCAGTTAAGAAACGGGCTGAAAAAGAACGCGATGACTTAGACGTGTTATTCGCACCAAAGAAAAAGTGGTAAATACCACTTTTTCTTTGTCAGCGCGCTACATCGTAAGCGCAAATTTGATAATAAACAACACCGTCAATACCCACACACTGATGCTGATATCGGCGCTGCGCTTACACAGCACTTTGACCGCTGTATAAGCAATAAAACCTAACGCGATACCATGGGCAATTGAAAACGTCAGCGGCGTCATCAAAAGCACAACACTCACTGGAATGGCGTCTGTCATATCATCCCAATTCACAAACTTAAGATTCTGTAACATCAGCACTGCGACATATAAAATCGCCCCCGCCGTTGCGTACGCTGGCACCATATACGCCAGTGGCACAAAGAACATCATCGCAAGGAAGCACAGACCCACGACCACCGCCGTTAAACCCGTTTTACCACCCACCGAAACACCCGCAACTGATTCAATATAAGAAGTAGTCGTTGAAGTACCAAGCGCAGCACCTGCAATCGTTGCTGTACTATCAGCGGATAATGCGCGTCCTAAACGTGGCATATGACCTTGGCTATCAGCAAGGCCGGCCTTTTGCGACACAGCCACCAAAGTGCCCGAGGTATCAAACAAATCGACAAATAAAAACGCAAACACCACACTCAACATTGAAATCTCAAAGGCTGCGGCTATATCCATTTGCATAAAAGTAGGGGCAATCGACGGTGGCATTGCAAAAAAGCCATGGTAGTCCACTAAGCCCAGTCCCCAAGCAATCGCTGTCACGAGAAAAATGCTGATCAGTACACCACTTTTCACATCGCGGAACATCAAACCTGCAATGACAAAAAAGCTGATTATCGCAAGTAATGGACCTGCTTCAGTGATGTTCCCCAACTGCACAAACGTTGCTGGACTTGAAACAATAATGCCGGCATTTTTTAGCGCGATTAATGCCAAAAATGCGCCAATCCCAGTCGCAATAGCCTGTTTTAGTACTAGCGGAATGGCTTGAATCACCCATTCACGGACTTTAAAAAGACTTAATACCAAGAACAAGCAGCCAGATAGGAATACTGCCCCCAAAGCCGCTTGCCAAGTATGACCCATACCGAGTACCACACCATAAGTGAAAAACGCATTGAGACCCATACCTGGTGCCAACGCTAATGGATAATTTGCCCAAAACCCCATAATGAAACAACCAATGGCTGCAGCCAAGCAAGTTGCAACAAAAGCGGCACCATGATCCATTCCTGCTTCAGCTAACATCGCAGGATTCACAAATACGATGTAAACCATAGTGACAAAAGTCGTTAAACCAGCAATCACTTCACGTTTAGGAGTCGACCCTTGCGCTGTGATAGAGAAAATTCGTTCGAGCATAGGAGTTTGCGTTAAAAAGTGGAACAAGTGCTTGGATTTTAACACGAATCGCAATATAAAGAGGACAAAATAAGCAGTTTTCGACTAAACTAAGGCAACAAACCGTTGTTGAGTAGCACCATGGCACAGAATCCTTTCCAGCAAAATGATAGCGTCGATTTAGAGCAACAATTAAATAATGTCCTCACTTTCGTTGTTGGTGGCGTTGTTGAAGGAGCTAACGAAACACAATTCAACCCAGATGATGCTTTGCAAAAAGGCCTACTCTACCTCAAAGATCAGGATTTTCCGTTAGCCGCGAAATGGCTACGTAATGCCGCTTTAGATGGCGATAGTAAAGCGCAGTTTTATATGGGTTTACTCTTTATGAAAGGCCAAGGTGTACCACAAAGCGTGTACCACGCTGCAGCTTGGTTGTCGCTGGCTAAAAGCCAAGGTTTTAGTACGGCTACACCGGTACTGGATGATATTCGTAAATACCTAACTACACGCCGTTTTAAAGAAGCAGAATGTTACGCCGCCACCTTATATGAACAAATTCATCAACTGCATTACTTTCAGCAAGTAAAGAAATAGATTAATACTATCAAATGGTTAACTTTAACCTCGACGGAAAAGGCAAAAAATCGCTCAAAAAATAGAAAATTTAGCTTGCCAGTGATTACTGTATGAACTACTGTATATGAATACTGTATATAAACCCAGTGAGTAGAACATGCTGCAATCAATTTCTGTAACACGTATTAAAAGCTATAACGCCGCATCAGAACCTGTGGTGCAGGTTATTCATACTGAAGACGAAATTTCTGCTAGTTTAGAGTTGTTAAAAGTGCTGCATAGCTGCAACCAAAAACAAGGTTGGACTTTGCTTATCGCCCCAGACAACGTACCAAACAAAGCCATGTTGCAGTCATGCTCGATTGATTCCAGCAAATTACTGGTGATCCGACAAAAGCATTTGGTAAACTTACCTTATGTACTTAACTCAGCGTTGCACAATGGTAATTTCGCAGCTGTGATCACTTGGACTGATATTGTTTCACCAAGCCAGTTAGATGCCCTTGCGCTTACGACTCAGTCTAAAGCTCAGCTCTATTGCTTTACACGGACTCGACATACAGCAACGCCTGACTCCTTACTGATGTGTTAATATGACTTGTTACTGTGGTAACGACCTCAGCTATGCAAATTGCTGTGAGCCGTTTCATCTTTATCACCAAACTCCAGCGCAGGCACTGCAATTAATGCGCTCTCGGTATAGCGCTTATGTGCTAAAAAATGCTGCTTATATTCTTGATACCTATGGTATTGAGGAGCAAAAAGAGCATACCGAAGCGGATATTTTAGCGTTTGCCAACGCAGTTGAATTTATCCGTTTGCAAATTGTTACTGCGGACCAACCCGATGTGGTTGAGTTTAAAGCGTTTTATTTAGCTGAAAATAAACTGGGTGTGGTACACGAGCGTTCAACTTTTGCCTTGGAAGGCACGCGTTGGAAGTACATAACTGGTGAATTGTTTGCACATCCTGAACAAAAAGTATCTCGAAATGACCCTTGCCCTTGCTTAAGTGGTAAAAAATTTAAACAATGCCATTTGCGCTAAATCTAAGACGTTATTTTTTATTTATTGCTATGCGGTTGTTGTCATCTGCTTGTATAAGCTGATTTGAGCCGCGAGTTGTCAATAGGTCACGTCAAAGCGTGTTTTTATTGATTGGGCCGAGTGCTTAATTGAGGTTTTTACAATGTGCATGCAGCAACACAAGAGTATTGTGCTGAGTAAACGCTGCTCTTTCTCAATATATCAAGACTGCTTCGCAGCAAGATGAATTAATACTCGGTCTATTTGAAGCCAGAGCGATATTGGCTCAGTTTACTCGCCTCAATCACTTAGCAAACCTATGCTCATGGTGAGTCACTTATTTGCCACCAAACTTCAAGTAGTTTGGCTATATATTTAGGCAGACACCTGCAACATGCTTTGCGGTTTTCCAGAGGCGAGTTGATCATAAAACGCGGCCGCATCAATTGGCAGCTCGTTTGCCAATTGCTTAATGCCCTGCAATTTACGTCTTACCGCTGGCTCACAGTTATCAACGATATGCAACGGAATATGTTTTTTATCGTTACGTATGGTTAAAGGCTCTGGTTGTAAGCAATCTTTTAAACGAAATGCCGCCATACCAAAATTTTGCACCACAAAAGCATCTTCCTCTGCAACTAACATGTCAAAGGTTTCTGGGGCTAACGCGCGTTGCGGACCAATTTGTAATTCTTTTCGTAACTGTTCTTCACTGCGCTCTGGCGCTTGTTGCACTGATTGCGGAAGATGAAACTGTGCAAAATCCAATGCATCTTGAGAAAGCATGGCCAACAACAAACCAAATTCGCCTCGGTCACCAAAGTGCACCGATTCATTGAGTTTGCTATCAAGCTGACTCTCTCTGAGTAATATTCCATCAATTTGCATTATAAATAACCGATATTCGCAAGTTCTAGAAATTTATCGGCATAATTTCAAAATTCTTTAGTTTTTTTCTTTACTTAAAAATTCATTTTGCTATTATCAGCGCCGTTGCTGAGGAGGGGTTCCCGAGCGGCCAAAGGGATCAGACTGTAAATCTGACGGCACTGCCTTCGATGGTTCGAATCCGTCCCCCTCCACCAACATCCTTTCAGCGACACACAATTTGTGGAGGGGTTCCCGAGCGGCCAAAGGGATCAGACTGTAAATCTGACGGCACTGCCTTCGATGGTTCGAATCCGTCCCCCTCCACCACCCCCCTCTCTGAGGGGATAACCCAGTCAAGAAAAGTCACTCTCTCTTTTTAAATCAACAAGATTATCACTCTAAAAAATAACGTGCACTTATCTCTTCTCTATGACTTTGCAAATGCAGTTTCTACATAAAAACTTAGTGCAACTCAATATTCGCGTTAAATATCAAATAGCCACACCGCCTATTAAAACTGCTTGGCTAATTGCCTAATTTGTACTTTTGCCGCCGAATAGGCTGGAAAATAGCGCGCAACTAACAACCAAAAAGCCGGGCTGTGATTCAGATGCTGGCGATGCGCCAACTCATGCACAATCACGTAATCAATACATTCTTGAGGTAAACTTGCAAGCAGTAAGTTAAAGGTTAAGCGCCCTTTACTATCACAACTTCCCCAGCGGCTTTTATACCATCGTACTTTTACGCTGGTAACATTCATCCCCATCTGCGCTTGCCAATAAGCTAATCGTGCCATCAACCATGGCTGCAACTGCGCCTGCAAGAAACGATGCTTTGCCAACATCCACTGCTCTGGCTCACCTTGTAGCGTTATCACCTTGCGCTCGTCATCAATACAGTCATGGCCATCAGCAACTATCTGCAGTTGATATACTTCGCCAAATAACCACAAAGTCCGCTGTTTTGTTTCTTGCTCTGCAATACTTTGCGCCTGACTTTGCGCTTGATATTTCATTACCCACTGAGTTTTACTGGCAAGCCATTCGTTCAACCAAGAATGCGAGATAGTACTGGGCGCATAGACCCAAACTGTGCCTTGCTTAATTTTAATCGCAACGGTTTTACGCTTTTTACTCAGCCGCAGTTGGTAAGGAAATGACATAACTACTTCCAAAAATCAGACCTTTACTATTCTACCTGAGAAATTTACTGCTAACCTTATAGATATTGTCACTTTGTGGAAAGCACCTATGGAAAGTAAACCACTCTGTCGCTACTGTTCTCCCGATGGCCATACATGCACTGAAATCGATATGGGCTCAGGCTTTTGTTTCTGGCATGACAATAAATTTGATAAAAGTGGCTTAGAGCTCGCTCACAAGCTAGAACGCTATGCTAAGCGGGGCGGACTGCTGCAGGGCTTAGAGCTGAAAAGAGCCAACCTAGAAGGCCTCAATCTAATCAATCTTGAACAAAACTCAGGGTACGACCTTTCCTACTCCAATTTTTATCGCGCAAATTTACGTGGTGCGCATTTGTTTAATAATGCCATTTGCCATGCGTCGCTAATGAAAGCAGATTTACGCGAAGCAAACCTACACTGCACCGATCTGCGTAATACCAATTTACTTGGTATTAAACTTGATAACACACGGATTGATAACATTAATTTAGGTGACGCTTTGGCACAAGAGCAGCAAGCCAAAGACGCCCGAAGTAAAGGTAACCAAGAGGAAGCGCTGGATTATTATCAGCAATCGGAAGAAATTTATCGTATTTTGCGCAAGGGAGCAGAGCAACAAGGTTTGTTCCAAATGGCAGGGACATATTTGTATCGCGAGCTGCAAATGCGTCACCAGCAATACCCGCGCGGCTCTAAACGCTGGTTGTTTTCAAGTTTCAGTGATTTCTTTTGTGGTTATGGCGAAAAGCCAGAAAACGTGATCCGCTTTTCTCTTGGGATGATCTTTATCTGCGCCATTTGTTATTTTTTCTTGGGTGTCAGTTTCCAAGATCAACTATTAGTGTTTAACGCTAAGGCGAGTTGGCAAGATAACCTCTCGGCGCTTTTAAACAGCTGCTATTTCAGCGTAGTGACTTTTACCACTTTAGGATATGGCGATATTACACCTGTTGGCGTGTCTCGCTTTGTCGCGGCTTTAGAGGCCTTTACTGGCAGCTTCACTCTCGCCCTATTTGTGGTGGTGTTCGTCAAACGCATGACGCGCTGACGAAAGCCTTAATCACTGACAATTTCACTACGTAGTTGATCTAAAAAGCCATACATATAGTCAGTCCTGCGCTTGGCTTCGGCTTTTGCCGCGTTGGTGTGCATGCCATCTTGAATATGCAGCAATTTGATAAAGAAATGATCTAAGGTATAGCGTTTGTCATTAGCCTCTCTGGCTTCACAAAATGGGTCTTCTGCGTGATAGATATGTCGCGCAATCGCCCCACCTACTTTCATACAACGGCTAATACCAATGGCACCAAGCGCATCCATTCTGTCAGCGTCTTGGACAATTTTTGCTTCTAAACTGGTTGGTGCAACATTTGCGCTAAAGCTATGGGCAACAATGGCATGGTGAATTGCAGCAAGTTTGCTTTCATCATAACCATAAGCTTGTAAAAAAGTCACCGCCTTGTCTGCTGCTAACTTTGATGCAATCGCTCTGTCTGGATGATTCTTTGCCACTGCTACACAATCATGTAACCATGCAGCAGGTATCACTACGGCCAGATCCGCTTGCTCCGCATGCGCCAATTGTTTGGCCACCTTAACAACTCGTTCAATATGGGTAATATCGTGTGCAGTGTCTGCAACTGTGGCTGTTAAAATAAATTCTCTGCAGGCGGCTTCTAGCGCGTCCATTTTGCTTCCCGTTAATGGCAAATGAGCCTCAATCTTACGTGATAGCCTGCTAAACTCAAGGGACATTTGTATGTTAGGCCAAGCTTCACTACAATGCGCGCATATTTATGTCGAAGGATACTTTAATGTCTCACGCTATTTATCTCGAACCGGGTAGAGAAAAGTCTTTAAAAAGAAAGCACCCATGGGTTTTTTCTAAAGCAATTAAGAAAATCAAAGGTAAACCCGGGATCGGTGATACCGTTGAAGTATATACCCACGATGGTCAATTTTTGGCTATTGCCGCATACAGCCCTGAGTCACAGATCCGTGCCCGCGTATGGAGCTTTGAACCCAATGTCGCAATTGACGCCGACTTTTTTGAGCGCAAGCTAAGACGTGCCCTTGATGCCCGTGAACAACTCATCGCTGAAGGTGGTTTGAGTGGCTTCCGCCTTTGTGCCGCAGAATCGGATGGCTTACCAGGCATCACCATCGACAAATTCCAAAACGTCTTGGTATGTCAGCTACTCAGCGCCGGTGCCGAGCGCCATAAAGCTGATATTACCGCCGCGCTTCAGCGTATTTTCCCAAACTGCACGATTTACGAGCGCTCAGATGTTGATGTGCGTAAAAAAGAAGGTTTAGAGAAAACCACAGGTGTGTTACACGGTAAAATGCCGCAAGAGCCCGTGATCATTCAAGAAAACGGTTTGAATATTGAGGTGGATATCGAAAACGGCCACAAAACCGGTTTTTACCTCGACCAACGTGACAGTCGCGCTGCGCTGGAGCGTTTTTCAAAAGACAAAGAAGTACTAAACTGCTTCTGCTACACAGGTACCTTTTCCCTTTATGCGTTACGCGGCGGCTGTAGCAAAGTGACCAACGTTGATGTTTCTGAGCAGGCGCTTGCTATCGCAAAACGTAACGTTGAGCATAATCAGCTAGATTTAAGTCGCGTCGATTTTGTAAAGCAAGATGTCTTTAAGCTGCTACGCCAATACCGCGAAGAAGGCAAATTGTTCGACACTATCGTGATGGATCCGCCAAAATTTGCCGAAAGCAAAGCGCAATTAACTGGAGCCTGTCGTGGCTACAAAGACATTAACATGGTGGCGATGCAAATTTTGAAACCGGGTGGCACTTTACTGACGTTCTCATGCTCGGGCTTGATGGACCAAAACTTATTCCAAAAAGTAGTTGCTGACGCCGCGCTGGATGCCGGAAAGGATCTATTGATTATGGAACGCCTTAATCAGGCTGGTGACCACCCAATTTCAGGCAATTATCCTGAAGGGTTTTACCTAAAAGGTTTGATCTGTAAAGTGTACTAACAAAAAACGGAGCTTCGGCTCCGTTTTGCTTAACTGGCAGTCAAACGTTAGCCGCCTAGTTAAACTGATTGATTTCAATTCCCCAGATATATTCTTCTTCATTGTCTTGAGTAACGCGCAGCACTTTCGCATGCACACTCAGTGGCGGTATTGCATTGCCAGAGGAATCAATAAACACCTCTATCATAGTATTAACTTCAACCGGCTCAGACACCACCAATGACATACCCGTTGCACTTAAGTCTTGGCATTTGGCTTTAACCTTGTGGCCACTTTCTAGTACTGTGACGGTCGCAGTGGTATTGACACTCATGCGCATAAAGCGGCGTTTATCTTCATGTAACATCGCGCTCTCCTAAACGACGTTTTTTATTTTCTCCAACAGTGCTTGCATGGAAAACGGCTTGACCACATAAGCATCACAGCCTGCTTCAAATCCTGCACGTTGCTCTTGTTCTGATTCTAAACCCGATACCATTACAACAGGAATATCCTTAGTTTCTGGGGTATTTTTGAGCATTCTGCAGGTGTCGTAGCCATCTAAACCCGGCATACAAACATCAAGCAAAATTGCATCTGGTGGATTGGCTATAGCACTAGATAAACAACTTTTCCCCGAATTGGCATAGCTCAGCACAAAACTATCTGCTAGAGCTAATGACAACATTTCGTAGTTAAAATATTCATCATCAACAACTAAAATATGCGTAGCGCGATCCTTTGGTTTTTGCGACGCCATAATGGTAGCCATGTCCTTTTCCGATCCCAATTTCCGTCCTCTTTAATAAAGTAATGGGCTTAGCTCAAAAAGCAAGCTCAAAATTGTAAGTAAGCACAAAATCCTCAGTGATTGCCAAATTAGGAGAGCGGCAATAACCTTGTTACTTAGAGTTCTATTTCCTTTAAAGCGTTCAATATTCGTTTTGCTGAGATTGGATAGGCAGTGCCTAAGGTCTGAGCAAATAACGAAACCCGCAGCTCTTCCTGCATCCAGAAAACTTCAGTGATAGCAGGTGGTACTGGCATACCCTGTGGTATTTTTTTTAGCAGTGCCTGATATTGCTCTGCAACTTTATCCAATTCCAACACACATAAACGGTCACGGTTAGGATCAACCGGAAGTTTTTCTAAGCGTCGCTCAATGGCTTTAAAATAGCGTAGCAATTCCGGCATTTTTGCCGCGCCGTGGTGACTTACAAAACCACGGAAGATAAGTCGCTCCAACTGAGATTTAATATCGCCGTGCGCGGTTATCATAGTTAGGTCGACTTTACCTTTCATCTTTTTATTCACCGCATGGGCGATACTCAGCACCTGCTCAACTTGGATAGCGATTTTCACTACGGTATCGCCAAGCTCAGCACGGATCCATTCTTTTGCCGCCATAAAACTGGCTTCATCGCGGATCTCAGGGCGTGCAGCGAGTAAACTATCCACGCCAGCAGCAATGCAGTCGTCAATCAAATCCTGCACTTTGCCAAAGGGGTTAAAGTACAAGCCCAGTTTGGCTTTATTCGGCAAATGCTGCTGCAAATATTTAATCGGTGACGGTACATTTAACAAAATCAAACGACGTAACCCCAGTTTGTGTGCTGCTGCCGCCTTTTCAGGGTGATCAAAGAGCTCAATTGCGGCGCTGTCTTTTTTATCCACCAGCGCGACATAGGCTTTTATCTCATACTGCCCCTGTTTTTGCGTATATTCACTCGGCAAATCGCCAAATTGCCAGTCACATAAGCCTTGCTGCTCAATACCCGGTTTGGCCACTTTTGATAACGTATCGCTGACTTTACCTTGCAGTTTATCTTTTAGCTGTTGCAGATTGGAGCCATGCGCAAGCACTTTTCCGTTGTCGTCTTGTACCTCAAACTGTATCCGCAAATGGGCATCAAGTGTCGTTAAATCCCAAGCTTCTGGTGGGATTGTCACACCTGTCATACGCTGCAAGCGCGTACTCAGCGCGTCTAGCAAAGTACCTTGCATCGGCTCGATAGAAGCTAACACAGCATCAGCATAGTTCGGCGCTGGCACAAAGTTACGCCTAAGCGACTTAGGCAGAGATTTAATCAAACCACAGATTAATTCATGGCGTAGCGCGGGAATATGCCAATCAAAACCGCTTTCCTGCACTTGGTTAAGTAATGCAATTGGGATCACCACGGCGACCCCGTCCAATGCCTGACCAGGTTCAAAATGATACTGCAAAGGCAAAATCAGGTTATCTTGTTGCCAAGTGTCTGGGTAGGCAAGCTCTGTCACACCATCCGCACCATGTTGCATCAACATCGCCTTATCCATCATCAGAAAGTCAGGCGTGGTTTGGCGAATACGCTTATACCAGCTAGCAAAAGCCGCGCGGTTGTTAACCTCAGCGGGCAAACGTTCATCGTAAAATGCCAGCAAGGCTTCTTCGTCAACTAAGATATCACGACGGCGTGCTTTATTTTCAAGCCGTTGAACTTCTTCGATAAGTCGCTGGTTGTGAGCAAGAAAAGCTTCATCCATGCCTAATTCTTGATTGATCAAAGCCTCGCGAATAAAGAGCTCGCGACTTAATACTGGGTCGATATGGCTATACACCACCCGCTTTCTTGGCACTATGATAAGGCCAAATAAAGTCTGTTGCTCAAACGCAATCACCGCACCGGGCTTTTTCTCCCAGTGTGGTTCACTGTAGCTGCGCTTTACTAAATGTGCCGCCAGTGGCACTAACCAATCAACGTTGATACGCGCATTCATGCGCGCATAGAGTTTGCTGGTTTCCACCAGCTCAGCAGACATGATCCACTTCGGGGCTTTTTTAAACAGGCTTGAGCCGGGGAACACATGGAATATACTGTTACGCGTGCCTTTGTAATGCTGTTTTTCGTCTTTAAAGCCAACTTGAGTCAAAAGCCCACTCAGAATGGCTTGATGAATACGTTCATAGTCAGCCGGTTGCTCGTTGAGACGTAAATCCATCTCTTCACAAATGGTGGTGAGCTGATAAACAATATCCTGCCATTCACGCACCCGCATATAAGCCAAAAAGTCCTGTTGGCACATTTTTCTAAACTGGCTGCGCGTTAACGCTTCTTGTTGCTGCTCAAGATACTGCCACAGGTTTAAAAAGGCGATAAAGTCTGAATCGGGGTCTTCAAAACGACCATGTTTTTCGTTGGCCGCTTGTTGGCGTTCTTGTGGGCGCTCTCGCGGATCTTGGATAGATAATCCCGCCACTATGATGATCACTTCACGCAGTGCACCTAAGTCTTTCGCTGCCAACACCATTTTTGCCAAACGCGGATCAATCGGCAGACGACTGAGATTCTTACCTTCTGGGGTTAATGTGGCGCTGTGTTTGTTATCAGCAGGCTTAATCGCTTGCAGCTCTTCAAGCAACAACATGCCATCGGTAATATTGCGACTATCCGGCGCCTGCACAAACGGGAACTGGCTAATTTCCCCAAGCCCCAGCGCCAGCATTTGCAGTATAACTGACGCCAAATTAGTGCGTAATATTTCAGGGTCAGTAAACTGTGGACGACTGTTGAAGTCATCTTCTGCATATAAACGGATACAAACGCCTGCTGCAACACGACCACAACGGCCTTTACGCTGCTCAGCACTGGCACGAGAAATCGCCTCAATCGGTAAGCGCTGCACTTTGGTGCGGTAACTATAGCGGCTGATCCGCGCTGTGCCAGGGTCTATGACATAGCGAATACCAGGTACTGTAAGCGAGGTTTCTGCGACGTTTGTCGAAAGTACAATACGACGCTGACTATGAGCCGCAAAAATACGGTTTTGCTCTGCATTGGACAAACGTGCATACAGTGGCAGTATTTCGACCCCTTTAAGTTTACGTTTAGCAAGCGCTTCGGCGGTATCACGAATTTCCCGCTCGCCGTTCATAAAAATCAAAATATCGCCAGGCCCTTCTCGGCACAGCTCATCTACCGCATCAAAAATACCTTGCAACAGCTCATTGTCATTATCGCTATTGTCGATATCGACATCGGTCAATGGACGATAACGAACTTCTACTGGGTAAGTTCGGCCAGAGACCTCAATGATAGGAGCGTTATTGAAATGCTTGGAAAAACGCTCAGGATCTATGGTTGCTGAGGTGATAATGACTTTTAGATCAGGGCGTTTTGGTAGTAAATTCTTTAGATAACCGAGAATAAAATCTATGTTGAGGCTACGTTCGTGCGCTTCATCTATGATGATAGTGTCGTATTGATTGAGGAACCTGTCTTGCTGGATTTCGGCCAGCAAAATACCATCAGTCATCAATTTAACATGGGTCTGCGCCGAGACATTATCACTAAAGCGGATTTTAAAACCAACGCTTTGCCCAAGCTCGCATTCCAGCTCTTCAGCAATACGGGCGGCAACGCTACGTGCAGCCAATCGTCTTGGCTGAGTATGACCTATGTAACCGTCAACGCCACGACCAAGCTCTAAACAGATTTTTGGTAACTGAGTGGTTTTACCTGAGCCGGTTTCACCAGCCACAATCACCACTTGATGTGCCGCAATGGCCGCTTTAATCTCATCTTTTTTCTGGCTAACAGGCAAAGCCTCAGGGTAAGAGAGTCGCGGCATTGCGTCCAAACGCTGCTGACGCAAAGCTTTGCTAGCCAGAATGTCTTTTTCTATCGTCGCTAATATTTTTGCTTGTTTACTTGGATCTGCAACTTTTTGCAGCCCTTGCAAACGCTTTCTTAAAATAAAGTGATCCTTTCGCAAACAGTCTACAACTGCGTTTTTGAGCGACGTGACGTCCACTACTCACCCTCTGAGGATAGTCAAAATTCCCACTATTCTAACAAACTGTGAGGTAGAATCCTACGTTAGCGGCTGCAAAACTCCGACCAGCGTGCTAGTGCGTCAATTTGCTGTTGAACTAAGCTATACAACTCAACTAGACAAACCTATGCCCAGCTTCATAATTACAGTGTAAATGCTTGTCAATTGCACGCAGCACGTTAGCTCTGCTTATCACCCCTAGCAAGTAACCTTGGTCATCAACCACGGGATAAACCTTCGGTTTATCTATAGTCATCCGCTCTGCTAGCTGCAACACACTTTCATCAGGTGACACACAAATAGGTGTCGGATTCATTACATCATGAACCATACTGTGGGATTCATTCTGATACGTCGCTTCAAGCATTTTGCGAATACAGTCTTGCTCAGACAAAAACCCTACCACCCGTTTTTGGGCGTCTATCACTGGGCCACCTTGCTGACCACTCAGCAACAGCTTTTCAACCGCCTGTTCAATGCGCATGTCGGCATGAAACGTTACGGGACGGTGATTTAAATAATCTTTCACCTTAATCGATTGCATAATTATCGCTCCATAAAAAAGCCAGCCCTATTCTCTTTTTAATAGTAGCTGGCAGCGACAATTTTGCTTACCTTTGCAATGATTAATCTTGTTTAAAAATACCAACATAAGTGGTAGCCGCGGAGTGCTTACTGGCGCGGTACATGCCCTCAGTATTAAACGGCATACTAATATTGCCTTTGTTATCGATGATAATCACTCCACCTGTCCCACCGATTGGCGCAAGCACATCGTGGATCACCTCTTTGCCAGCTTGCTCAATGGATTTACCTTGATATGCAACCCGTGCACAGATATCCGAGGCGACATTATAGCGAATAAAATACTCACCATGGCCTGTGGCCGATACCGCACAAGAATGGTTATCGGCAAATGTGCCTGCGCCAATTACGGGGGAATCACCAACGCGACCAAAACGCTTGGCAGTCATGCCTCCTGTTGAGGTGCCCGCGGCTAGATTACCCTGTGCATCCAAAGCAACTGCGCCAACTGTGCCCATTTTATAAGCGCTTGGTAAGGCTTGATGGGCCGCTTGATAATCTTTGGTATGCGACTTTGCTTGTTCGAGTTTTTCTTTGGCTTTTTTCAGTGCTTCTAAACGTGCTGGCGTATCAAACAAGCTATTTTCTACCATAGCTATGCCCTGTTGTTTGGCAAACTCTTCTGCGCCTTGTCCACTTAACATGACATGCACTGAATTTTGCATCACTTCTTTAGCAAGTAAAATGGGATGCTCAATGTGTTTTACGCCAGCCACCGCACCTGCTGCGCGAGTTTTACCATCCATAATAGAGGCGTCTAACTCATGCTCACCATTGAAAGTATAGACGGCACCTTTACCAGCGTTGAAAAACGGCGACGATTCCATAATGGTTATCGCTGCGGTTACGGCATCTAAGCTTGCACCTCCTTGCTCTAACACCTTGTAACCCGCTTCAACGGCTTCTTGTAATTTAGCGCGATAAGCCGCTTCTTGCTCGGCACTGAATTTGGCCTTTTCTATGGTGCCAGCGCCGCCATGAATCGCGATGGCAATCGGTGATTTCGCAAAACTGCTGGTCGACATGGCCAGCAGCATAAACGCTGAGCCTAGTATTACTCTTTTCATGATGTTCCTCGTTAACGTTTCAAATCAGGCGTTACCCATTTTTTCTATACCGACATGACTTGGTGCGGTAGGTAGACGACAAGTACGCGAACTCCCATGAGCATAGACATCCTATGTAATTGGGATGAGCGGACAGAGCCACCACTTTTACTACTTCAAGTAGCAAGGGTATACATTTAGCAAAGTGGCAAGGAAGGAAAAGAATTGCAACTCGATGAGATATGACGCCTAAAAAATGCGAAAAGGCGCATCAAGCGCCTTTTCCAGAGTCAGCAAACGTTTTAGTTACGCAGCTTGTTCTGCTTTCAAACGAGCTAGACGTGCAACTTGGTGCGAAGACGTCAGGAATGAGTAGATTGGTGCCAAGTAGCCACGCTTACGCAGCTCAAGGAAATCTGCATCGCTCAGCTCAGCAAGTTTACGCTCGTCAATCAAGTAAATGCCGTTGATGTCACGCTTTTCACCTTTAATATCAACAGTTAAAGTCTGTTGAGAGAAAAGCTCTTTATCCGCTAAATATTGTGTAAAGGTATCAGTCACGCGGGCAAACTCAATATAAGAAACTAAAGCTTCTTTACGACGCTTAAGGTATTCAGTCTCTTCACCGTTTTCGAATAGCGCATTGCCTTCTGTGTCATTGACTAATGGACTACCTGCATCAATAACAACACCAAACTGATCTTGCTCTGGGTGCTTAACTAAACCTAGTGGGTAACGTGTCGTTGCCATAGGCGCGTAACCCGCAGTCCACTTGTCGCCTTCAACAAATAGGTTTTGACCTGGCTCTAAACCAAACATGGCAACAGCTTGGAATTGACCTGTTTCAGTGTTTTTCACGAATACTAAAGGAAACTCAACCGCAGCACGAGCAAACTCGTGAGCGACGACAGGAATGATATGTTGAGATTTTAAGAATTCTACGTTGATGCCGTTTTTGATTTTGATATTGGCATGCTTTTCCGCATGTAAAGGCTGCACTTGTTGCTCGGCCATAGTACTACTCCATTTCTTTCGTATAATTATAAAGCGCTGTCGCTCTTATCTTGTGGCCTTAGGCTAGCGGTTTTACTGGTAAAAAGAAAGGGAAAATTTTTTGACACTCTGTACAAACGAGTTAAGTTCTTGACATACAGTAGAAGTTATTTGTTAACTGATTGAATTTGTGCAAATTAACACCAGCTAAACCGCCTAAAAAAGCCCCAAATAGGGGCTTTTTACGTTTAGCAAATACTTGCGGCTATCGGCGGCGCTGGTACTTCAACATGCGGATTTTGCCCGCGTTGACGTAGCAGATGATCCATCAAGGTGATAGCCATCATAGCTTCTGCAATAGGCACTGCCCGGATCCCAACACAGGGGTCGTGACGACCTTTGGTCACAAGCTCGGTGGCTTCATTGTAAACGTTGATACTCTTACCTGGGATAGTGATACTAGAGGTCGGTTTAAGCGCAATGCTCGCAACAATATCTTGCCCAGTTGAAATACCCGCTAAAATGCCACCAGCATGATTGGAGGTAAACCCCTCTGGAGTAAGCTCATCGCGGTGGGTTGAACCATTTTGCTCCACTACCGCAAAGCCATCACCAATCTCAACACCTTTGACAGCATTGATACTCATCAAGCTATGTGCAAGTTCCGCATCTAAGCGGTCAAACACTGGCTCACCCAAACCAACTGGCACATGGCGTGCGACTACCATCACTTTAGCACCCACTGAATCACCGCGCTTTTTAAGCTCACGCATATATTCATCAAGTACTTCTAGTTTACTCAAATCAGGAAAGAAAAACGGGTTTTGTTCCACTTGCTGCCAGTCAAACTGTTCTGCTTTGATTGGTCCAAGCTGCGATAAACATCCTTGTACCTCAATGCCGTGGGCTTGCTTTAAATATTTTTTCGCAATGGCTCCAGCGGCCACACGAATCGCGGTTTCACGCGCGGACGAACGACCCCCACCGCGATAATCGCGATGTCCGTACTTGTGCCAATAGCTGTAATCGCCATGTCCTGGGCGGAATAAATCTTTGATTTGGGAGTAATCTTGTGAGCGCTGATCGGTGTTTTCAATCAACAAACCAATACTGGTTCCGGTGGTTTTACCTTCAAATACGCCAGAGAGGATCTTCACCTCGTCTCCTTCACGTCTTTGCGTGGTATAACGGCTCTGACCAGGTTTACGCCGGTCTAAATCGACTTGTAAATCTGCTTCGGTGATCTCAAGCCCTGCGGGAACACCATCAACGATGCCTCCCAATGCAGGACCATGGCTTTCACCAAAGGTGGTCACTTTAAAGAGTTGACCAATACTGTTGCCCGCCATCGTGCCTCATTCCTCTTTGATTGCGAGTGACGACCTTAGCCGTCACGCGAGGCATAACGGCAAAGATCAGTCGTTAAAATAACTTAATAGTGCTTCTTTGCTGATCACGAATACCCCTAGTCCACCACGTTCAAACTCAATCCAAGTGAACGGCGCGCCGGGGAATTCTTCCTCCATATGTATCATAGAATTACCCACTTCCACAAACAGTAAACCACCCTCATTGAGGTGTTCTGCTGCTTCTTGCAAAATTGTACGGGTCACATCTAAGCCATCTTCACCTGATGCTAAGCCTAACATCGGCTCATGATGGAACTCTTCAGGCATGTCAGCGATATCTTCGGCGTCAACATAAGGTGGGTTGGCTACTATCAAATCATATTTTTGGCCAGGAATACCGCTAAATACGTCGGACTGAATAGCAAACACACGATCTAGTAACATGTAGTCATTGATGTTGGTATCGGCCACAGCCAACGCATCATAGGAAATATCTACCGCATCTACTTGCGCATCAGGAAACGCGTGCGCAAGAGCAATAGCGATACACGCTGAGCCAGTACACATATCAAGAATACGGCCAACGTTTTTGCCTTCTTCTAACCAAGGCGTGAATTTACGGGCAATCAACTCCGCAAAAGGTGAACGCGGCACTAATACTCGCTCATCGACATAAAATGGCAAACCTGCAAACCACGCCTGATTGGTCAAATAAGGCACTGGCGTGCGGTTCTCGATACGTTCGCGAATATAACCAAATAAACGCTGCTTTTCAGAGGTAGTGATCCGCGCTTGGATCATCTCTTTTGGCGCATCAATGGGCAAGTTCAGGATAGGTAGCACTAAACTTACCGCTTCATCCCATGCGTTATCAGTGCCATGGCCAAAATACACGCCATGGTGCATTAACTGGCTGGCAGTCCAACGTAACCAATCTTGAATGGTAAATAGCTCAGCAATGGCTTCTTGTTGCTGGGCTTCGGTAATTTGAAATTCACTCATCGCAGCTCTCTGTCTTTTGCGCCTAATAACTTATTGTAACTTGTTTTCAGCTAGGTTTTTACGCTTTTTTTCATTACAATACCGGCATGAATGAAAAAGACCTCGACCCGTTCAACACTGATGATTTTGCCCTCTTTCAAGAGGCAGTGAGTGGTGTTAAAAAAATCAAGCAAGACACAGTACAGTTCAAACGCAGTGCTGTGCGTTTTCGTGGTGATGTTGTCGAAGAACAGCAGCGCCAACACAGTGCTGAGTTTTACTTTTCCGACGATTATGTGCCCGATATTGACACCTCCGGTACCATTAACTTTGTTCGCCCTGGCGCAGACCGTTTTCTAGCAAAACAATTACGCCGCGGCGATATTGCACCTGAGCTGATTTTAGATCTGCATGGTCTCAATAAAGACACCGCTAAACAAGAATTAGCAGCGCTTATCCATGCCTGTAAACGCCATCATTATTACTGCGCTTGTATTGTGCATGGAATTGGTGAACGGGTGCTAAAACACAAAGTACCTCATTACCTCGTGCAACACCCAGACGTGCTTGCCATTCATCAAGCGCCGCTTGAATATGGTGGTAAAGGCGCGTTACTGATCTTAATTGACATTCCTGAACTGTAATTACTAAGACGCTAACCCCCAGCGTCTTAGGTACATCACCTACTGCCCACTGAATGATTTAAATTTCGCTACTTATTAGCACAAAACGCTAAATCACTTAGCAAAATTAACCACTCCTGAATTAAGCCCATTTCTAACAAAAAACAATAACCATTAAAAATCATAAACTTAAAAATTTTTTTGATTATGGCACAACCTTTGTAATAGCTATTGCGACTAATAAGTTAATCCCAAGGAGCACAATCATGAAAACTTTAACTCAATGTTTGATCGCTGGCTGTTTAATGACTGCAAGTATTGGTGCAAATGCGCAATCTGTAACAAGTGACCTAGTTGCAGATATGAGCCAAGTGTTAGTTTCAAGTTTACAAACCAGCTTACAAGATATGAAAGCGAAATCTAAAACGGCGTTACTTGACGCTTTGAAAAGTCAAATTGCCGATGCCAACAAACAAGCTGAACAAACTCAACAAGTAGCAGCAACAGAGAAAAAGGATGAGCAGTAATGACTAACGAATTATTACTCGCCAGCATTTTAGCCATGCCAGTCGTGAGTCTATTCAGCGTATACTTCGGTTACATCGGCGTTAAGTCGCTCTCGCAGTGGTGGTCAGTTTAGTCTCCATCGCTGCGCCACTGGCGCCCTACCATTAGACTGGTAATAAACTGGTATTGAAAAAGAATAAAAACGAGATAAAACTCTGATACTGAGGAAACAACATTCTCTCGAATGTTGAACAATAGTGCAGCGCATCTAGGCTTAATATTCTAAGCGTATTGGCCGCCATATTTAGCTGCTAACAAAGCAACGCACAGGCAATAAAAAAACCGCCTTGCGGCGGCTCTTGTAAAGCTGCTATTCGGCAGTATTACAGTTCTTCAGACTTTTCAGCTAGGAACTTAGCAACACCTTCTGGGCTTGCTTGCATACCTGATTTGCCTTCAGTCCAACCTGCCGGACATACTTCGCCGTGCTCTTGGTGGAATGCAAGTGCATCAACCATACGTAGCATTTCGTCGATGTTACGGCCAAGTGGTAGGTCGTTTACTACTTGGTGACGTACGTTACCTTCTTCGTCGATTAGGAAAGAACCACGGAACGCAACACCTGCTTCTGGGTGCTCAACGTCGTACGCTTTACAAATGTCGTGTTTAACGTCAGCGATTAGAGCATATTTAACTGCACCGATACCACCTTGGTTAACTGGCGTGTTACGCCATGCGTTGTGAGAGAATTGAGAATCGATAGAAACACCGATCACTTCAACACCACGCTTTTGGAACTCAGCATAACGCTTGTCAAAAGCAATCAGTTCTGATGGACATACGAAAGTGAAATCAAGTGGGTAGAAGAAAATAACCGCTTTCTTACCTTTGATGTTCTCATGCAAATTGTAGCTATCAACGATTTCGCCGTTACCTAGTACAGCTGCTGCAGTAAAGTCTGGTGCCTTGCGGCCTACTAATACACCCATTGTTTTCTCCAATTAGTTAAGTATTAAATCCACATGCCAAAATGACATCTTGGCTAATGATGGGGGCTAACTTGATAAATTCAAGTTATATAAGAAAATTGTGCCTAGTTTATGGGGAGCATTAGGAAAAGAACAATCGAATTTAACGATGGCTGCAATAGAAAAAATCGATTAAAAAAGCCCGGATAGGCCGAGCTTTTCTAGAATTAGCAACAATGTCGACTTCAATTCAAATTATTTGAAGTAGCTAGGTAGCGTGTACTAGTTGTCCATGATGTCGCTTGGCAGATCACTGCGGATCTGTTGCCAAATCTCACCACTTTGGTGGCCGTATTTACGCATTAATGAAATTGCGTTGTCATGTTCGCCGCTTTGCGCCAAATGCATTAGCCCTTGATAAAACTGACGCGCCAGCTCACGAGTTCTGCTATCTGCAAAATAATGGCAACCAATTTTTGAATAAAGGCCTTTAAAGCCATTCAAAATCAATACATAAATTTTGTTGTTACCGGCAATCGCAAGCTGGTGATGGACACGATAATCAAACTCGGAAAATGCTTCTGCAGAATCCTCTAACTCTGCGTACTGCCCGACAATTTCAATCACTTGCTGGGGGTTGGATTTGATCGCAGCACGTGTATAGATAGCGCTAATATTAGTTCTGGCTGACAATAACTGATCTGTAAGTTCAGGCATTCTGTCTTCATCAAGACGTGCCAAGGTTTCTAAAATATTTAACCCTGATGTCTCCCAGAAGTTATTCACACGAGTCGGCTTACCATGTTGAATGGTTAACCAGCCATCACGGGCTAAACGCTGCAAAACTTCGCGCAAAGTGGTTCGTGTTACGCCAATCAATTCCGAAAGCTCACGCTCCGCTGGTAAAATAGAACCAGGAGGAAACTCACCATTCCAGATAGATTCAACAATGTACTCCTCAGCAAATCCAGCTGGGCTTTTGGCTTTGAAAATTCTCATCTAACGTCCACTCAATTGCGACTAAAGTGTAATCTGCACAACTACAATTTACTGATTGTACCAGATGATCTTGAACTAACAAGCAAAGTTATCGCTGTTTGGCTGAGAATGAGTAGGTAATTTTATTGGTTTTTTTGCAATACCCATGTTGTACCTGAGTTCCATCGAATTGGGTTGCCTTATTTCTGTGCCTTCACTCATAATAAGCTAAAAAGAGAGGGTTACCTATGAACTGGATTGGCCAATTGGCTTTTAATCGCACTAGCTGGCTATTGCTGGCGCTATCGGCTTTTTTGCTCGAATGTATTGCGTTGTATTTTCAATATCAAATGGGACTAGAACCCTGCATTATGTGTATTTACCAACGTACGGCGGTACTTGGAGTATTATTTGCAGGTTTGTTTGGGGCCATCAACCCAAGTGCACTTTGGTCACGCTTACTAGGCTTTGCGACTTGGGGCGTCGCGAGTATTTGGGGATTCTTGTTAGCACGCGAGCACATCGCAATGCAAACTACTACAGATCCTTTTGCATTTACCTGTGATATTTATCCTAATTTTCCAAGTTTCATGCCGTTACATGAATGGCTACCGCACTTTTTTGCCGCCACCGGTGACTGTGGTAATATCGACTGGATGTTTGCTGGCCTTTCTATGCCAGGTTGGATGGAAGTGATTTTTGCACTCTATAGCATCGCATTTATCCTAGTGATACTGTGTCACCTCATCGTTTGGAAGAAAAAATAAACTATGGCACTACGCTTAAGTAAAATTGCTGTACTCAGTGACTTTAAACACACCGAGCGACAAGCCATCTTGTCGATTGCACTGTCGCAATTGAGCGTGCAGCAAAAGATCATCATGCGAGTATTAAAACTATTACTGTTGACACCCGTATTTATTTCGCTGGCTTACTTTCAGGGCTGGATTTTATTACCTATCCTGCTCGTTGCAGGATTAATTTACCCATTACTTACTGTGCCTATCGAAATTCAGTTTGCCAAACCGCATTTCGGCAGCGCTATTGAAAATTTTAAGAATGGTCAAGTTAGCTGAATGGTATAGCACAAAAAGCTAATGTCATTTAGTTCTTCACTTAACAACAAAGGGCCGGTTGGCCCTTTGTTGTTTGGCAGCTTCTATAACGCTATTCTATCCTTTAATTTCGCTACCAGTTTTTCGCCTATACCTTTAACTTGGGTTAATTCTTCCACTGACTTAAACTCTCCTTGTTGTTCACGGTAAGCGATAATGGCCTCTGCTTTACGCTTACCTATGCCAGGCAATGACGCTAGGTCTTCAACACTGGCGGTGTTAATATTGATAAGCTGTGTAGCTATTTTTTCCGACACTGAGCCACTATTTATCGCGGTATTTTCTGTGGTGGGTTTATTCGCAACTGCAGCCTGCGAGCCTAACGCAAAAAAAGCCGCAACGATAATAGTTTGTATAGGTTTCATATAGATCCTCCTTGTTAAAAGACATGAGCTTTACTCCGTAGTCAGCTCCATTTAAGCAAAGCAGATCCGTCCTGATAGTCAAATCACTGTCATGGGAAATTAACATGAAATTTTTACAACCCTACTTGCAAATTGAGCAGATTAACATTACTGTATATAAAAACAGTACCCAGTGAGGACTATAATGGCTGTCGTAATAAAATATGTTGTCGAAAGAAACGGAGTCGAGCGTATGACCTTTACCAGTAAAAAAGAGGCTGATGCATACGACAAAATGTTAGACATCGCAGAAGCACTTGAGGTGATGCTCGGCAAAGTCGATGTGCCTTTAAGTGAACAGCAAATAGAGTCGCTGGCACTGGAAATGGCCAAGCAAAAGGACGACTTTGCAGCAGTATTAAAAGGCACTGCCCCAGTGGAGAAAAAGTCGCCAAAACTTGCAAAAGTCGCCGACATTAGCAAACAAGCGGGCTAATCACACCTAGCGATATACTTGGGATATAGTTACTACGTTATTGGCTGCGCTTAAGCGCGGCCAAGTTGGAGCGTTGTTTATTTTCCTCAACTTCTCAACACGCTGTTGCAAATCGGCCACTTCATGAAATTTAGCCTGAAGATTACACACTTCCAACATTCAATCGTTATTGCCGAATCACACGTGTTTATCGCTCTGCATCATTAAATATTGCTAAGTTTCAATTGCATAAAAATTTATATGGCTTGGGGATACAGATTACGATGAGAGTTACTGAGCTGGGAAAACTAACCAATTCTGTTCAATGAAAACAAGCTAGGTCATTTTATTGACGGATTCGTCAAGAGGAACTTTTGAGGCGGACTTCTTATAAAGAGCAGCTGATGTAGAGAAACTACATCAGCTGACAAGATGACGTATCGAGATTATTTCAATACTTCAACCATAGCTTTGACGAAGTAATCAATATTGTTATGGTTAATGCCCGCAATATTCACGCGGCTTGAACCAACCATATAAATGGCATATTCGTCACGCAGGCGCTCAATTTGCGCTTTATTAATACCAAGGAACGAGAACATTCCGTGTTGACGCTCGATAAATGAGAAATCTTGTGCCACGCCGGCTTGTGCTAGGCGAGTTTTAATTAACCCACGGTACTCATTGATGCGACCACGCATTTCGTCTAGCTCTTGGTGCCATTCTTGCGTAAGCTCAGTGCTACCTAAGATAGTAGCAACAATGTCCGCGCCATGCGCTGGCGGCATTGAGTAAATACTACGTACCACGCTTAACATGACTGAGTTTGACACATCAGCTTGTGCTGCATCTTTAGCAATCACAGTACACGCACCAACGCGCTCACGGTACAAACCAAAGTTTTTAGAGCATGAAGAACAGATGATCAACTCTTCAACCGTTGCAGCTAATAAGCGCAGACCCGCAGCATCAACATCCAAACCACTACCAAAACCTTGGTACGCGATATCAATCAATGGCGTAAAACCAACTTCTTTGGCGAGCTCAGCAACAACTTGCCATTGCTCTGCGTTTAAATCCATACCACTTGGGTTATGACAGCATGCGTGGAGTAAAACGATGTCACCTTTTGGCACGGTTTTAAGCGTCGCTATCATGTCGTCAAAACGTAGATTTTTGTTTTCATAGTCATAGTATGGGTATTCTTTGACTGTTAAACCCGCAGCTTCAAATAAGCTGATATGGTTTGCCCAAGTCGGTGTTGTTACCCACACAGTTGCGTCAGTATTACAACGCTTAATAAATTCAGCTGCAACACGCAGTGCACCTGTACCACCTGGTGCTTGAGCTGTACGTACACGGTTTGCCAATAATGCTGGGTGCTCACCTAGTAATTGGTGTTCCATCTTTTGGCAGAAATCGAGATTACCCGCTAAGCCAATGTAAGTCTTAGTGGTTTCATTTTCTAAGCGAAATGCTTCAGCCTTTTTAACGGCACGCAACACGGTAGTATTACCTTGTTCGTCTTTATAAACACCTACACCAAGATCGATTTTGTTAGGATTAGTGTCTTGTTTGAATGCAGCCATCAAACCCAAAATCGGGTCCGTCGGCAAAGGTTTGAGTGTTGAGAACATGCGAAATCTCTTTTAAATGGGGTTAATCACGAGTAGGTAAATAGTAACATAAAAAGGCCATAACACGAGCTACGATCATTGTGGCAAATGTTGAGGAATTTTAATACATGCAGCAATGAAATAGACAAGTTTTTGCTCGTCAAAAAAGCCCTGCTGAAAAGCCTCAGCGTCAATAATTCCGATACATTCACCACTTTCTGTAAAGAGTGGTAAACACACCTCTGCCTGCACCTTAGGATCACAGGTGTAATACTCTCCGCCTTTGGCAACATAACTTGCCACGTCATTGATGACTCTGCCTTTACCAGACATAGCCACTTGCACGTTGTTACTGGTCGCAGCAAATGCTGGGGTGAGAGGGAATAGTGGTCTACTTGGTGCGCCACGATAGGCTAATTTTGCTAATTGTGCTCCAGTATCAGTAGTACGTGTTTGATAAATACCAAACCAATCCACCGCGGTTTTTTGTTCAATAAAAGCGACTATGGTTTGTAAGGTATCTAAAGCCTGCTGCGATGCAGGCGTTTTTTCTAACACAGTGTGGAGCTCAAACGGTTCGTCTTGTAAATGGCCAAACAGGCTACAAGCGCCACCTTCGCCTAATTCCGGAACTTTATAAGACCAAACGCCAGATACCTGAGGCTGCGAGGTCAAAAATAACTCTAATTCCTGAAGTGTGGCAGCAACCAAAGCGGGATCAGCAGAAACACCTGCGTTGTGTAAATAAGTTGAAATCATTTAGACGTCCAAACTGCTAAAATTTGGTCCTTAGCCTATCATTTGCCATTGTTTGTGAAAAGCTCAAATCAAGGAATAAATCATTTCGACTTCATTGCCGGCACCGTTATAGGTAACTGATTGAGCAATTTCCTTCACTAAACTAAGCCCCCGCCCATGTTCGCGTGTCAGACTTTCTGGCTGTGAATCTTTTTTAATAAAGCCTTGACCGGAATCACAGATACAAAATGTCAGATTAGCTTTTTCCGGATCGTACCTGACAGAAATAATGATCAGCGCTTCTTTTAACCGCTTGAGCGCTTCCTCACGGAGTAAATAGAACTCTAAAAAACCTTCTTCTTTATTTTTAATATCCGAATCTAAACCAAGTACACCATGGTCGAGCGCGTTATTGTAGGCTTCCGAGAGCAATAGAAATATATTCGAGCGGTGCGCACCTAAGCCTTCTACTTTGGATAAAATATCAACCAGTTCGAGTACGGGATCTGTGCTTTTAATTTGGCCTGCATTCAAAGTCAAAGATATGTGGAAAGGAATATTTGAATAGGTCAGCTTGCTTTCGCGTTTTTCGATACAAGGTAGGCAATTAAGGATAGCAATACTCAAATCATCCTGCTGCGACAGATGCCCTGAGAAAGCTTTCACTTTATCCACTATATCTTGAGTCGAGATATTGGCCTTTGAGCGAATAGCTGAGAGCAAATTGTGCTCACCAAAAAATTCACCTTGCTGGTTCTCCGTTTCTATCATACCGTCAGTCGACACTATCAAACGCAGTTCTGTATTGACCTCAAGATGGACTAAATTACGCTCAAATTCATTTTCATCTAAAATCCCAAGCGCCATGTGCTGTGATTCTAGAGTTCGAATGACGTTACCTTGCTTATCAATCAAATAAGCGTCGGGTAAACCACCAAGCCAAAGCGATACGCTCTTACCCGATTCGCTGAGCTCAAAAATCGTGGCCGCACAAAACATATTGCCGGGCAATAGATGAAATAGTAAGGCGTTCATTTCTGCAGCAATGTCACTGACAGCCATACCTTTACTGACCATAGTGTAAAACACCCGCGAAGCCGGCAAAGCACCGACTGCCGCTGCTAGACCATGGCCTGTAAAGTCACCCAGCATACAATAAAGCCCACCAACTGGACTTTTGGCGAGTAAAAACATGTCGCCGTTAAACATCGATGCGGGCGACAAATGATAATCACAATGGCTTGGGTACTTACCCTGTTCATCTAAAGCATTGCGAAATATGTGGTCAACGATTTCATGTTCACGTTCGATTTGGTTATAGTGGTATTCTAGTAATTTTTTCTGCGCAAACGTTTCTTGGCTTAACTTGCGAGTACGGGCGTGGGCCTTAATTTTGGCACTTAGAATAACTCGGTCAAAAGGCTTGTGAATAAAGTCATCACCGCCAACAGCTAAACATTTCTCAAAACTTGCGTGGTCTTCAAGTGCAGTAATAAAAATTATCGGTAAATAGACTTCACCGGCAAATTGTTTAACCAAAGGCGCGGTTTCAAAGCCATCCATAACGGGCATCATCACATCAAGCAGCACGATATCTATATCTGTCTCGTGCAAAATGGCGATTGCCTCTTTTCCGTTATGTGCTACAACCACCTCATAACGCTGCTGCTCCAACATGGCTTTCAGCAGCGTACAGTTTAGCGGTTGGTCATCGACCACTAAAATGCGCATAATCAGTCAATATCGAACTTTTTATCGAATCTAGAGATCTGTAAGATTTTCTTAAGTTGTGGTCGGCAATTGGTAATGTGGATAGATGAGACTGTGTCCCCCAAAGTTTTTTTCATATTCAGCAACATACCTAACGCTGAACTGTCCATATAATCGGTTTCGCGCAGATCGATAACTACTTTCTCGGTATTCGCACTCAATTCTGCATAGGCTTGGCGAAAAGACTGCACCAAATTAAAGTCAAACTTCCCTCTGATCTGGATGGTCAGCGTTTTACCATCTAAAGACGCACTGGTACTCAAACTCATCTAAAACTCCTATTCCGCTTTGTTCTCATTGTCCGTTAACCTCCTTAAATATAATCCTTTCTCTGTTTTTCGCCAAAAATAAAAACGCACAATCGGAAATTTGCTATCATAGCGCCAAATCACATTGAGGAGCTCACAATGTCAGACAGCAGATTAGTCTATTCAACAGAAATCGGTCGTATTAAACACGACGAAGCGCAAGCTGAGCCTGAGGTCAAACTGTTTAAAGACGGTTTTATCCGCATTGAAAAGCAAAGTAAAGGCCGTAAAGGAAAAGGTGTAATGTTGGTCGTTGGTATCGACCCAAAAGCCCATGACCTCAAAGATATCGCCAAAACCCTCAAAAGCAAAATGGGTCAAGGTGGAGCGGTAAAAGACGGCCTGATAGAAATTCAAGGCGATGATCGTGATAAATTAAAAACCATTCTTGAAGGCATAGGCTTTAAAGTGAAATTGGCAGGCGGCTAATTCGCCGCCAAACGCTCTTCAAAATACACCAAGTCTTGTTCTGCTAGCGGTGGACTATAGAAATAGCCTTGCACAATAAAGCAATTGTTACTTTGTAAAAAGTCGACTTGCTCTTGCGTCTCTACCCCTTCTGCAATAATTTTGAGGTTAAGCTTCTGCGCCATGGCGATAATTGCAGCAGTAATCGCCATATCATTCACATCCTCAGGGATGTCTTGCACAAAAGAGCGGTCCACTTTCAGCATATCGACAGGGAAGCGTTTTAAGTAGCTCAATGACGAGTAGCCTGTACCAAAGTCATCTATCGACAGTGCAATCCCTAGCTCTTTGATCTGATGAAGCTGAGCAATCGTGGCTTTTACATCCCCCATTAACATACTTTCGGTGAGCTCAAGATGCAGATACTGCGGCGGTAATTTCGTACGTGCCAAAATATCTGACAAGCTTTCAATCAGTTGTGCATCTTTAAATTGCCGAGCTGAAAGGTTGATCGAAATATTGGCCGCACGTTTGTGTGCCAGCATGCGGGTCGCAAAGAAGCACGCCTCCTCTAATACCCATGCACCTAATTGCACAATCAACCCCGTAGTTTCGGCAATAGGAATAAATTTGCTTGGTGGAATATTCCCTTCTGTGGGATGTTGCCAACGGATCAACGCTTCATAGCCGATAATTCGATTCGTTCGGCTATCTACTTGCGGCTGATAGTGTAAAGAGAATTGTCGCTCTTTGATTCCCACGCGCAATTCATTTTCAATATACAAGCGCTCATTAGCCGCAGCATCTAGCTCTTGACTGTAGAAGTGATAGGTATTCTTACCCTTCGCCTTAGCTTCATACATAGCTAAGTCTGCATGCTTTAATAACTGTTCTTCTTCTTTGCTATCAAATGGTGCCATGGTTATACCAATACTGGCACTGACAATGACCTCGTTATTGCCAAGCATTATGGGTACATTTAAGGTGCGTTGAATGGTATGCGCGACATCCATGGCATGCTCACGTTTGTCGATGCCACTCAGCAATACCGCAAACTCGTCCCCCCCTAAACGCGCAATGGTGTCTTCGGCACGTAAACGGCGTTTTAAGCGATTAGCAACTTCAACCAACAAGCCATCCCCAGCGTCATGACCTAAGGTATCGTTAATTCGTTTAAACTCATCCAAATCAAAATAAAACAAGGCAAATGAATAATGTCCACGCTGCGCCAGCGCCATGGACTTACGCAGCTGCATACGAAAGAAAGTACGATTAGCCAATCCCGTTAAGGTATCAAAGTACGCCAGCTCTTCCATTTTGCGCTGACTTTCTTTTACAAAAGAAATATCCTGCGCAGATGCAACATAGCTGGTGATCTGACCACTTTCGTCACGAATTGGCGAAACGCTCAGCGATACCCACACCGGTCGATTATCAGCGCTTTGCAACACCGTATCACCGCGCCAAGCATTGCGACTACGTAAATCAATATCTATGTCTTCAATGATAATTGCCATTTCGTTTGAGACAATTGACAATAGAGGCGCATCTAAAAAATGCGCTTGCTCAAAGCGGGTCATTTCCATCATTTTTGGATTGACGTAAATGATATTGAATTGCGCGTCTGTGAGCACCACACCAGTACCAGAAGCTGCAACTGCCTTCAAAAAGCGATTTGCTTCCTTTTCTGCGTTTTCTTTTTCAGCAATGCGCTGATTAAGGCCATCGATAAGTTTACGGATCTCTAAACCCATATCTTTAATTGATTGATTTAGCGTACCGATTTCATCATCACTGGTTGGCAAATTGTTCAGGATCTCAAATTGGCCTTTACCAAAACCAGATATCGCGTTAACCAACGTGATAATTCGCCCAATCACCAGCTGATAGAGTGTTTGGTGCAATAACATCGCCACAAACAAGCCATACATTACAAATAGGCCAAAAAACTTATACTTGATGTCCTCAAGTGAGGCTAATGCGGCGGAACGCTTTTTGTATACCCCAATAAACCAGTTAAGCTGTTTAAGCTTGCGGATATTAATGATAAATTCGTCCTGCTCAGTGGCGAAAGTCGCATCTCGCTCCATCAAGGGTTTGTTGAGGCTGGTGCGCACTAGCTCCTGTAGTGCTGTTGGCAACTGTTGATACTGCATTAGCTCAAGGCTTGAATTATCAAAATTAGCCAACGTTGGCGACGCCAGCACATGACCTTTATCGTCGAAAATGAGTAACCCATAATCGTTGCCAGCAAGCGGCAATTTACTGAGCAAGTTATCAAGTGCAATATCAGCACCTGTCATGCCAATGTAGCGGTTTTGCACATAGACTGGGACCAACACACTCACAATCCATTTTTTCCAGCTCGCATCAAAATGCACTGGACTCCATACCGCCTCACGAGTGGGATTTCGTTCATCACGTAACAAAGCTAATTCGGAAGGCTGTAAATACTTATGCTGATGTCCACCTTGGAGCAATAAATTTGGCGGTGCGACGCGCGCAAACCCATCATCCGTTAGGAGGTAAAAATTAGCGAAATCTTGCAGTAAAGTGGGTGCAAGAATATTCCATAAGGATTCGGAATGACCAACTAAAGCTCGCTGCTCTGACGTAATACTTTGCCCAGGTAAATACGCTGCCGATAAACCATTTTGAGCTGTACTAATCGCCCCTTCTTGTGTTTCAGTGAGAATATAAGTGGCATGTTCAGCTAAGTTAGTGGCATTGCCAAATAGCTGCTTTGTGACTACCGCATTGGCTTGCTCGGCGACATTAGTTTTATTTTCCAGATACTGTTGAAACTGTTCAACCATTTGCGCACTGGATTGCTTGAGGATTTTTAGCTCTTCAAAAACAAGTAGTTTTTCTTCAGACTTGAGCATAAATGCCGCCGCGCAAATTCCTGAAATCAAACAAATCGCTGAGATCAGTAAGGTCAGTTTCATACTCAGGGAGCGTTTCCCAAAGCGCGATGGCGGGCGTTTATTCCCCACAGTTAAACCCTTATCTTGATTCTTGTTTTTATCACTTTGTGTAAATATATCAGAACCGCTAGTGTTACTTAAGTTTTTTTAATACTGGCAAGAAATAGTAAATCTGCTTTGAAAAACGATAGATTTCGCTTGACGCTAGCGCTTAGATAGCGGTATGTTGAAAAGGTGACTAATTTATCGCTGTAATTAACAGAATATTGGAATGAATTTTAACTCTGTACGCTTTGGTTTTTACTTTTTTAGCTTCTTTCGATGAAGAGGCTTAACTGTTTGCGTACAGAAATCAAATAGCTAAGCCTCCCAACTGGGAGGTTTTTTTTTGCATTGGGAATGAGGACCTATGACAGAAGATACTTTGCAAGCGCTGCGTCGCGATATCAATGAAATCGATTCAGATTTATTGGTATTACTCGCCAAACGCCGTCGCATCAGCCACAGCGTGCTGGAATATAAAATCACCAACAACAAACCGATACGTGATGAAGCGCGTGAGCAAGCATTACTTGAAAAGCTGATCAGCTACGGTAAGTCGTTAGGGTTAGATGCTTACTACATCAATAATGTATTTCAGCTGATCTTAGAAGATTCAGTGTTAAATCAACAAGCCTTACTGCAACGCAGCCTAAACCCAGATGCAATGAGCGATTCCTATCGCGTTGCGTATCTCGGCGGTCAAGGTTCTTACAGCCAACTTGCTTGTCATAAATACTTCAGCCGCCGTCCAGGTAAACTGATTGAAATCGGCTGTGCCAGCTTCGAACATATCACCGGCCAAGTTGAAAAAGGCCAAGCTGATTTTGGTTTGTTACCGATTGAAAACACCAGCTCAGGTAGTATTAATGAAGTATTTGATTTACTTCAGCATGCACAAGTCAGCATTGTTGGCGAAGTCACCCAAAGTATTGAGCATTGTTTACTTGCCTTACCTAATGTTGAACTCAAGGACATCACCAAAATCTATGCCCACCCACAACCTTTTGCTCAGTGTAGCCGCTTCTTACAAGGTTTAGGCGATAACATTCAACATGAGACTTGCGACTCTACCTCCAGTGCGTTGCAACAAGCGCTTGATAATCCAAACAGTGCCGCGATTGGCTCAGCACAAGCAGGCAAACACATTGGTTTGGAAGTATTAAAAAGCGGTCTTGCCAATCAAGCCGAAAATCATAGTCGTTTTATTGTCGTAGCACGTAAAGCGCTACAAGTTTCGACGCAAATTCCAACCAAAACCACTTTGATTATGGCGACCAAACATCAAGTTGGTTCGTTAGCAGATGCCTTGATGGTATTTAAGCAACACAATATCAATATGACTAAACTGGAATCTCGACCAGTGCCAGGTAATCCATGGGAAGAAGTATTTTACGTGGACTTACAAGCCAATACTGCTGAAGCCTCGGTGCAGCGTGCATTAGAAGAGCTCAAAGAGCATACTCAGTTTGTGCGTATTCTTGGTTGTTATCAAAGCGAAACCATGAAGCAAGTAGAAGTGCTATAACAATCCATCGACTCAGTAATATAGGCAGTCACGGCTGCCTATATACGAATTCTTAACTATCTAAGCCCAATCAAGTTAATCCAACACCTTTGCATCGTGTGCTTTATTTAATAAGCTGCGGCTTTGCTGCAAAAACTGTGAAGCGGCGTCTGAGAAATAAGTTTTTGCTTCGCTAAAGGCATCAATTAGCGCCGCTTTATCCCCTCTTTGTAGTTTTTCCAACGTCAGCGCAAATGTCTCTTGATAACTCGCCAGTAACCCCTCAACATCAGCAAACTGCGCCAGCATAATATCGGAATACAACTCTGGTGACTGGGCAAACAGACGCCCTACCATCATCAACTCCAGCTGATAAATAGGTGATGAACAGCTGCGTAATTCTTCTAGGGTATGGCATTGTTTAGACAAAAATTGACCATACACAAATGTAGTTAAGTGGCGCATTACCTGAATAATTTGCATTGCTTGGTCATGCTTCTTCGCTTCCATCGCAACCACATTACCACCCCAAATACCGAGCTGATGTAATAATGGTTCACAATGCTCAGGCAAACGTCCCTCACAAGCGACTATGGTTTGCTTTACCCAGTGCGAAATATCCGGGCCAAACATTGGGTGCAGCCCCATTACAGGGCCTGCATGTTTGGCTTTCATCACCTTAATGGGTTGCTGTTTTACCGAGGTAATGTCAACTAACACACATTCCTTATCTAATTCGGGTAAGGCGTTTACTATGGTTTCGAAAGCGTTGATAGGCACACTCACCAACACTAGCTTAGCACCTTGCAGGAGCTGCTCAGCTTCATCTTGTTGTGCTTTATCCAAGATACGTACTTCAAAACCAGAACGTAAAAACTGCTTGGCAAACAGTTTACCCATTGCGCCTTCGCCACCGACAATGACCACAGGTGATAATTGCGGCGCCACGCAGGCTAGTTGCCCTTGCTGGTTTTCATAGGCTTCGCGCATCATGCGGCGCAAAATATCTTCTATTAGATCGGGATTCACCCCTGCATGCTCTGCTTCTTGCCTACGTGCTTGGATCAAAGCAGCCTCACGTTCAGGTGCATAGAGCGGTGTACTGGTTTGCTGCTTAATGCGACCTACTTCTGCAGTCAGTTGCTTACGTTTGGCGAGTAGCTTGACTAGTTCAGCATCGCAGCTATCGATTTGCTGGCGTAAAGGAGAAAGTGCATTCAAACTTGTCATTGTAAACTTATTTGTACATCAGTAAATTTTTCAATACAGTGAGTCTAACAAGATCTAGGCAGGGATGAAAGCTTTGTGCGTCACTATCAAGGAAATTTCATGGTATCAAAAATGCCGCTGGTTATGACAAGAGGCAACATAATGCGTCGTTGAACAAGGTAGAAAAAAGATTAATAAAAGGTAAGTATGAAGAGGTAAAAACAAAACAGGCCGCTTTATAGGCGGCCTGTTCTGCAGAAGGTAACAACGTATTAGTTAAGTTTCTCTTTAATACGTGCTGCCTTACCAGATAGTTTACGCAAGTAGTAAAGCTTAGCGCGACGAACTGCACCGCGACGCTTAACTGTAATGCTGTCAACTAGTGGGCTGTGTGTTTGGAATACACGCTCAACACCTTCGCCGCTCGAAATTTTACGAACAGTGAAAGAAGAGTGTAGACCACGGTTACGCTTAGCGATAACCACACCTTCGAACGCCTGTAGACGCTCTTTGTCACCTTCTTTGATGCGTACTTGAACAACAACTGTGTCACCAGCGCCGAATGCAGGTACGTCTTGCTTGAGCTGCTCAGCTTCAAGCGCTTTGATAATGTTTTGGTTTACTTTTGCCATTATATTTCTCACTTTCCTAGGTGTAACTGTCTTCTAGCCACAAGCTTTTTCATTCTCTTGCTGAAATTCAGCGAGCAATTTCGCTTGCTCCTCAGTCAGAGCTAGGTTTTGCAACAAGTCTGGACGCCTCATCCAAGTTCTACCTAATTGTTGCTTTAAGCGCCATTTAGCTATTTCTTGGTGGTTACCACTCAGTAAAACTGCTGGAACCGATTTGCCATCCAACGTTTCTGGCCGAGTATAGTGCGGACAATCTAACAGGCCATCCGAAAATGAATCCTGCTCTGCCGATTGGTTGTGCCCCAACACCCCTGGCACTAATCGAGCGACAGCATCGATTAATGTCATGGCAGGAAGCTCTCCCCCGCTCAGAATAAAATCGCCGATGGACCATTCTTCATCCACATAGGACTCGATGATCCGTTCATCTATACCTTCGTAGCGACCAGCTACTAATATCAACTTCTCGTTCGCCGCGAGTTCCGCTGCGCCCTGCTGATCTAGTTTTCGCCCTTGAGGGGACATATAAATTACCTTTGCACCTTCACCCGCTGCGGCTTTCGCTGCAACGATGGCTTGTTTTAATGGTTCAACCATCATCAACATGCCAGGTCCACCGCCATACGGACGGTCATCAACCGTTCTGTGCTTGTCGGTGGTGAAATCTCGAGGATTCCAGCACTGTAACTGGATAAGGCCGCTTTTCACCGCCCTACCTGTTACCCCTTGATTGGTAATAGCATCAAACATGTCTGGGAAGAGCGTTACCACACCAACCCAAAGTGCCTTAGCTTCTTGCATTAAAATGCAGGATCCCAATCAACGGTAATCTTTCGCTCTGTGTGCTCAACTGCCAAAATGACCGTTTCCGGTAAGAATGGAATTAAGCGCTCAGCTTGTCCAAATGCGTCTTTTTTGTGAGCTTTCACAACTAAAACGTCGTTTGAACCAGTCTCCATCAAGTCATCAACAATACCTAGGTCATAGCCTTTGTCTGTGACCACGGACATGCCGATGAGATCTCGCCAATAGAACTCCCCTTCAGGTAGTTCTGGTAATTGCGCTTCTTCTACAGCGATTTCTACATTAGTCATTGCCAATGCTTCGTCACGGTCGTTGATTTGCGCAAATTTGGCGATATAGCCTTTGTTGTGACGACGCCAGTCGACCACTTCAAAGGTTTGCCATTTACCTTGTTGCCCTATTAACCATGGGCTGTAATCGAAGATCCCTTCGGGATCATCCGTAAATGAATGCACCTTAAGCCAGCCCTTAATACCATAAGGGGCACCAAGCTTACCTACTACAATAACCGAGGTGTTTTCTTGACTCATGGTTACACTTACGCCTATTAAGCCGCTTTACGAGCGTCTTTAACTAATTTTGCTACACGCTCAGTAAGAGCTGCACCTTGACCTACCCAGTGTTCAACACGAGCTAGATCCAAACGCACTTTCTCTTCTTGACCAGCAGCGATTGGGTTAAAGAAACCAACTTTCTCGATGAAGCGACCGTCACGCGAGAAACGGCTATCCGCAACCACGATTTGATAGAATGGACGCTTTTTAGCGCCGCCACGTTGCAAACGAATAGTTACCATACCGTCCTCTATATAGATTGACTGTTTTCATTAATAAGGATTGCTTCCCAAAACGGGAAGCTGCGGAATTGTACTAGCTTTTTGACACAATGCAAGTAAGAAAAGCAACCCAAGCGAGATTGAGTTGGTAAAAGTCTGATCACGGTTGCAAAACACGGTTGTAAAACACGCTTACAAGACTCAGTTGCAGTCACGCTTAAAAACATGGCCATAACACTAGGTAATCAACACAGCATAAGTTGGCGAGCGGCGTGGGTCCCTACTCGCCTTTTTCAGTAACTCAGTTAGGATTGACAGGACTGAACGTCGGTATCACGTTGAGTTGACCACGCATTGAGCAACGCTTTTACTAAGGATGCAAGCGGAATGGCAAAAAACACCCCCCAGAATCCCCATAAGCCACCAAAGAACAATACTGCGACAATAATAAAGACCGGATTTAAGTCAACTGCTTCAGAAAACAATAAAGGTACTAACACGTTACCGTCTAATGCCTGGATTATGCCGTACACGATAATCACAGTCCAAAACTGCGCTTCGATACCAAACTGGAACATCGCTACTGCCGCAACGGGAATCGTCACTAATGCTGCGCCAACAAACGGAATTAACACCGATAACCCCACTAAAGTACCTAATAAAGCCGCGTAGCGTAAATCCATAATGCTAAAAGCGATAACCGAGGCTACACCCACAATAATAATCTCAAATACCTTGCCGCGAATGTAATTCATGATTTGCTGATCCATTTCATGCCACACTTGGCTGATTAGTCGACGTTGCTTGGGTAGTACCTGCACCACACTTTGCGTTAGTTCAGTTTTGTCTTTGAGCATAAAAAACACTAATAAAGGCACTAAGATAAGATAGATAAGCCAAGCGATTACGTCTTTTAACGAGGTGAGCGAGACGGACAACACCTTTTGACCAAACTCAATTACTTTAGCTTCAACGGTATTAACCACTACTTTAACCTGATCCGCATTAATCAAAGTCGGGTATTCTTCAGGAAGATGTAGCAGCCAAAACTTACCTTGCTCCACCATAGACGGCGTTTCTTGTACCAAATTACTGAGCTGTTTCCAAAGCGTAGGAATTATCCCTATGGTTAAACCTAATACCAAACTTATAAATAGCACCATGACTAACGCAGTTGCCGCTGTACGACCTAAACCTAACTGTTCCATGCGACAAACCGGCCAATCCAATAGATAAGCAATTACAATCGCAACCAACACGGGGATCACTAACGCGCCAAAAAAGTAGAATAATGCGGCGCTGAACAGCAACATCAATAATAGGGTGACAGAATGGGGATCGGAGAACTTTCGGGTATACCAAGACTTTAAATATTCAAACACAACTTCCCTCCACGACGATAAATATCAGCTCAGACTGCTCAACACAGGAAAATTCGACTTGCTGTTGGTTTAGATAACGAAAAATATCTGCTGTTTGCTGCGTTTTTAGCAACTTAAACTGCACCGGCTCAGATTGGCTTGCCGCCTGTTTCAGCGCCCATTTAAACTGGACAAATAATTGTGGACACTGCATTTGCGTTAAGTCTTTGATTCGATTTTGCTTCATAATCAATGATAGCGCTCCAATCCATCCCTTTGTACTAGCTACGCACCAAACTATGGTTTATGCTTTGGGATAAGTTCAGTAGTAAGGAATTAACAATGTCTGGTGCGCATAATAAAGCCCAACTCCCAGCGAATCCAACTCTAAAAGAAATAAACTGGTATAAAAAGCAAATAAACTGGGGCGAGCTACCACCATTCTATCATTTGGTCGCATCTTCAGTCAGCGAATCTGAAGGCGTACTGCATCATGGCTTTGACAATGCGGTAAAACGTATTTTAGACAAGCGTAACTGGAACTTACCGTTACTGGGTGGTTTTCAAGATGAAAATGGCTTTATCCACTGTGACAATAAACCACGCATTGGTTTACATCAAAGTTTTACCGACCGAGGTTTTGAACTGTGGGCCTTTCCGTACGCAAAAGACATGCAAATTGACAATTATGTCAAAGACAATCGTTTGATGGAGTTTCAGGTGTGGGATCCTCACACCATGAAAAATATTTTACGCATCAATCAATTACACAAATTTATCGCTTTTTATTTTGAACGCGGCGATATCGCTGACAAAGCCTTAATCCTGCATTCACACAAAGTGGTGCATAAAATTATTGCTTTTTTAAAGTTAGAAATGAACGTTGTAAAGGTTGATGGTGTCTCAATAAAAGATTTTTACCAGCTCTGTGAAAAAGACGCCAGAGCCTGTAGCGATGAAGTTGATATTGCCCGACTAATGCTCGGAGACGATATAAGAAAGGAATAAAATGAAGTTGAAACTCATGTTCGTGACCTTGCTTAGCCTCAGTGCTTTGCCATGGTCGAACAGCCTGTCGGCGCAAAGCAGTTTTAATTTGCCCGACTTAGGCACCTCAGCCTTACAAGCATTACCACTAGAAAAAGAACAAGCGATTGGTGAAGTGATGATGATGCAAATACGCTCTCGCTCACCACTGGTTCAAGACCCTGTACTCGATGAGTACTTATCGACCTTAGGCAACCGATTGGTTGCCAATGCCGATGACGTGCGCTTTCCATTTCGTTTTTTCTGGATAAAAAACCCTGAAATTAACGCTTTTGCCTTTTATGGCGGACATGTTGGGGTTCATTCTGGGTTGCTGGCCGAATCGGACAACGAAAGTCAGTTTGCCTCTGTTATTGGTCACGAAATTGCTCACGTCACCCAACGTCATTTGGCACGCCGCATTCAACAGCAAAAAGACAATAGCGCAATGACTATTGCCGGCCTGATCACTGGTATTTTGGCGACTGTGGTGGCACCTGATGCGGGTATTGCTATTTTATCGGCAAGTTCAACCCAAACCGCGTTAGATCAACTCAGTCATAGTCGTAAAGCCGAACAAGAAGCCGACCGCATTGGTATGAAAACCATGAAAGATGCCGGCTTTGACCCTTACGAAGCCAGTGAGTTTCTTACCAAGCTGCAAGAACAGGTGCGCTATAAAAATACCCCCCCGGCATTTTTATTAACACACCCTATGCCGGATAGCCGAATTTCTGATATTCGTTTGCGCGCTCAGCAATACGATAAAAAGTACGTGCCTTCTAGTTTAAACTTTGCTCTTGCCAAAGCGCGAGTCATGGCGCGGTATCAATATGGCTCTGCCAATGCGGAACAGTTTTTTAAAACAGCCATAAGTCGTTCCAGCGCACTTGATAATCGCGCTTTGGAATATGGCCTAGCGCTAACTTTACTCGACCAGAAAAAGCTTCCAGAGGCGGCTGAGCTACTGAAAAAGCTACGCAGTGAAGACCCGAACAACTTATTTTATCTAGATGCCCAAACCGATTTGCTGATAGCCCAAGGTAACAGCAAAGAGGCTGTTACTTTACTTGCACAATTCCACGACCTGCGGCCAAATAATCAGGTGATCACCTTAAACTATGCAAACGCCGCACTGGAAGCCAAAAACTACACGCAGGCTGCACAATTATTGCGGGTATTTTTGTTAGAAAAGCCAGATCATGTATTAGCCAAAGAGCTACTCACAAAAGCATACGAAGGGCTTGAGAACAAAGCCGCGTATCATGAGGCCAATGCTGACCTAATGGCTGATTACGGTGCTTACATGAAGGCCGCGGACGAGATCCAAAAAGCCCTGAATCACGTTGAAAATGGCGATGAAATAAAGCAACAGCGGTTGAAAGCTTTACTTAGTCAGTATCGCCAGATGCAAAAGGAACTCGCGAAACTTTGAGTTAAGTTAGACTTCCCGTACACTATGCAACAGCATTTTTGTATGGGAAGTCATGACATGTCTATTACTATCTACCACAATCCGCGTTGTTCAAAATCGCGTGAGACTTTGGCATTGTTAGAATCACACGGCCATCAGCCAGACATTATCGAGTATTTAAAAACTCCACCAAGTCTAGAGACTTTGCAACAACTACTCGAACAATTAGGGTTTACAGACGCTCATCAATTATTACGCAACAAAGAAGACGAGTACAAAGCCTTAGGCTTATCGCCGCAAAGCTCGCAGGACGCGATTTTGGCTGCCATGGTGAGCTGCCCAAAACTTATCGAGCGACCAATTGTAGTGCATAACAACAAAGCGGCTATTGGTCGTCCACCTGAAGCTGTATTGAGCTTGTTTGCATGAGTCCGCGTATTTTAGTGCTCTATCATTCCAGTCATGGCTCAGTCAAAGCCATGGCACACGATATTGCCGACGCCGTTTTGGCCGCCGGTGCTGAGCCTTTGTTACGTACCTTTGTTGCCAGAGCGTCTGATGATATTGAAGTAACCTTGGCAGATTTGCAGCACTGCGACGGCTTGGCGTTTGGCAGCCCAACCCGGTTTGGCATGATGGCCTATCAAGCCAAGCAGTTTTGGGAATCCACCAGTGAATTGTGGCTCAAGGGCGCACTTATCGATAAACCTGCTGTGGTGTTCACTTCGTCAAGTAGTATGCACGGTGGTAACGAAGCCACGTTGTTAAACTTGTCATTGCCGCTGTTACATCATGGCATGTTATTGCTGGGTGTCCCCTACGACACGCCAGAGTTATCGAGCACGCAATCTGGTGGCACGCCTTACGGTGCGAGCCATGTTGCTGGGCTCAATAATAGTAGCGATTTAACCAAAGAAGAACGGGCGATTTGCCGTGCGGTAGGTAAACGTCTGGTGACCATTGCGAGAAAACTGAAATGACCTCACCTGTTGTAAAAAGCGCCATTACTAAACGTTTTCAACGTTTTGCATTATTTGGCTATGTCGGCTTATTACTGTTAATGCCACTATGGCTATTTGTACTTGCGCCACGCGATGACTATAGCAATGGCTTTGTCTTTGCAGTGTACATTTTACCTTTGCTATTACCACTCAAAGGGATCATTCAAGATAAACCCTATACCTACGCGTGGGCCAATTTTGTGGTGATGATCTACTTTATTCATGGTTTGACATTACTGTGGGTAGCGCAAGACGAATTAGGCTACGTGTTGTTAGAATTGTTGTTTGCAACCAGCATGTTTATTGGTTGTACCTACTACGCTCGTCATCGTGGGCAAGAACTAGGACTCAAGATCCGTAAGTTAAAAGACGACTTAGCGGACGAAAAAGCCGCTCACAGCCAATCAGCAGCCGATGCAGAGGACGAAAAGCAAGCTTAATAGTTTGAATTAATCCAGCGCGTGATAGCCATGCGCTGGATTATTGTTATTGCGTCAGTAACGTCAGCAACACCAGTGCCGAAAGCCCGAGTTGACACACACCAGCGAGCCAGCTTAACGCCACCAAAATATGCCAAGACCAAGGATGACGACGCTGCGGATACAACTTGCCACGTTTCACCCGAGTTGCAGCAATTAACGCCATGACTGCCATCAAGGTCGCTGTCAGCGTAACCTCACTTTTGGCCGCAAAGCTCTCATCAAAAAAGAAAAATAGTTGCAATGGTAAACACAGTAACGCTAGCGCATACAAACCATGTACCCAACTCATCCGCGACAACTGTGCTTGTTCTGACAACTCCTTCAGCGCAAACTCTTGTTCAAGGCATTTCACCATGGCTTGGCGGCGCAATTGTACGGCCAAGCCATAAGGGGTAAGATTGTCATGATTACGCTGCTGTGGCTTATCCCCAAGCTGAATGAGCTTGCGCATCATTTCAAGGGCGTTGCCTTGCACCGCAAAATGCAATGCGGTATTACCATCTTTATCTTGGCTTGAAAGATGAGTTGGGCAAGCTTGTGCCAGATTTTCAATCACCTCAACAAAACCATGTTGTGCGGCAAGATGCCAAGCGGACTGCTCTGCCTCATTACGCACACTGCCCGTTGCACCTTGCTGGATAAAACGCATCGCCATCGTTTGCTTCGCTTGCTCTTGCGACAGTAAAGCCAACAAGGCTTGCTCCAACAATGTGTTAAGATCATCGCCGCTTTCAAGTAAGGTCAGCAAAGTATAATAATCTTCCCCTTTTGCCATTGCAGCAATAGCGGCCTCTTTCAAACCTGTCAGGGTATCACTTTGTGCAGTAATAAAAGGCGTTAGTCGCTCTCGTAGCGCCACCTCTTGCCACAACAACATTACATCGTCAGCATGCAGTTTCGCACCGCGCTCTAAACAAAACAGCAGCACATTAAACAGACGCTTATCATAGAGTAATTTAAACAATGACAATGGCGCGTCACAGTGCGCTTGACAAGCCAAGTCAGAATACTGGCAAAACGGTTCCAATAACGCTAAAACTTGCGCTTCGTGACCCATTTCGAGCTGATTGAAGTGACTGATTAAACGTTGAATATAGCTTTGCGACGCATCGTCGAACTCAGCAATATGCTGAAAGTAGCATGCTTCAAAAGGTTCAAGCGGCTTTAACCACTGCAAATAATAAAGTGGCGGTAACACCGTCGCATTGACGCCTTGCTCATCTGTCGCAGTTTTACATGACGGCCACGCTTCCAGTGCATCTAAAATAAATGCTCCATTTTGCTCAGCCAGTCCTTTTACCAGGAGTGGGTATTCCTTAGGCCAAATAAGTACCTGTTCCATTGCAATAAAATGACTCCAGAATCAATGATGGCAGCATGAACTCAAGCGCCTGACTCTATACTTAATGTGCACAACTTATTGCGCTGAATGTTAGCATATCTCAATCAAGAAAAGGCATAATGGATCAAACAAATATTTAGGAGTAGCGGCGATGAATCAAGAATTTGAGACTTGGCAGGTAATACTGATTATTGCCATGGTGTTAGGCGTGGTATGGAGCAATATTGCACTGTTGAAATACGCTAATAAGTTTAAGTTTCCTAGTCAAAAGCAGGACGAACTCCCTTCAGATAGCCAAGTTGAGTCCGATAAGGACAATAAAAAACCGAGCTGAGTCGCTCGGTTTTCCGTCATCATACGCAGTTATAGCGCGGCGAAAACTTCGTCCGTTTTTGCCGCACAGATAAAGTCGTTACGGTGCAAACCTTTAATAGAATGGCTCCACCATGTCACAGTGACTTTACCCCATTCAGTTAATAGTCCTGGATGGTGGCCTTCTTCTTCTGCCATATCACCCACTTTATTAGTAAAGTGAAGGGCTTGCTTAAAGTTCTTAAACTTGTAAACGCGCTCAAGCATCATAATGCCATCACGTACTTCTGGCACCCAATCTGGGATCTGCTTGATTAGCACTGCTAATTCTTCATCTGACACTTTAGGCGCATCAGCACGACACGCTTCACATTTTTGTGCACTCAAATCAGACATTGACATGTTCCTTAACTGGCAATTTTTTCTTTAGGGGGAAACTTTGGCTCAAATAAGCCCAAGGCTTTTGCCTTTTCAACTAACGCCATGATATCCATTTTGGAGATCTCAAACAGGTCGTTAATTGAATTAATGGTATAGTAAAGTGGTTGCATGATATCAATACGATATGGCGTACGCAGAACATCTAACACTTGAAGCGGCGAAATTTCCGGTTTACCTGAGTAAACATATTGTGTTTCACCTGGGCTAGAAAGAATACCACCACCGTATATGCGTAAGCCGTTTTCAGTTTGCATCAAACCAAATTCAACCGTAAACCAATATAAACGGGCTAGATAAACACGGTCTTTCTTATCCGCCGCATAGCCTAATTTACCATACTGATAGGTGAATTCAGCAAAAGCTGGGTTGGTCAGCATCGCGCAGTGACCAAAAATCTCATGGAAAATATCCGGCTCTTGTAAGTAATCAAACTCTTCGCGGCTACGAATAAAAGTCGCCACTGGAAATTGCTTATTGGCAAGCAAGCGGAAAAACTCGTCAAAATCAATAAGCGCAGGCACAGGTGCAACTTGCCAGCCAGTTTCACGCTTTAACACGTCGTTAAGTTCATGCAACTGCGGAATGCGATTGTGCGGCAGCTTGATTTTTTCTAACCCAGCGAGATATTCGTCACAGGCTTTGCCTTTAATGCACTCTAGCTGACGTGCCACCAACTCTGCCCAAATCTCATTTTCTTCCACCGACCAATGGATAATGCCATTGTCGTCAGGTGCCTTAGATACATACTTGCTTGCTTTTGCCATGATGACCTTCTTTGCAATACGTTAATCGCACCGAGCATGGTTACGGACATGATATATGCCGCTAATTGTGTTTATGCGCTCGCTACAACTTGTTACTTGGATACTATGAGAAAGTAAGGAAAAGTTTAATAGCTGACGCGTCCGCGCTGGTTTGGTACGACCTCATTTTTGTACAAAATACCATACACAATCGTACATATAAAATTACACATGAAGAAATCAGCAAAAATAAAGCCCCGCTAGCGCGGGGCTTTGTATAGAAATAATTACAAAATTAAAAGGCGTTAAACGCCTGTGCTAAGTCGGCGATAATATCATCCACGTTTTCAAGGCCTACCGACAAACGGATCAAACCATCGCTGATCCCCGCAGCTAAGCGCTCTTCTCGCGTATAAGGTGAGTGCGTCATCGAAGCTGGATGCTGAATTAAGGTTTCAGGATCACCCAAAGAAACTGCCAATGTGCAAAGCTTAGTGGCATTAATAAAGGCTTCACCATCTTGCAACGAGCCTTTTAACTCAAATGCGATTACACCGCCCGCGCCTTTCATTTGTTCGCCAAGGAAACGATACCCCGGGTGGCTTGGTAAACCGGGGTAATACACTTGTGTTACTTTGCTATGCTGCTCTAAATATTCAGCAACTTTTTGTGCACTTTCACAGTGCCTTGCCATGCGCACGTGTAAGGTTTTTAAGCCACGATTAATCAGCCACGCATCATGTGGGCTAATCGTCGCACCTATGTCTTTTAACACCGTGAGTTTGATGGTCGCAATATGCTCTTTACTACCGCACACTAGACCTGCCACCACATCGCCGTGACCATTAAGGTACTTAGTGGCGCTGTGGACGATTAAGTCGATGCCAAAGTGCTTCGGCTTTTGTAACAGCGGGGTCAAAAAGGTATTGTCGATTACGCTTATCAGTTGATTGGCCTTGGCAAATTGACCTAACATAGTTAAATCAAGCACAGTCATGGTGGGGTTAATCGGCGTTTCCGCAAATAGCATTTTGCTGTTTGGCTTAAGTGCAGCTTGCAGCGCTTGCGCATCTGTCATATCAACAAAGCTAACATCAATGCCGAACTTTGGCAGCATGTGCGCAAACAGTGCATAGCTACAGCCATACAGTGCTTTTGAAGCAATAAGATGGTCGCCCGCTTGTAAAAAGCTTAGTACCGAAGCTGATACAGCCCCCATGCCCGTAGCCGTAGCTGCCGCGTCTTCCATCTCTTCCAAAGCTGCGACCTTTTCTTCTAACTCTCGTGTGGTTGGATTGCCAAGGCGAGTATAAATATAGCCCGCTTCTTCACCGGCGAAACGCGCAGCCCCTTGCGCGGCATTTTTAAAATGGAACGTAGAAGTTTGATAAAGTGGCGCAGTCAACGCGCCGTGTGGATCTTCAAAGTGGTTTGGGCCGTGGATACAATTGGTATCATCGTGAAATTTGTTCATTACCTGTTGCTCGTTATTATTTTGACTATTTGTTATATAAATAGTTAAGCGAGCAGGCTATAAATCACAAGCATGCCAGATGCACAGACGGCTAGGTACAACCATGCAGCTAGACTAAGGTGTACAGAAAAGTTGGCAGTTGCAGGCTTACGCCTGCTCTTTTGCTGCTGGGCTTTTATCGCGCAGCACACCCCAAACTTGTTTTACAGTCGTTTTTAGCAATGCGGGTTTTCGCCCAAGCTCAGGAAGCGGACGACACAACTCCATGGTTTTAATACCAAGGCGCGACGTAAAGATCCCAGCACTTAAGCCCTGTGCGGCGCGCGCTGACAGCTTACCTAATAACTCAGCACCGAGCGATGTTGCCGCTAAGTCAGTGACTAGCTCAGTACCACCAACAAACACCATATGGGTCAAAAGCATTTTGTAAAGTTTTAAGCGACTGCGATAGCCAAGCCGTACACCATAGACCGCACTTATCGCTTCGATCATTTTGCCGCCCCGCCACAATACTGCCAACATATCCAACAGCGCCATAGGACTAAGTGCCACCAATAGCGCTGAGCCGCTGGCATATTGACTGATCAAACGCTGCGCTTGCTCATCTAGGCCGGTTAGTACTTGTTTATCATAAAGTTCCAGCACTTCTTTGTCGGTATGGTGGGATTGAATAGCCTGTAACAACGCTTGAGTTTGGTTTGCTGGCAAATGCCGTAATTGTGGTTCCAGCCATTGCATTGCTTCACCGACCTGCTCACTATGTAGCAAGCGACTGGCTTGTAGGCGAGTATCAGTTAAATTTTTTAATCGCACTAAGGCACGTAACTCAGCGTACATAAAGCGCCCTATGCCCCCTACTGCGATAAGCGCCAACAGGCTGTAAAGCGCACCCATGATAAAAGACGATTGCCAGCTTGCAACAATTCCAAGACCGGTCTCAATCACAATCGCGATACCAGCTAACCATAACCAAATAGTCAACCAACGACGGCGTTTTTTTACCGTAAACACCTCATTCAATTGGCTTATTTCGACGCTTTCTAACTCAGGCGCAGGTGTCCATTCATCCTCTTGTGCCACCACTTTGGCCTCAGTTTGCGCTTCTTGTGGTTTAAAGATGTCTTCATTATGGGTTTGAATACGTCGGGCGACCGTAACAGGCTCAGCATACTTAGTCATTTCAGTTTGTCTCCCAATAAAAACTGTAACGCGTGATCAAGGCGAATATGGGTTAATTGTTGTTGTGAGATTGGCAGTGGCTGAAATGCCAAATACTGAAATCCCCCTTCCGGCCATTGGCTTTTGGGAATAAGATGATCGGGTGGCGTATTCGGTAAATAGGTCACCCATTGACTCTCTTGCAAGGGCCGACCATAAATACAATTTAAGGTTTGCCCACCTTCTTGCACACTTCTATCTAAAGTACTGCGCACAGAGCTCATCGCCATAGTATCAATACTGACACCATCAAAACGCAGTACATTGGTGCTTTCTTTTAATAATTCATCGAGTAATTTGACCAAACGACTGTGCATGGTACTGCTGACAAAATCACACTTATTAGCAGCAAAGAGCACTTTGTCTATTTTCGGGCGCCAAATACGCGACCAAAAGGCATTTTTGCCATAATCGAACAAAGTCAAAATCTGTTGCATCACTTCTTGAAGCTCGATGAGTTGTTCAGGCCCTTGATTCAATGCACTAAACATATCCAGTAGCACCACTTGGCGGTCAAACTGGCAAAAGTAGTCACGAAAGAAGGGCTTCACCACTTGTGCTTTGTACGCCTCAAAACGTCGCTCTAACTGGTGGTAACTGCTCTCTTCGCTGATATTTTCCGGTTTTAAACATGGAAAAAACGCCAATAATGGTGCCCCCGCCATATCTCCCGGTAGCAATTGTCTTCCGGGTTGCAGCTGGGCGACGTGGGTGTGCGCTTTAAGCGCTTGTAGGTATTCGCTATGCAGCTCACTTAAGTGTTTGAGCTGCGCTTGATCGACTACTGCGCTGGCATCAAATTGCGCGAGCGCCTGGCAAAACGCTTGGGAATATTCTGCTCGCGGTTTTTGCGCGGCCTTTTCTAACATAGCGTGAGACCAGCTTGCATAATCTTGATTAAGCAGCGGCAAATCCAACAGCCACTCACCCGGATAGTCATATAGCTCTATGGTGAGGGTCGATTCAGGTGCAAATTGCGCACGCAGGCCACTGGCAGCCTGATAACGTAGCGCAAGCGTCAAGGTATTGATCCGCGAGGTCGATGGTGGCCAAGCTGGCGCCTCGGCACTTAAGCATTTCAGCGCACTGGTATAATCAAAACTCGGCACGGCGAGCGCTTGCTGCTGCACTTGTTTACAGGCAATAAAACGACCCGATTGCACCACATCAAAAAACGGGAGATTGTCTTTATTTGCTTGGGCGGTAAGGTGACGCACTAAGGCGGTGACAAATGCAGTTTTACCGCTGCCACTCAAGCCAGTAACCGCAATTTTAACATGACGGTCTAAACCACGTTTGACCACTTTCTCGGCTTGCTGCGCGAGGTTTTTAAAATAATTCTGACTCAGGCTCATGCTCGCTCATATGTTGCGCCGGTGGCCGAAGCCACCGTGAGATTATAGACGGTCTATTTCGCGGCTAACGGTGTACTCAGGAGAGGTAACATAGGTTTCAAGTTTTTGAATACGTGAATCCAATCGAGTAAACCTATCCTTAAGTTCATAGAGCGCCTGTCTTGGCGGCTCACCCTTTTGCCACACCTTAAATTTAACACTGACCCGCTCTTCATGCTGCGCTGCTTCTTGTGACGGTTTCACTGCGTCAAAGTCTTGTGGTTTGCAGTCTAGAATAAACCAACAAGCCACATACAAGACAACGATAAAAGGGCCAACTAAGAGTATGGCGGAGATACATATAATTCTCACCAACCACAGCTCAATATTAAAATAATCACTAAGACCTGCACACACCCCAGCTAGCTTGCCACGTTTAGGGTCGCGGAATAACTCTTTACGCTTGTTACTCATACCTTACGTCTCCAACCGGGTGATTCTTGATCAAGCAAAGCTTCTAAGGTTTCGACACGCTCTGCCATCTTCTCGGCTTTACTTGCTAGTTCAATTAACTGACGATGCTCGTGCTCACTCAAGCCTTGGCTGACTTGCTTTTTACTGCGGTAATGTAAAATTAGCCAAAGTGGTGCCACAATTACCATAAATACAATTATGGGTGCCATAATAACGTCTGAGTCGATCATAATCCTCTCCTGTTGTGTTTGTGTGGGTGCCAAGGCGTATAAGGGCTATTCCAATATACGCCGAGATGACCGACATCTTATTGTTTTTCAGCTAACTTTTTCTTAAGTGCAGCAAGTTCGTCATCAATGTGCTCGTCTTGTTGCAACTGCGCAATCTCGTCTGAAAGGGATTTTTTACCCAGTTCATAAGACTCGACTTGCGACTCAATTTCATCAATTTTAGACTCAAAACGCTCGAAACGGTGCAGCGCGGCATCAACTTTGTTGTTGTCTAATGCCTTTTTCACTTCTAAACGTGATTCAGCTGAACGTTGACGCAAGATAATGGCCTTTTGGCGAGCTTTTGCATCTGCCAACTTCTCTTGTAGCGTCGCAACTTCTTGTTGCAGCTTTTCAATGTGAGAATCCACATGGGTTAACTCATTGGTTACTGCATCAGCCGCAGTGGTGGCTTTTTGCTTTTCCACAATCGCCGCACGCGCTAAATCCTCACGGTCTTTCGTCAATGCAAGTTCCGCTTTACTTGCCCATTCTGCAGCTTCAGCACGTAAGTGCTCAACACGGCGGGCCAGTTCTTTTTTCTCAGCTAAGGTTTTTGCTGAGGTAGAACGCACTTCAACTAATGTGTCTTCCATTTCTTGAATAATGAGTCGGACCATTTTTTCCGGATCTTCGGCTTTGTCTAAAATGGCATTGATATTTGAATTAACTATGTCTGCAAAACGTGAGAAAATTCCCATGATTTCACCTCTGTGGTTACTTTAATAAATCTTGGCATAACAGTATCAATATCCTTGCCAACTTTTTAAACCTCAATTACTTATTAAAAATCAAAACTTTACACATTTCAAGAAAACACTTCACGTTGTTCAGTTAATGAAATACACTAGTTATTAGCAAAAATAACTAAGAGTTAGCCAATATGCGCCAACAGGACAACTTACTCGGTCAGTCGGATAGTTTTCTCGCCGTTCTTGACCAAGTTTCGATGATAGCACCGCTCGATAAGCCCGTATTAATTATTGGCGAGCGCGGCACAGGTAAGGAACTTATCGCGGCTCGTTTGCATTATTTATCAGAGCGTTGGGATCAGCAATACGTCAAAATGAACTGTGCGGCGCTGAACGAAAATCTGCTTGAAAGTGAGCTATTCGGCCACGAAAGCGGCGCCTTCACCGGTGCCAGTAAACGCCATGAAGGTCGCTTTGAGCGTGCCCATGGCGGCACTTTGTTTCTCGATGAATTAGCTAATACCTCTGCCATGGTGCAAGAAAAACTCCTGCGAGTGATTGAATATGGTGAGTTTGAACGGGTTGGCGGGCGCCAAACCATTAAGGTTGATACCCGCTTAGTGTGTGCAACCAACGAAGACTTACCGTCTTTAGCTGACAGCGGCGAATTTCGCCATGACTTATTGGACCGCCTTGCATTTGACGTAATTACCTTGCCACCACTGCGTCATCGCCGTGAAGACATTCTACTGTTGGCAGAAAACTTTGCGATTAATATGGCACGCGATTTAGGCTGGTCTTTGTTTAGCGGCTTTACCAAAAAGGCACGGGAAACCCTACTCGATTATGATTGGCCGGGTAATATCCGTGAATTGAAAAACGTCATTGAACGTAGCCTTTATCGCCACGGCAGTGAAGCGCTGGCCGTACATGATATTATTTTAGATCCGTTTAGCAGCCCATTTAGACCTCTACAGCGCGTAAAGGCTGTAAAACCTCAGCAAACGCAAACCACTGACGATGTGACAAGTTCGGGCGCGGTATTTACACCTGCCGACCCTATCTTAAGCAGCAACGTGCCAAATTGGCAATTTCCTTGCTGTTTAAAAACCCTCTCAAACGATTATGAAACTCAGCTACTGCAAAAAGCATTAGAATTTTCGCAATTTAATCAAAAGAAAACTGCAGAAGTGTTGGGATTAACGTATCATCAGTTACGAGGCTATTTGAAAAAATACAATCTCTTAGATTCGCAACAGAAAAACGAGGCATAACAGTGCGAAAGCTGGTTCTGGTGCTCCTCCCCTTCCTGATCTCAGGCTGTATAAAAGGGAGTGAGGGCAATAAAGCAAAATTGGCGCAAGGTTTAGTTTATTGCGCCGAAGCCAATCCGGTGTCTTTTAATCCACAAGTCACCACCACTGGCTCAACCATAGATATTATTGCCAATCAGCTTTATGACCGTTTATTGAGTATCGACCCAGACAGCGGCGAGTTTATTCCTGAACTTGCCACTAAATGGGATATCAGTGACGATGGCAAACAAATTACTTTTACCCTGCGTCAAGGCGTGCCCTTTCATACCACCAGTTATTTTACGCCAAGCAGAAATTTAAACGCGGACGATGTGATTTTCTCCTTTAGTCGGCTGTATGACGTCTACAACCCTTATCATTTTGTTGGTGACGCAAACTACCCATATTTTCAAAGTGTTGGCATGGATCAATTGATCCGCCAGATAGTGCGGGTGGACGACTACACGGTGCGCTTTGAACTCTTCAACGCCGAAAGCAGTTTTTTATCTAACCTAGCTACTGACTTTGCGGTGATCACCTCCAAAGAATATGCCATGCAGCTGCAAGCAGAAGGCAAAGAGGCTTTTTTTGATCAGCTTCCAGTAGGCACTGGCCCGTATATTTACAAGAGCTTTTTACGCGATAACTTGATCCGTTACCATCGCAATCCACAATATTGGAAGCACCCTGTTGCGATTGAGCAGCTGGTTTATGACATCACCGCCAACGGCACCAGCCGTATTGCCAAAATGCTCACCAAAGAATGTGATATTACTGCGCATCCAAGCGCTACCCAGTTGAGCTTTTTACAAAGCCGCGAAGACATTCAAGTCGACCGAGCTGCCAATCTTAATATTGGTTACTGGGCGTTTAACACTGAACGTATTCCATTTAGTAATCCTTTAGTACGACGCGCGTTATCGTCGGCTGTGGATGTCGAAAAAATCATGCAGGCAGTATTTTATGGTAGCGGTATTACCGCCACTTCAAATCTACCGCCATCGTCTTGGGCGTACGCGCCGCAGCCGGCGTTGCCGCAATACAATCCAGCCCGCGCTCGCGAGTTATTGATAGAAGCAGGCTATGAAGATGGCTTTACCATGACGCTATGGGCCATGCCGGTGTCCCGTATTTACAATCCTAACGCGCGTAAAATGGCTGAGCTTATTCAAAGTGACTTAAAACAAATTGGCGTCAATGTACGGATTGTCGAATACGAGTGGAACGCGTTTATCGAACGTATTGGCCGCCACGAGCACGACAGCGTATTGCTCGGCTGGGCAGCTGACACCCCCGATCCGGATAATTTCTTCACTCCATTGCTGAGCTGTACCGCCACCTTTAGTGGCAAAAACCCCGCTAACTGGTGTAACCCCGAGTTTGATTTACTGCTTACTCAGGCCCTCGATAGCAATGATGTTGAGGAACGGAAAATTTACTATCAGCAAGCGCAAACTATGATAGCCAACGAACTGCCGATTTTCCCTATTGCCCACGGTTTACGCTTTCAAGCCTCTAGCAAAGACATCACTGGCATTACACTTAGGCCCTTTGGCGGGATCTCACTCGCCGAGGCAAGGAGAAAGTAATGCTGCTGGCCTATTTGTTTAGACGTTTGAGCCTATTGCTGTTTATGCTTTTCACCTTGAGCGTATTTACCTTTTCGCTAAGCTATTTATTCCCGGGGGAACTGCTCACGAATTTAAGTGGTATCACCAACAGCAACTATCAAATCAATCAACTTTTGATAGCCAAATATCGCGTTGATGAAAACTACGTGGTGCAATATTTCGCCTTTTTAGAACGCGTTTTTTCCGGTGACTGGGGCGTATCTCTGTCTTCGGGTGAAACGGTCTTCGCTCATGTTTGGATGTTGTTCCCTGCCACATTAGAGCTGTGTATTTACGCGCTTTTAGTTGCGGTGATTGTCGGTATCCCAGCGGGGATCTTAGCTGCGGCTTACCATAAGCGCTGGCCTGATAATGTCATCAATTCCTTAACCTTAATGGGTTTTTCAATCCCAATTTTCTGGTTGGCATTACTGCTTATCATGTTGTTTTGTCTCACCTTTGGCTGGTTCCCTATGTCTGGTCGGATAGGCTTACTCTATGAAATAACTCCGGTTACGCATTTTATGCTGCTCGACATTTGGCTGGATGATTTCCCGTATTCAGGCTTGGCGTTTTGGGATGCCATTCACCACCTTACATTACCGACTGTGGTACTTGCTATGTATCCAACCACTGTGCTTATTCGCTTTACCCGCGATTCCATGCTTGAAGTGTTAGAACAAAACTTTATCAAAACCGCGCGCGCAAAAGGCTTGTCTCGCTCGCAACTTATCATTCACCACGCGCTACGCAACGCGCTGCTGCCTGTTATCAAACAAATTGGTCTGCAATTTAGTACTTTGATCACTTTAGCTATGGTGACAGAAGTGATTTTCTCTTGGCCGGGCATTGGCCGGTGGCTCATTGACAGCATTTACCAACGCGATTACCCCGCCATTCAAGGGGGTTTACTCGCAGTATCCATGTTTGTCATCACCGCTAACATGGCAGCCGAGCTGGCACACAGTTTATTAGATCCTATTTCGCGGAACAGAGCCCATGGCAAAATTTAAGCTTTATAGCGAAGAATCGAACCGCTCGCCTCTTTCACGACTGTGGAAGAAGTTTAAGCGTAATCACCCAGCCCTAGTTGGCTTGTGGATCTTTCTTGCCTTAACTGTACTTGCCATTACAGCCCCCATTTTGGCTCCTTATGGCATTAATCAGCAACACGCTGATGCACTATTGCTGCCGCCCTCTTGGCATGATGCAGGCGATGTGCGGTTTTTACTCGGCACCGATGACTTAGGTCGAGATGTGCTTTCACGCCTGATGAATGGGGCAACTTACACTTTTGGTTTGTCGATTGTCGCTGCACTTATCACCACTTGCCTTGGCGTGGTGCTAGGCACTTTTGCTGGTATGTCCAAAGGGGTACGTTCTAGTTTACTTAATCATTTACTTGATATTACCTTAGCCATACCTTCGCTGCTGCTTGCTATTATCATTATTGCGATACTTGGCCCCGGTTTACTCAATACCGTGTGGGCCATCATACTGGCATTGCTGCCGCAGTATATTCACTCGGTGCGTAACTTAGTGGTAGACGAGCTTAATAAAGATCATATCACCGCGTTTCGTCTTGATGGGGCAAATCAGTGGCAAATCTTAACTCGTGGTATTTTCCCCAATATTTACGAACCTATCGTGGTTATTTTTACCATGGCACTCTCCACTGCTATTTTGGACATCGCGGCGCTCGGCTTTCTCAAGCTTGGTGCGCAGCCGCCCACCACTGAATGGGGTGCCATTTTGATGGAAAACCTAGGCCTAATTTATCTTGCGCCGTGGACTGTGGGATTACCCGGTGTGCTATTGTTTATTGCAGTACTCGCCACCAATTTGGTTGGTGATGGCTTACGTGAAGTGCTCAAAGAGCGTAAGGCGGACTAATGCAACTGTTAGATATTCGCAACCTAACGATTGAACTTAAAACCGGTGACGGCGTGATCCGCGCCGTTGACCGCATCAATCTCAGTTTAAAAGAAGGCGAAGTACACGCTTTGGTCGGTGAATCTGGTTCCGGTAAAAGCCTTATCGCCAAAGCTATCGTTGGGGTACTGAATAAGCGCTGGACTGTGACTGCCGACCGTATGCACTGGCGCGGAGTCGATTTAATGCGTTTAGGCGCAGAAAAGCGCCGTAAATTGGTCAGCAAAGACATCGCTATGATCTACCAAGAGCCGAGTTTGTGCCTTGACCCCACCGCCAAAGTTTTTGAACAAATTGCTGAGTCTATCCCTGACGAAAGTTTTCTGGAACTCGGCTTTTTCAAACGCCGCGAAGCGCGTAAAAATCGCGTCATTGCGCTACTACACAAAGTGGGTATACGTGAACACCTTAAGGTCATGGCAAGCTACCCTCACGAGCTGTCAGAAGGCATTTGCCAAAAGGTCATGATAGCCATGGCCATTGCTCGCAGTCCCAAATTATTGATAGCCGATGAACCCACTACAGCGCTTGAAACCACCACGCGAGCGCAAGTATTTCGCTTGTTAAAAAGCCTTAACCAGTTAAAGAACATGTCGGTGTTGATGATCTCCCACGAATTGGAAGAAATCGCCGATTGGTCACATGCCATGCACGTATTGTATTGTGGCCAGATGGTAGAGGCTGGCCCGACTCAAGCGCTGTTTAAAATGCCGCTGCATCCTTATACGCAAGCGCTGGTAAAAAGTTTGCCAGATTATGGCCAAGGGCTTGCACACAAAGAAGCGCTCTATGCACTGAAGGGCACCATTCCACCCTTGCAGCATTTACCTATAGGTTGCCGTTTAGGCCCGCGCTGCCCGCAAGCGCAAAAGGCGTGCGTTGTGACTCCACATGTTGAACGTATCAATCACCATGCCTACGCCTGTCATTTCCCGCTAGTAAAAGGAAAGTAGCATGCAACCTGTGTTAAAAGTTCAAGCGCTGAATAAAACCTTTCGCCTTCGTGCAGGCTTATTTCGCCGCCGTAGTCTCAAGGTTTTAAACGATATTTCTTTTACGGTGAGCGAAGGTGAAACCCTTGCCGTGATAGGTGAAACTGGCTCAGGGAAAAGTACCTTAGCGCGGGTGTTAGCGGGCGCTGATAATGCCGACAGCGGACAAATTTTATTAGGCTGTGATACGGTTGAAGACGACGGTAGACGTGATACCGGATGCCGCCATATTCGGCTGATTTTTCAAGACTCTAATCGCTCACTTAACCCAGGTTTAACCGTTGGTGATGTGTTAGATGATTGCCTGCGTTTTAATACTCAACTCACCGAACATCAGCGTCAGCTAAAAATTAATGAAACCTTAGCCAAAGTGGGACTACTTGCCGACCACCAGAGTTATTACCCGCATATGTTCAGCGGCGGTCAGCTACAGCGCGTTGCCTTAGCACGGGCGCTGATCTTAGACCCTAAAGTGCTAGTGTTAGATGAAGCGCTTTCGAGTCTCGACCCATCGGTACGGGCGCAAATCGTTAACTTGCTATTAAAACTGCAAAAAGAAACTGGGTTGTGCTTTATTTTGATCACCCATCATCTCAGTTTAGTTCGCCATATGAGCGACCAAGTGATGGTGATGCACCGAGGTAAAGTGGTGGAATACGGTGCGACTGGCGCGGTGTTTGATAATCCTAAATCAACCATTACGCAGCGTCTGCTGACCTACTAAAGCGATTAGATTTTACACCACTGAGTGCCAACTACCTTGCCACTCAGCAATGTAATTTCAACAGAAGCGCTGACTATTCTTTTAAACTGCCCTGCCACCAGAGCACCACAGCTAAGTTAGCAACAAACCACAAATCTTTGATAAGGAACTGCCCCGTTCCAGACAGCACAGTTCCCATGCTAAGCGCACCGGTAAAGCTGAATAAAAAGGTTTGCGTGGTGATAAATACTGCGCCACAACCTAAGCTTGCAATGAGTGTCCAGTGGCGATTGCCCTTGTAAATCGCCCACAACAGTAGTGCGGCAAAACACAAGTCGTACACACCTATCACATTTGATGCCACTTGTAGCGACATAAGCTGATACATCCAACTCATTAACGGTGAACTTGCCACTAATGCTTGGATCCCCTCAGCTTCGTACGTGGTAAATTTCATGCCGCCAATCCAAAACAGCACCAGCGCAACACTGCTGGCATTTAATAACGCATGCTGTTTAGCGCTCAATTGTTCACGCCAGCATAAAAAGACCAGCAGCGGCACTAAAGCATAGTATTTAATTATCCCCTGCCCTGAGCCAATCGCCGGAAAGCCACCTAACGCTGCCAACCAACGTGTTTCGCTGAATAAAGTGAACAGCGGGACTAAAGCAATCAGTAGTAGTGGCAAGCTGCTCAGGCGTGGTGGCAATAACCGCTTCGGCAACCACAGCAATACCACCGCAAATACCAGTAACGCAGCGGTAAAACCCCGCAGCAGCGCTAACCAGTCACTGCTAAGCCAATAAAAATCGAGTAACGCTTGTAGCGCTTTGGAGTTTGCGCCGAGTAAAAAAGATCCCCCCAGCAGTAATAAACTCATTGATAACAAGACTTGCACTAAACGTGTCGCGCTGAGCTGTAACATCATGACTTCCCCTTTAAGAACAACATGCGCTACCAGACCCGCTGGTCCTCAGAAAACTTTCATTACTTTAGGCACTCTTACCTTTACAGCTGTGCCATCAATGACAATATCTAAGCCAGTCAAAGTTGCAGGTAAGGTAATAAGCGAGTCAATCGCCCTAGGTATCCACCGCACCATAAGTTTCAATATATTGCTGCGCGGTCATTCTGTGGTAATGGCTGCGAGCATGTAGCACATGCGCAGGTTGTGGGTCGACAATCTCAATTGCGATGTCGTTGCTACGAGCGATTTCGAGCGCCATATTGGTAATATTGACGCTAAAGGAAGTCCCCATAAACACCATTTTATCGGCATTTTGCATCAAACGCTGCGCACGACTGATTTGATACAACTCAGTGTAATATTCATCAAATAACAAGACATACGGCTTGAGTGATTCATTCAGTTTTGGCCCACTGCGACCAATTTTAAATAAAGCCAACAATGACGCTTCCAACGCGGATTCGTCCACCTCATCCCACGGCGCTTTAAAACGCGCAACCTCTTCACCTTGCTGATGATAATAAGTCACTTCATCCAGCCGGCCATGGATCGCAATATAATCTGGGTTACCAGCTTTGCCATCAAGGCCATCTATGTTTTGTGTGATCAAGGTTTTATCAGCCAACCAATGATGTACCGGATTCGGTCCGTGATGGCGATAGGTAACAAAACGATGATAGTACCACTGTAAAAACTGTCCGGGATTATGTTCATACATCGCCCTAGTTGCCATTTGCTGTGGCGTATAGTTTTTACTACCTATGGTCCAATAACCATCTTCCCCACGAAAAGTCGGAATACCACTTTCTGCACTCACCCCTGCTCCTGTGATGTATAACACTTGTGTCATGTTAGGCTCCCGACCTTAATCCAGCGCTTTTTATTTGTTTAAACCAACTATCACCAAATTGAAAGAGCGCTAAGCTAGCAAGAACAATCACCGCCCCTACCAATAACGTCGCGGTTAGTTGTTCATGATTAAGCCAAGCGCCTAATGCAATGGCAAATCCTGGGGTCACTAAGGTGGTCAGTGCAACAGTTCCTGCAGGAAGCTTTTGCAATACATAAAAATAGGCTAAAAATCCCAATAATGAACCAAATATCCCTAAATAAACCGTGGCCCAGATTGATTTCGACTGCCACTCAGCTGGCTGTATTTGACCATCCACCAACCACCACACCAAAGTAAGCATGGGTGTTACAAATGCCAAAGCGCCAAACGTTGTTGCCATAGGGTGAACCACCACCGGCACGCGCTTTATCATCACACCGCTTAAGCTAAAACTACACACCGCAAGCAACACATAAATCATTCCAGCGGGCGCTAACTCCAGCTCTTGCAACTGGGCTACACAGATAAGATAAAGCCCCAAAAAGGCAACAATGAGTGCTAACAACTTAATTTTAGTGAACTTAGCCTCACCTAATAACTTATAGCCAAGTACCCCAGAGAAAAATGGCGCTAATCCAAAAATAAGCGAGATGACTCCTGACGGTACAGTTTTTGCCGCCATATAACATAGGCACATGCCACCTAAAATCCCCAAACTTGAGTACAAATACTGCTTACAAGCAAGACGTGTCCAAGGCACTCGGATATTAGCAAAGGCAATAAAAAGCGCGGCCAATACTAAAGCAATTGCCATGCGCAGTAATACGCTCATGGTTGGCGGAATAGTTTCACTACTCCAAACAATACCCAGTGGCGTCGTTGACCACACCATAATCACAAACAAATAAGCAATACGCACTAACATGCGACTTATCCTTTTAGGGTGACGGCAAAAGAGGGGAAATTGAACTGACTAACCGCTTTTACCATCGCGGTTAGAAAAACACGCTAACCGCAGTAAACACATGGCACTACAACAACCAGAGGTTGCCATAGTCGCAGCATATTTACTTGGGTATTAGCGTTCATTGGAAGTCCAGAAAAAATACGGTGATCAGCTTATTTTTAACCGACTTTCCCCCATCAGGTCAATGTACTTTCGTTGACTATCAGGAAAAATTTGCGAATTTCACAATTTTCAGCTGCTGGACATCTTTTACGTACCCCTTACAATACCGCAGATTGCCACATTTGGAGCTTAGCATGGTGTTGCTTGCGTTTATTATGGTTGCGGTTTTAGTCAAAACCTCATTACTCGGACTTGGCCTCTTAACCCTAGTGTTTGCCAGTATTGCAATGCTTTGCAATCGCTTTAATCTAATGAGATTGGATAATAAAACCCAACAGCGCTTCCAACGCATCTTTAAAACCGCATTAGGGCTACATTTACTCGCTTATTTTGGTCTTATCATCAAACTCTGGTGGATTGAAGGTTGGCAAGATATCCCTGCCTTTATCGTCAGCCACCTGATCTTCCATCATGTCCTTTGCGCTGTCGTTGCAGGTACGCTGACTCTCATGGCAATTCGAGTGTATTTAACCTCAGCTTCGCATAAGTAATGCGTTTCTAGGTGCTATTTTTACTGACTTCTGCGTTATTTTGAAGCGAAATAGCTCGCTATTCCAGCTCCAAAATGCCTTGAATTCAGACAAAAATATCGAGCTAGAAATATAAAACATTGCTAAGTTATTGTTTTATTAAGTTTTGCACTATTTCTTATACAAACCTGAGGTTATTTAAAACGCCAAGAAGCGTAAAAAGCTGAGCAGAAAATTTCGAATGTCACACTTTATCACTGGCCTTTACATTTTCTGACAAGCCTCCAACAGACTCTCACACCGCCCCTCGCTAAAGTGTCGTCACACAACACCGAAAAGGATAAACACCATGAAACATGCTCTTCTTATCTCTCTATTTGCCAGCACCTTAGGATTCGCTACCCAAGCAACTGCAAATGAACCTCATCAAATTGGCGCACAACTCAATGGCGGTAGTGCAAAATACAAATCATCGAGCCAAGATGGTGATGGCGTTGCTGAATTATACTTTTTTTACAATTATCAATTTGACCCTATTTGGTCACTAGAGGCTGGTATCACAACTGGTGCTGAGGTTGACGACTGGGATTGTAAAGATGTTAACGACGACAAGTTTGTTTGTCAGCGTGACAATGATGCGCTGTTTAAACTAAATGCCAACAAATTAGACTACAACCATTTCTCAGTTGCAGCAAAAGCGCAGTTTGAGCTGACTGAAAACAGTGACTTATACGGTAAAGTAGGCGTATTGCGCTACGACTATGAAATGAAAAACGGCAGCAAACGTGTCGTAGATGAAGATGGTTTTGGCTATTTGGCGGAAGCGGGTTGGCAATATCAGTGGCAAAATGGCATTGGTCTTAATATAGCGCTACGCTACACCGACATGGGCGACTTAGACACCACAACACTAGGGGCAGGCATTAGTTATCGCTTCTAAGTAACCAAACAGCCGTTTAAGAATTTAAACAAAAGCGCCTAAGTTAACTTTGCAGCACGACTCGCAGACCCCCAAGTGGGCTATGCTGTGCTGCAATTTTCCAGCCGTGTAGCTGTACTAATTGCCTTGAGATAGACATCCCCAACCCTGAACCCATCGCATCGCGGCTTCGAGCACTGCTGCCACGAAATAGCCGCTCAAATAACTTTGCCAATTGTGCGTCTGGCACACCGGGTTTACTGTCATCAATCACCAACAACCAGCCTTGTGCTTGCACTACCAAGAGCAGTTCAATCACCCCGCCGGCATCTGTGTAAGCTATGCTATTTTTCAATAAATTACTGATGATTTGCCGTAGCCGCATGGCGTCACAATCAAGCGTTAGTCGCTGCTCTGGCAATTGCAAACTCAAGTGCAGTGCTTTGGCCTCGGCCAATGGCCGAAAGTCTCGTACTATGTCTTCAAGCAAATGATTAAACTCACATTGCTGCAAATTCAACTCAATCACACCTGAGTCCAATTGGGTGTATTGGTAGATATCTTTAATTAAGGTATCGAGTTGCAAAAGTTTATTGTCTAGGCGCTGGTAAGCGGCATCAACGTCTGGTTCAAGTCGATAACGTAACGCTTCCACGATAAGCTTTAAACCCGTTAGTGGCGTACGTAATTCGTGTGATACATCGGCAAAAAAACGTTTCTTTTGTGCCAGCGACTGCGCCACGAGAGAAGCTTTAACTTCACTGAGTTTTTGCTTTTGGCGAAATCGCCACAAGCCAAACAAACTTAGCGACAATACCAGCACTAAGCTTAGCGCAATACTAGTTCTCTCTAGCGCTAAGTAATCTAACCGTGCAGCTTGCAAAGCTTGGTCTTTTTGTGCCAACTGCAAGGCATTGGCTTGGCGGGCAAATTCGACGTTAAACTTCATGCGCTCCGCTTGCTTGGCATCAAGCCCGGCATAGACTTCTTGTTGTAATTGGCTATGCTGTTCTAAATCGGCCGTAGCTGCCTGAAAATCACCTAATGCTTTGTACACATCGGCGCGGCGTTTTAGCAGTGCGCTTCGCTCTTGTTTGCCGAGGGCGTCATCACCCAACAAGGGAGCCAATGCCAACAAGGTTTCCGCATGTTTTTGCTGGGCACTGGCGATATCCACCAATGCCATTCTCACCAAATGTTCAGTGCGTTTCGCTTTGACTTCAACCGCTAACAACAAGCCTTCTTGCGCATGGCTATGCGCTTGGGCAAACTGCCCTTCGGCCATTTCCACTCGCGCCAAATTGCTGAGCTGCCAAGCTAAGTCACTCTTCGCGCCAATTTCCCGCACTAACTCTAAAGCCTCTTCAACATAGCGCCGGGCGCTGCTGCTATCATTGAGTGCCAAGCTCACTTGCGCCAGTTTGCCTAGACTATTGGCGATATGGACTGGGTTGCCTTTTTCACGGTCAATGGTGAGCGTTTGTTGGAAATACAGCTGCGCTAAACTGAGTTTATTCAGATCTCGGTATAATTCACCCATATTATACAAAGAGTTAGAAATGCCCTGTTGGTTGCCAAGCTTTCGTTGGATCTCTAGCGATGCTTCGTGGGATTGCAAGGCACTTTGGTAGTCGCCCATATAATCATGAATCACCCCGAGTAAATTAAGCATGTTCGCTTGTTTCATGAGGTCATTTTGCGCGCGGTAAATCGCCAAAGCTTTACCGGCTGCGGTGAGTGAATCAGCGTAGCGCGCTTCAAAGCGATAAATAGTGCTAAATAAACCTAAGATCTCGGCATGGAGATAGGTGTCTTCGGTTACCGGCAAAATATCTAACGCACGCTCTAGGGCTTTTTTCGCGGCACTATAATCTGCTTCTTGTTGTTTGATTTCAGCAAGATGAAAAAACACCTCAGCCTGATATAAGCCTTGGTTGACCCCTTCTGCTAGCGCAATAAGCCGCGCCGCAACTTGTTTTGCTTGCTGATAATCACCGAGCTTGATGAGCGCTTTAAGCTGAATGATCTCCAACTTTTGCCAAGTGATATTATTGGGCTTTGGCGTGCTAAAGTTTGCATCCAATTGCTGCTGAACTAATTCAAGCGCTTGTTTTGGCTCATCGTTTAGTAGCTTAGATAAATCTGGCGGCGTATCCGCAACCGTCGCACCAACATAGCAAATTAACAAAAAACTTAAGACTTTGAAGTAATTAGCCATTTTGATAACTGCTCATTTAGTTTCCGGTTAAGTGCTGATGTTAAGTGCACTATTATGCACCAATCTTAGCGTAAGCGCTAAATGTGTGAAAAAATGGAGCAAACGCACTAAGGCGAGTTATTCATCGCATTATATTGCATACAATATTCAAATTTAAAATAATCAATCAAAATGAGGAGATGATAATGCGCCACGCCTTGCTGTTGATTTGCTGTTTTTTACTGAGTTTGCCCGCCTTAGCTCAATGGCACAATGTCATTGACCGTCGTGGTGAACCGAGTGTTGCTCGCCCCGCCGACAAATATGGCCATAGCCCTTACAATCCATTGTTTGATAACGGTGCATGGCACGGCCATTTGTTGCCAACATCCGATGCCGAATTAGGCGGCTTTCCCGGTGCGGCGGTTGTGACTGAGGAATATTTGTTGTACCTCAGTAAGCGTATTGACCGCTTACAAGTGTGGCGCGCTGGTGTGCATGTTCCAGTGACTGGCAAAGTGTGGAGTGAACCCGGTTTATTGCGCCAATCACTTACGGCTGAGGGGGTGCGCGTTGAACTCAGTTTAAGATTTGTCAGCCCCCGCAGCTCATTGCTCAAAACCGAGGTGTTTACTGATACCCCCTTGGAGCTGCGTTTTGATGGTGAACTGCAACAGCAATGGGATCAACAAACCTCGCTTGCCAAAGCCTTCCCTACCTTGCAACTCGCATGGCAAGCTGTGCCAAAGGGTCTGGATATCGTAATGGGTCAAGTACGCAGCCCTTGGCAACTGCTTACATCAGGCACCTCGCGCTATCAAGTGCGTAAAACGCTCGCGACAACGACACAAATTCAAGGTGCCAACTACACCCAAACCGCCGCCATTAGCGGCGCTGCACAGTTTTATACTTTATACAGTTATGTGCATAACCAAACCGAACAGCAAACTTATGCACCTATGCAGCAAGCTATGCTAGCCAGACCTGATACTTACTTCGCTGCCAGTGCAAAACGCTGGCAGGGTTATTTGCAGCGCTTGGACGCCATGCCAGCATCACAGCAACGTATTGCAGTAAAGAGTATCGAAACCTTAATCAGCAACTGGCGTGCCCAAGCTGGCGCGGTGGCGTATGACACAGTGACTCCTTCTGTCACGGCGCGATGGTTTTCTGGCAACTTAACTTGGCCGTGGGACTCATGGAAACAAGCCTATGCGATGAGCCAATTCGCGCCCGATATTGCCAAAGCCAATATTGAAGCGGTGTTTGCGGGTCAAATTCAACCCAATGACCCGATACGCCCGCAAGATGCGGGCATGCTGCCGGACTTGCTGGCATATAACCTTAGCCCTGAACGAGGTGGTGATGGAGGCAACTGGAGTGAAAGAAATTCCAAACCAAGCTTAGCAGCTTGGGCGGTGATGGCGGTTTATCAAGCCAATCAAGACAAAAACTGGCTGTCCGCTATGTATCCAAAGCTCGTAGCTTATCGAAAGTGGTGGTTAAGCAACCGTGACCATAATCGTAATGGTGTGGTGGAATATGGTGCCACCCTTGATAAAGCCCACAACACCAACACCGGTGAGCTGATATTTGCTTACCAAGACTCGCATGGCAATACCGTCGCCGCAACGGGTCTGAAGCAATACCAACAGCATTTAGCCTTACAGCAGCAGTTAGAGATCCCTGCGCAAACTGCGGCCTCTTGGGAATCCGGCCGAGATGATGCGGCAACCTTTGGCTTTATTAGTGCAGAACAATTGCAAAAATACCTAAAACAGGGTGGCAAGGCGAGCGATTGGCAAGTCAATTTCGGGGAAAACCGCAATCAAGACGGGGTATTAGTGGGCTATTCCTTGCTACAAGAGTCGGTTGACCAAGCCAGTTATATGGTCAGCGACAATCGCTTATTGGCAGCCATGGCTGAAATCTTAGGTAATCAAGCGGACGCTGCTCACTTTAAGCATGCCGCGCAAAAGCTTAGCGACTACATCAACCGCTGCATGTTTGATAAGAGCAGCGGCTTTTATTACGACATTGAAATCGCAGCGACACCACTTGCGAATGGATGTGCCGGACGGCCATTAACCGCGCGAGGCAAAGGACCTGAAGGATGGTCACCGCTGTTTAACCAAGTGGCGAGTGCAGAACAAGCGGCGCAAGTGCGTAAGGTAATGCTGTCTGAGCAAGAGTTTAATACCCCAGTACCTTTCCCCACCGCAGCGCTTAGCAGCCCCGCGTTTGGTCCTAATATCTATTGGCGTGGCCGAGTTTGGCTTGATCAGTTTTATTTTGCGGTAGTGGGGCTTCGTCACTATGGCTATGAGCAAGATGCCAATAAACTGATTGGCAAATTGTTTAAGCACGCCGATGGCTTGCTAGCCCAAGCGCCCATTCGCGAGAATTACCACCCTTTTACAGGCGAACAGCAAGGCGCACCCAATTTTTCATGGAGTGCAGCGCACTTATACTTGCTCGCCAGCGAATTTAACGCGGCTAATGAATAGCTGAATTTTTACTCACATGGTCGCGAGCCAGTATTCGTCATGCTACAGTATTACTGACATTTGCGTCAGCATTTGCATCAACATTTGCGTCAGCATCGGCTTAATAAGGATAAAAAACGATGACAACTTACTGGTATCGCCTTTACCATTTCATTCTCAAATGTATTGTGGTTGTCGTCGGCATTCCGAGCCCTAAACTGTACCGGGGCACATCAGGTTTGCACTGCGCCATTGAGCAGTTAAAGCTCAGATCTGGCACAAAGGTTTTAGTTGTTAGTGATCACACCTTAGTCAAGTTGGGTGTGGTTGAGGCTGTGTTAAGCGCAGTGCGGAAGCATGAACTAGTTCCGGTACTGTATAGTGATGTTGACCCAAACCCAACATTAAGTAACGTGGAAAATGGCCTTAGCGTTTACCACCAGCAGCATTGTCACGGCATTATCGCCGTCGGTGGTGGTTCAGTTATCGACTGTGCGAAGTTTATTGGCGCCAGAGTCGTTCGGCCCAAAAAGTCACTCGCCGAGCTTAAAGGTTTGTTTAAGATCTTACGCCGTTTACCGCCTAATATCGCTATTCCCACCACCGCCGGCACTGGCTCAGAAACCACAGTCGCAGCAGTGGTTAATGACCCTATCAATAAACAGAAGTTTGCCGCTACGGATCTGGTTTTGGTGCCACAGCATGCCGTGCTGTTGCCTGAACTCACGCTCAGCTTACCACCGCTTATTACCGCTACCACCGCATTGGATGCGCTCACGCATGCCATTGAAGCATTGCTCAGCATTAATTGCATGCAGTTTAGTCGCGAGCGAGCGTTAAAAGCCTGCGCCTTAATTTTTGATTTTCTCCCGCAAGCTTTGCAAGACGGCCAAAATGAACACGCTCGTGAGCAGTTGTTATTAGCCTCACATTACGCTGGACAAGCATTTACCCGCACCTCGGTGGGTTATGTGCATGCTATTTCACATCAACTCAGCGCGACTTATGGCACAGCTCATGGTCTGGCAAACTCAGTATTGCTGCTACCGGTATTACGTTGGTATGGCGAATTTGCGCAGCCACAACTAGCAAGTATTGCCACTTATTGCCAAATGACCTCGTTAGACTATCCCACAGCCAAGCAGGCTGATGATGTATTACAGCGCATTGAAGCTTTACTGGCCCAAGCTCAGATCCCAAAATCATTGCCTGAAATCCGCAGCATAGATATTGGCACGTTAGCCAAAGCGGCACTCGCAGAAGCGCACCCAGATTATCCGGTACCGGTGTTTATGGATGAATCAAGCTGTCAGCAGATCTTAACTCTAGTTACGCATTAACAGTTAAGCTGAGTGAAAGCGAGGAAAGAGTGGCTGCAACTCTGCCCTTAGCTTGGGCAGGGTTGCGCCTTTACGCTAGAGTTTAAAGCGTTCGACCAATTTGGTTAAACGATTGGCAAATTGACTTAATGACGCACTACCTTTTGCTAAAGTTTGCATCGCGGTGGCGTTATCAATTGCCGTTGCTTTTGCATCAGCCATCACCCCCTCAATTTGTTGGCAGTCACGTGCCTGACTATGCGCCGCTTCACTGACTTGGCTGCTGATAAGCGTCACGTTATAGAGCGCGTCATTGATCTGCTCCATGGCATTAGCCAACGCTTCGCTTTGCGATACACACAGTAAAGCATCTTGTTTACCGGTATTAATCGCCTTGGCTGCCGCCGCAGTATCTTGCTGCAGTGCAGCAATCATTTGGTTAATTTCATTGGTTGACGCTTGAGTGCGTGACGCCAAGGTACGCACTTCATCTGCCACCACAGCAAACCCTCGCCCTTGCTCTCCGGCACGTGCAGCTTCAATGGCAGCGTTAAGTGCCAAGAGGTTAGTTTGTTCAGCAATAGCGGAAATGGTATCTAAAATACCACCAATATTCTGACTGTGGGCTGTCAGCTTAGTCATACTGGTCACCACCTCTTCCATCCGTTGGCTTAGTGAAAGAATATGCCCGCGGTTTTCCAACGCCAGTTGCTTTACCCGCTTTCCTTCCGCATCGGCACTGTGCACAGTGTCTAAGCTATTTTGCGATCCTTGGCTAACCTGCGCGGCACTTGCTGCTATGCGGCTGGCTAAATCGCTCGCGCTGCCCATGCGTTGCCTTTGCGCATTGGCATTATTTGCTATGGTTTCACTCTGCTGTAGAGAGTTAGCCGACAAATGTTCCAGCTCATGCACCTGCTGGTTAATGTCTTCCAATAGCGCCCGCAAGCTGTCTTTAACTTGAGTAATATTATCGATCAACTGGCCAAATTCATCGTCATGACGCTTACTCATTTGTCGTGAGAAATCACCAGCCGCCAGGTAATGGAGCATCTTATTTACGGCGTTGAGTGGCATCAGCATCGCACGACTGGTTGAAATTGAAATAAACGCGCCAAGCAGTAAGAATACTGCCGCTAACACTACCGCCATATTTTGTGCTTGGCTGATCCGAGTTTCGGCCACTTCTTGATAATAATCGAACTGCTGCTGTGCGCCATTGCGTAAGGTTTCAAGCGAGGTAATAATTTGCTCAGCGCTCGATTCTGCACTGAGATAAGCGCTTGCCGCCTCATGCTGAGCATTAAGTTTACGTTGTTGGGCAGCATAGAGCTCGCCTGGGCTATCCAATAAACGCCGTAACGTCGTCATCGCCGTTTGGTAACGTGTAAACACCTCATCCAGTGGTAGCCCCGCCGCTTGCTGCTTTAAATAATCAAAGTTATTGCTGATGTTATCGAGCAAAAAGCGCATGTCATCTTGGTGCTGACTCAGCTCTTCGCTGCTCAATTGCGCGATGGCTTTACTGTTGGTTGCCAAAGTAAATAGCAAGTCGTCAATACGTACACCTGTGCCTGCTACCTCCTCTAACTGCTTTTGCGCGTTAGTTTCAATGAGCTCAATGTCCAGCATGGCATTGCTGGCTTCGCTGCGCTTTTCGCCCAGTTCGGTCACCAGAGTGTATAGTTGCTGATGTGTTTGCAGCGCCGCGAGTTTAGCCGCAAACAAGGTTTTGCCTGCGGCAGTCACCGATTCCCCTTGTGTAACTGCTTGCGCTAGCATTGCGTTCAATTTAGGTTTGCTACTCAGCAACTGCTGCAATTCTCGTTGCTTGTCATGATAGCCCTGAAGCACCACAGTAAACTGCTGATTGCTTTTGTTTAAAGCTGCCTCATTGCTTTGACTAAAACCCTGAGATATCAATTTACTCAGCTGCAATTGTTGCAATTGTAGGGCGTCCGCTACCCGTTGCACTGGGACTGCGATTGTTTTGACTTGGGTATTTGCCTGCTGGATCTGCATCAGTGCGATATAGGCTAAAATGCAGGCGAGCACCAACAATGCGCCCAAGGCACTAAAGCCTAGCGTGATTTTTTGTTTTATCGACAATTTTCTTAGCATAATGTCACTAGTTTCACGATTTTCGCTACTATGATATAAAATTGTTAAAATTCCAACAGCTTACTCTAACGTTTTATGCAATTTTCTGCTAGTTCGCAACGCTCAACTCCGTTATCAACTAAAAATGACGCTGATACCTTGCTAATTAAAGTTGCTACCGTGTCGGCTAGGCTCCCTCACCGCAATCACAAAGCAGATCTAATCACATATTAGATCTAACCCATGGGCTTGGTTTACTAGCCGCCAACCAACAACACCAAGTAATTTGCGTATCGCTAAACTGCAGCACAGATTTTTTTTTATGACTCTGTTAAGCTTTAAACAGATTAGCCAAAATGCAAGGTATCCTCATGAGAAAACAAGCAGTTAATGACGCAAAAGCGCTGTTGACGGACGCAGATATTGCCGTGTTATCGACCAACTCCAACACTATGCCAGGTTTTCCTTTTGGCTCTATGGTGCAATTTCTGCTGTTGGAGAGTGGTGACTTATGCCTTTTTATCAGTGATTTAGCTCAGCATACTAAGAATCTCGCCGCAGATGGCAAGTTATCTTTGACTGTGATTGAACGTGAACAGCTGGGCAGCGCCAATGCCGCTCGACTCACTGTGATGGGACGCGCCACGCAACTTGCTCGTAGTGAGAGTTTGGTTGAAATAGCTAGTTTCTGTGAAAAATACCGAGATGCAGAGCAGTACGCTATGATGGGGGATTTCAATATTTGGCTTATCAATATTGAACGTTTACGTTTTATTGGCGGGTTTGGCCAGATCTTCTGGCTTGAACGCGATGAGTGGTACGCTGCGAATTAATACTCGTCATCTCTTTATCGCAGTTAGCAGCTAGGCTGCCGACTGCACTGCGAACTGCTGCACGTACTAAACTCTCTGCCTAAGCATGCTCATCGCGTTTTACAAATTAAACTCTTAACTGCCCTTTTAAGGCAATGACTGCGTTACCGGTTAGTTCAACTTGCTCGTCGGATTTTAATTTAACCCCTACCGCACCGCCGCGTGCCGACGCTTGATAACCCCACCATTCACTGAGTCCCTGCTGGCGATATAGATGGTCAGCAAGGGCACAATGCGTCGAGCCCGTGACGGGATCTTCATTGATACCCACCCAAGGCGCAAAATAACGTGACACTAAAGTATATTCTGGGTCGTCACTGGGCGCGCAGATCACCACCCCGCGCCCTGCTCGAGCTAATAATTGGCTAAAGTTGGGGTTTAAACCCCGCACTAAGGCGGCTGAGTTCACTTGTAGTAGTACCCGCTCACCAAAACGACCAGCAAAAGTAAGCTGCTCAGGATTGAGGCCAAAAGCATCTAACTCAAATTGCACTGATTCAAACGAGGTTTCGAGTACCGCCAAGCGCGGCAATACAATAGTGCTATGGTGACGGTGTACCGCGGCGGTTAAACGCCCCGACTGAGTCTTAAAGGCAATTTCGTCCCCTACCGCAACCAAGCCAAGTTCATTAAGCACACATGCCGTTGCCAAAGTTCCGTGACCACAGAGCGCCACTTCAACTTGAGCTCGAGTAAACCACTGCAAGCGAAAATCATTTAAAGTCAAAAAAGCGGTTTCGCTCGCCCCCAGTTCCGCGGCAATTTGCTTCATCAAAGTTTCACTGAGCGGTTGCTCGGTAATACAAACCCCTGCAGGATTACCTGCAAAAATGCGGTCGGTAAAAGCATCAACAATATAAATATCAAGTTTCATTGGTTGTCCTTACTGAGCTTTCAATTGCATCTGATGTTGGCTATCCAGTGCAATAACCAGATTGGCTTGGGTTGGCAAGGTTCGCATGGCATGTAGGGTTAAGCGCTCAAATAACTGAATAAAATCAGCCACTTCTGCATCACTCATACCTCTACCAGTACGGGCACGTAATTGCTGCTCTTGTAAAGTGCGCCAAGCCAATACTCGCTGAAAACTATCAATTTGGAGATAGACCAGATAATCACACATGTCAAACCAAGTGCCATAGCTGGTTGCCAGTTGTTGATTAACAAAATGGCGCCAAGTTCCTGTTGCATCTTGTTGGCTTTCTAAGGCATTTACAGGGAGTAATAGTTCTGCTTCAGGTTGCGCCGGCGTTGCCACACACCAACCTTCAAAAATCACTATGCTGGTTTGTCGTGCTGGACGGTCTGCAATTGGGCTATCTAAACTTTTATCAAACTGTGGCCATGCAACCGCTTGCCCCGCTTTGAATGCTTTGAAATCTCGCAATGCCCGCTCCACATCGTGCGTACCAGGCACGCCGCGCTGACGCAATAAAATATGTTGTTGCTCAGCAAGCACTCGGCGTGCTAAAGGGTTTAAGTAGTAATCATCCAAAGAAACTACCGCTACGTCTATCCCTTGCTGTTGCCAATAACATTGCAACCAGGCTGCTAAGGTTGACTTACCACTACCTTGGGCACCATTAATCGCTAGCAACCAAGGTTTATCAATATTGCGTTGCCGCTCCTGCTCAAGCCGTGCTGCAATCTTCAATGCTGCAGGTAAATAGCTCTGCGGTAACTGATGCTGCTTTAAAAAATCTTGCTGCCAAACTGAGTTCATGCCGTTCCTTACAAAAAAGCCGCGTTCAAAACACGGCTTTTGCGACTCACATAATATGAGAGACTACAGCGCTTGCTGTACTTTATCGAATAAGTCTGTCACTTCTTTACGAGGCGGTGGTGTTAGTAAACTCACCACCACAATCGCCACCGTGGCAACGATAAATCCGGGCACAATCTCGTACAATAGGCTACTTAAGCTTTGACCGTTAATTGTGACTGGGGTATAAATCCACGCTAATACCGTAACTGCCCCTGCAACCATACCAGCCAACGCACCAAAAAAGTTCATCCGTGACCACATTAAACTGATCAGCACTAAAGGTCCGAATGCGGCGCCAAAACCAGCCCAAGCATTGCTCACTAAATCAAGAATGGTACTTTCACGGTCATAAGCAAGATAAATCGCCAACACCGCAACCACAGCAACGCTGATACGGCCAACTAACACGAGTTCTTTATCACTGGCAGTGGGGCGAATAAAGATTTTATAGAAATCTTCGGTTAACGAACTTGAACTTACCAACAGCTGCGAGGAAATCGTACTCATGATAGCGGCCAAAATGGCAGCCAGTAAAAAGCCCGCTATCAAAGGGTGGAATAACAATTGCGACAGTATTAAAAAGATGGTTTCAGGGTCTTTCACTACCAAACCTTTTTCAGCCGCGTAAGCCGCGCCAAATAAGCCCGTTGCAACCGCACCAACTGCCGACACTATCATCCAGCTCATCCCGATGCGACGCATGGTTGGCATATCTTTGACACTGCGAACCGACATAAAGCGGACGATAATATGCGGTTGACCAAAATAGCCAAGACCCCAAGATGCAGCAGATACAATGCCAATCAACGAACCCGCGCCTATCCAGCTAAACATTTGTGGATTGATGGCATTAAGCGTTTCTGCGATAGGGTTATCAAGCAAACTGAAAGTCACAGTAGGCACCAAAATTAAGGCGATAAACATGATACAGCCTTGCACAAAATCCGTCAGGCTCACCGCTAAAAAGCCACCAAATAAAGTGTAAAGCACCACCACGCCGGTAGTGATATAAAGCCCAGACTCGTAACTCATGCCGAATGAACTTTCAAATAGTTTGCCACCAGCAACTACCCCTGATGAGGTATAAAGCGTAAAGAAAATAATAATAACTAATGCAGAAACAATTCGTAGCGCATGGCCCCGGTCCTCAAAACGATTCGCAAAGTAATCTGGGATGGTAATTGAATCGTTGGCGTATTCGGTATAAACCCGCAGTCTTGGCGCAACTAGCAGATAATTACACCATGCGCCGATGATAAGGCCGATGGCGATCCAACTGCTGCTAAGACCAGTGACGAACATTGCCCCAGGCAATCCCATTAAGATCCAACCGCTCATATCAGAAGCACCAGCAGATAAGGCTGCAACGCTCGGTGGCAAGCTGCGACCACCTAACATATAACCGGACGCATCGCCGGTAGATTTTTGATAGGCGTATAACCCTATCGCGAGCATGGCTATAAAATATAACGCCAAAGAGATCAGAGTACCTGTTTCCAATTCTTCCTCCTGTTCTTCTTGGTGTTTTCCCCTAATGGCAACACATAGCAATCATTGGGGAAAAAACCTCTTGTGAGTGAGAACTCTGACTATAGCATGGCTACTTACGCTAACTCCAATCTCTGAGACCATTCACTTAAATAGACAATGCAAAAAATTGGTGTTTCTGACCCGCAAGACACCTATTGCCAATTAAAGGATAGTTAACTGTTCCAATTCCCATACCAAATCATGGTGAACAAAGATAAAAATAATGAAATTCCCGTCTTTTTGACTTATATTCTCGGATAGAATGTGAAGTAACCTCGGACTCTCAGAATCTATGTATTTTTACGCCGCGCGTCAGCCTATCCTTGATATTAACAAAAATTTAATTGGCTATGAGTTATTGTTTCGTGATGGCGTCAATAATGTCTTTCCCAATATCGATGGTGATGAAGCCACCTCGCGCTTAGTTGAAGGTAGCCAATTTAATTTTGGCCTTGAAGACCTCACCGCAGGCAAACCTGCATATATCAACTTTACCTTAGAAACTATCATCAAAGGCTACCCAACCATGCTGGGTACTGAACAATTGGTGATAGAAATACTAGAAACTGTGCAGCCGGGTAAGCGTCTCTTGGCAGCAGTGCAAGAATTGAAAGCCAAAGGCTATACCATTGCCCTTGACGATTACCAACATCAAAAAGTGTGGCGCCACTTTTATCCGTTTATCGATCAGATCAAAATTGATTGTTTACACACAGCTAGAGAGACGATTTTAGAAATAAAAGAAGCACTTATTGAGTTCCCTCACATCACCTTAGTGGCGGAAAAAATTGAAACTTATGAAGCCTATCAAGAGGCGGTTGCGCTCGGCTTTAAACTGTTCCAAGGATTTTTCTTTGCCAAACCAGAAATGGTGCAAAGTAAAGCGTTACCACCATCAGAAATGGCGCTTGCTGAATTACTGTATGAAACCTCAAGCGTCGATATGGACCTCAAACGCGTTACTCAAGTCTTTGAACGTGACGTTAATTTATCTTATAAATTATTGCGTTATGCCAATTCAGCGGCATTTAAACGCCGTGCCGAAATCGCCACCATCAAGCAAGCCTTAGTGGTGCTTGGCAATCAAGAGCTGAAAAAATTCCTCTCGCTATTGTTTGCCGCCCAAGTGTCGTCAGAAAAACCGGTAGAGTTAATAAAATTATCACTGACGCGCGCCCGCTTTGCAGAGCTACTAGCCATTCATCATGGCAAACTTAAAGATCCCGGTATGGCATTTTTGGCTGGCATGATGTCACTGATGGATGCGATTTTGGATGAAAGTATGGAAAGCGTGATGAGCAAATTACCCTTATCCGTGGACATCAAAGATGCCCTGTTACGCCGCGAAGGTCAGTTAGCGGCTTATCTCAACCTAGTGATTGATTATGAACAAGCACGTTGGGAAGATGCCCATCAATTGGCGGGCAGTATGCTGATTAACGCTGAAGTGTTACCTGAATACTACCATGACGCAGTCGCTTGGTGTCAGGAACAAATGACGGTATTGGAAGTCTAGCTATTCGCGTGTTGGCTTTCGGTTCCGCCCGTAAGCCAAATGCGATTAAAGTGAGCATATGGCGAGTTGTTGCAACTTGCTCACTTTGCTTTCGCAGTTGAGAACTACCAAGCTTTACGCTTACTGCTTGGCTTTATCTTGCGATGCCTCACTAAACAGCCACTTCAAGCCGTCATAAGCGGCCAAATGCAATGTATCTCCATGGTTTAATTCAGGATAAAACTGAAACGCTACGCTCGCTACGCCATATTGTTGCTGTAATTTTTGGTGCCAAGCTTGCGCGTCACCTTCCATTACCTCGCCTTCTTTCCCTACTGCCACAAACACCTTGCTAAAGTGTTGCTGCGCGACCAGCGGTCGTTTTAGCAAACTGCCATTGTCCCACCACAAACTAGGGCTCACGATAAGGTAATGGGAAAATAGTTTGGTGTGCGATTGCAGAATTTCACTAGCAAGTAATCCGCCCAATGATTGGCCAATCAAAACCCGCTGCTCATTGATGCGATAGCGCTCTGCCAATTCCGGCAATAAACCTTCCGTAATAAACTGAATAAATTGCGCGCTCCCTCCTGTGGTTGGAAAATCGGCTAAATCTCGCGGATCTTGCGATGGGAAAGTGAAATCATGTTTACGGTCATCATTACTTAACCCAACCACAATACTAGCTGGCATTTGCTTTAACCACGGAAAGCTCAAAAACTGCGCTAACCCTGCCAAATGCGGAAAATCTTGATCTAGTCCGCCATCTAACACCACTATGAGAGGATAAGACTGCGCGGGTTGATTTTGATAGTCAGTAGGTAAGCTGACATTAATTTGCCTAGCGCGTGTCAAATACGCTGAGCTAATTAAGAATTGTTCCCCCATCACTAAAGGCTGTGCCGCCGCTCTCGCTTGTTTAACTACAGCGGCTTGTTCGGCACATACCAAAGGCGCACTACACAATAGCAAACTTGCAACCAAACCAGTCAAACGCTGCTGCCAACGGAAAGAAATTACACTCATACCCTGCTCTTATTGTTGTTGTTTTTATTAGTGTAAGGAAAATACGCCGCTACAGTCGATTGTCCAACCAAGCTAACGCGTTTAAACGTGTATCGAAAAAACGCACCTCACCGCTGACAAACCAACTCGCCACAGTGGCAAGCCAACTCTCTGAGCTAACACCGGCACCTACAACCGCAATTTTATTAAATTCCTTGCCGTGTTTAAGGCCGAATTTAAAATCATCCCATGCTGCTTGCAGCTCCCAGCCTTGCCACTCGCTGGCATCAAAGAGCACGTCAATGTGCGGTCTTTCGACTTGGTTAAGCGCACTTTCCAACAGCGGGATCATCAATTGATAATCATCGTGAGTTAATTTACCGACGGCCTTTAACGAAACAAAAATCTGTTGCTCTAGCCTTTCGACGCCAATCGAGAGTCCATGTGTTTGCATCGTTATCACCACTTATGCAGTCGTTGTATTTGGTTACTATAACGCCAATACAAGCTAAATGCGAATGCCTCTTCTCTGCCCTTTGCGTTAAATCAAACTTATGGCTTTTTATCCTTAGAGCTGAGGTTGGTGCGACAATCTGTCACATCCCCAAAGCCAGATATCAAGCTTAAAATCCTAACCATTCAATAGATTAGGATAATAATATGCAATACTCTTTGCTCACCTTAGCAATGGCAACTACGCTAAGCTTGCCGACCAAAGCGGATGAGATCGAAAAAATTGTGGTGATTACACCAATGCAAACCCCACTTAAAATCACTACAGATCCTAAATTGCCGCGCCAACCTCTGCCGGCACAAGATGGCGCCGATTTGCTCTCCAGCATTGCGGGGTTTTCGTTAGTGAAAAAAGGTGCGGCCAGCGGCGACCCCGTGTTTCGCGGTATGGCGGGTTCACGCTTAGCCATTTTGACCGATGGCGGCATGACCTTAGGAGGTTGTGGTAGCCGCATGGACCCACCTACAGCTTATATCACGCCACAAAGTTACGATACTTTAACCATTATTAAAGGCCCGCAATCTGTGCAATATGGGCCGGGGAGCAGCGCCGCCACGGTCATTTTCAGTCGTGATAAGCACCGTTTAGACCAAGCTGGCATCACAGGCTTTGCCAATACCGTGCTTGGTAGTGATGGCCGTCACGGGATTAATTCCGACGTGCAATTCGGCAACCGGAGCTACAACGCTCGCATTGCCACCAGCTATCAAACAGCGGATGACTATCAAGATGGCGACAACCAGCGCATTCATAGTGCTTATGACAAATGGAATGCCGATGCTGAATTTGCCTATACCCCAGATGATGATACGAGTTACCGCCTAAGCCTTGGTAAGAGTGATGGTAATGTCGCGTATGCCGATCGCATGATGGATGGCAGTTTGTTCGAACGTAGCCACGCTGCGCTCAAATTTGATTTAGGCGCCTTATCTGGCGTAGTGCAATCACTGCAAGGTCAAATTTATTACAACTACGTTGATCATGTGATGGACAACTATAGTTTGCGCCCTTTTATCCCCTCCATGATGATGAAAATGCCCATGGCAGCCAACCCAGATAGGCATACACAAGGCGCTAAACTGCAAGCTACCAGTACTTTAGACACAGCAATAAACCTAGTTTATGGCTTTGATTTTCAATACAACACCCATAGGAACCGCAACATTATGAATGCCCCTATGGTCGATTTTAATACTGTGGCGCGGATTACCGATGCCGAGTTTGAGCAAACTGGGCTATATGGCGAAATCACTTATCCGATAGACGCACAAGCACAGTGGGTTGCAGGTTTACGGGTCGACTTTTGGCAAGCCAAAGACAAGCGCGAGCAAATCACCACCATGATGGCTGCAAAACCCAATCCGACTTCACAACAAGCCCGCCACGATACCTTAAGCAGTGGCTTTGTTCGTTATCAATGGCAAACGGCAACCAGTAGCTATTACATCGGTTTTGGCCGCAGCGAACGGTTCCCAGACTATTGGGAGTTGGTGGGTTCAGGTCGTGGCGCAGTCGATAGTCTCAGTGCTTTCAACACCCGCAGCGAGAAAAACCACCAGTTTGACATCGGCATGATTCAACAAGGGCAACAGTGGCAAACCAGCACGGCGTTATTTTACAACCGCGTAGACGATTATATTTTGCTTGATAATGCTTATGCGAAAATGGGCATGCCAACGAGCGTCACCCGCAACATTGACAGCGAAAGCTATGGCCTTGAAGTGGAACTGCAATACGCCTTATCAACTAAGCTCAATTGGCAATCTGCCCTGAGTTATGTGTATGGCAGTAACCTCACCGACCACCGTCCATTGGCGCAACAACCACCGCTGGCATGGCGTAACAGTCTGCGTTTTGATTGGCAACAATGGCAATTTGGTCTGTTATGGCAACTTACCAAAGCCCAGCATCGGGTTGCGTTGGCCCAAGGCAATATTGCAGGTCAAGATGTGGCAAAAAGCGCGGGCTTTGGCACCTTGGCGCTTAATACCAACTATAGCTATAGTGATTCGGTAACAATCAGCGCAGGGATAGATAATCTTTTTGATAAAACCTATGCCGAGCACTTGAGCCGCGCAGGTGCTGCGGTTAGTGGTTATAGCCAAGTCAGTCGCGTCAACGCCGCAGGCCGAACGCTGTGGTTAAATTTAGATTGGCGCTTCTAATTTTAGCTAAATAACCAGCCAGTTCGCGTCAGGTGCTAAAGCGGCCTGACGTAACTGGCTAACTTATCGCGAGCACTTAACTGGGGGAAGATTACCAGTTGAATTCGGGAATAAATACTATGTTCGAATGTGATCGCGAGGCAATTATCGTTCCCATTAAATAGACAGCAATATTCAAAAAATAGAGCATTAACGTTCAATCCATTGTTGTTGTTAGCTAGTAGTATGAGGTCATCTACTAACAATAGGATAAAGCAGGGCAAGAGCATGAAAAATCACTTGCTATTCAATACCTTTTCTAAATAGCACTC